>JAZNEM010000181.1:0-18070 GCA_045588595.1 Eubacteriales bacterium
TGTTTTTTCATTGCAAATACTCCTTTTGTGTCCTTATTTTCAAAGGAACGATATTTGCAAGTCAGAAGCTCGTCAACGCTGATTCCGAGAATCTCGCTGAGCTTATATAAAATATTACTCTGCGGCTTGGAAGAACCGTTCTCCCATTTTGAAACCGCCTTGTCGGAAACGCCGACGAGCGCGCCGAGCTGATACTGCGTAAGGCCTCTACGCACTCTGAGCTCATGCAGAAAATTACCAAAACTATAGTCTCTCATAATATCCTCCGTCTGCTTGCTGATTATATTATAACATGAAAAATGTAGTTCTTCAAGACGGAAGATATCTACCACAGGTAGAAAAAGAAAGATGGCGCACATGCTTTATCGCAGGTACGCCAAGGTATGTCTTTTTTGTGCCGTAATAAAAAAGGATTTTCTACCAATACTAATTTTAAGTATTGGCAGGAGGTAATAAATGATAAAGGTTATAGAGCTCACCAGCGACACGAATATAGGCGGTGCGGGAGTGCTTTTACATTCAAGACTCAAGTACACAGACAAAACGCGCTTTCGCACTGCAGTTCTTATACCGAAAGGAAGCGCTTTGGTGTCGAGGTTTTCAAAGGATAATATAAAATGCATCGAAATGAACGGTTGTAAAAACACTTCATTCGATTTTTTTGCGATATTCGAAATGATCGGTATTATAAATAAGTATAATCCCGATATCGTCAATACCCACGGTTGTATGAGCGCGCGTATAGCGGCATACATCTGCCGAGTTCCCGCACGTATATATACAAGACACTGTGCTTTTGAAGTGCCGAAAATATTTGAATATTCTGCAGTCAAAAAAGCGGTTTCAACAGCAAATAAGCTTCTTTCACACAGAATTATAGCCGTGGCAAATGCGGCAAAGGAAAATCTTATACACATGGGTGTACATGAATCGGATATCACAGTTATCATTAACGGTGTTGAGGGCTTGCGATATTTAAATGCGGAGGAACGAAGCAAGATCAGAAAAAGCCTCGGCTTTTCCGATGATAATATCGTTATAGGCATTTGCGCAAGACTGGAAGAATATAAAGACCATAAATGTCTTTTGAGAGCCGCGGCTCTGCTTTGCGAACGTTCCGATAAATACCGTTTTCTTATAATCGGAGAGGGAAGTATGAAAGAGGAGCTTGAAGTCTTTGCGAAAACTCTTGGAATAGATAAATTTGTTTATTTCACAGGCTTTGTGCATGATGTTACGCTGTATATAAATATAACCGATATACAGGTGAATTGTTCTATCGGCACTGAGACTTCCTCGCTTGCGCTTTCCGAGGGAATGAGTATTGGAAAGCCAAGCGTGGCAAGTGATTTCGGTGGGAATCCGTATATGATAAAGGACGGTGAAAATGGACTTTTGTATAGAAAAGGAGATGCTCACGAATTAGCGAGTTCAATAGAAAAGCTGTCAAACGACAAAGCCTTATATCAAAAAATGTCGGAGAACGCCAAAAAGAGATTTGCCTCCGAGTTAAATATTCAAAAAACGGTGTCAGAGACCGAAAGATTATACTTGTCAGTTTATCGAACAGAGAAAAGTAAAGAAAAAACAGAAAAAAAGAGGCTCGCGCCGTAAATTAGCGCGAGTCTCTTTTGTGCACTTAAGTTATCTGATTTCGACGTTGACGTCACGATTGTCAGCCGAAGCGGCTGCTCTCATAACCGTACGGATAGCTTTAGCGATTCTTCCTTGCTTACCGATGACCATACCCATATCGTCCTCAGCAACGTGAAGAGTAAGATTGACCTTTTTGCCCTCAACGCTTTCCTCAACGGAAACAGCATCGGGATCGTCAACTATCGCTCTTGCAATACCGCATAGAGTTTCTTTCAAATCCGTCATTATTGGTTCACCTATGTGCAAAATCAGTCAACGATGTTGGACTTCTTGAGCAGAGCCTTAACGGTATCTGTGGGCTGAGCGCCGTTAGCGAGCCACTTTTTAGCCTTTTCAGCGTCGATCTTTACTTCATCACTCTTGGGGTTGAAGTGACCGATCTCCTCGATAAAGCGTCCGTCTCTGGGGAAGCGGCTGTCAGCAATAACTACACGGTAGGTAGGAGCTTTCTTTGCGCCCATTCTTCTGAGTCTCATTTTAACTGCCATTTTTTGATTCCTCCAAAAAATATATAAATAATTTATTTAAAAATCCGCTATAAGCATTTAGCTTTTAATTGAACGGAATTTTCATCTTTTTTCTTCCGAAGCGAGCCATTTGCTTCGGGTTAGAGAACTGCTTCATAAGCTTTCTCGTCTGGTCAAACTGACGTATGAGCTTGTTTACTTCTTCAACGGAAGTTCCGCTTCCGGCGGCAATACGTTTCTTTCTTGATGCGTTGAGAACTTCGGGCTTTTCGCGCTCGTATTTAGTCATCGATTTTATGATAGCTTCTGTACGAGCGATAGCTTTTTCGTCTATTTGAGCATCCTTTAGAGCCCCGGGTTTAACACCGGGCATCATTCCGAGAAGCTGATCAAGACTTCCCATGCTCTTTATTTGAGAGAACTGTTCAAGGTAATCGTCAAGAGTGAAAGAGGATTCGCGTATCTTTTTTTCAAGCTCCTGTGCTTTCTTCTCATCATACGCCTGCTCGGCTTTTTCAATAAGTGATAGCACGTCGCCCATTCCGAGAATTCTTGAAGCCATACGGTCGGGGTAGAAAGGCTCTATGGCATCAAGCTTCTCTCCAATACCGATAAACTTTATGGGCTTTCCCGTAACGTAGCGAACCGAAAGAGCCGCACCGCCTCTCGTGTCACCGTCAAGCTTTGTAAGGATAACGCCTGTGATATCAAGAAGCTCGTTGAATGTTTTTGCAACGGTTACAGCGTCCTGACCTATCATCGCGTCAACTGTCAAAAGTATTTCGGTGGGAGCAACCTTTTCCTTGATGTCGGTAAGCTCCTTCATAAGCTCCTCGTCGATATGCAGTCGACCTGCGGTATCAACGAATACCATGTCGTAGCCCTTTTGAATAGCGTACTTGACGCCTTCTTCAGCGATCTTAACGGGGGAGACCTTGTCACCCATGTTAAATACGGGAATAGAGAGCTTTTCACCAACGACCTCAAGCTGCTTTATAGCGGCTGGACGGTAAACGTCGCAGGCGACTAGCAAAGGATTTTTTCCTTGCTTTTTGTACATTCCCGCAAGCTTTCCCGCGTGAGTCGTTTTACCCGCACCTTGAAGACCGACCATCATTATTACTGTGGGCGGCTTGGGTGAAATGGTGAGCTTTGCCTGAGAGCCGCCCATGAGATTGGTAAGCTCTTCATTTACTATCTTAACGATCTGTTGACCGGGGAGAAGTGATTCAAGCACTTCAGTGCCGACAGCTCGTTCCGAAACGGTGTTTATAAAGTCTTTAACTACCTTGAAGTTGACGTCTGCTTCGAGGAGAGCAAGCTTTATCTCGCGCATACCTATCTTTATATCAGCTTCGGTAAGTTTGCCCTTACTTCTGAATTTTTTGAAGGCATTATCGAGCTTTTCACTCAAACTCTGAAACATAATATCACCTTCCTTTATCGAAAATCTTTGATTATACGGTAATCAATCCTGACGTACCGCTTGTGTCAAAAGTTCAATGGTGTCCATAATATCTTTTGGAAGCTTATGCTCGCAAGAAAGAGCAGAGAGCGTATCGGCAAGCGTTTCGACCTGCTTCAAGCGCTTGGCAAGCCCAAGCTTTTCTTCGTAAAAGATAAGCTCTTCTTCGGCTTTTTTTATGGTCTCGTGAACGCCCTGTCTTGAAATTCCTATCTCCTGAGATATCTCCGCAAGCGAGAGATCCTCATTATAATACATTTCCATAGCAGATTTCTTTCGTTCCGAAAGAAGATCACCGTAAAAATCCAAAAGATAACCGATATTAAGATTTTTTTCAAACATTATTTTTGCGTCCTTTCGCATCAAAATATCGGGTGTAAAGCAAAATGCTTTACAAAGTATATCACATCTTTTTTGTTTTGTCAAGAGTTTTTTTATTTTTTGATTATTAAAAATTAAAAAATTACAAGATTGTGGGTGCAAAGCAAGAAAAAAACCGCATTTGCCATAAAACAAATACGGTTTTATTGGTGCCGGTGGTCGGGGTCGAACCGACACGGTATCGCTACCACTGGATTTTGAGTCCAGCACGTCTGCCAATTCCATCACACCGGCGTGTGAAATCACGGTATATATTATAACATAGGCATATAGATAAAGTCAATACCTTTCCGCAATTTTTTTATTCTTTCTTTTTTAAAATTTTTAAACAGGTGTGCTTTGATAAAAAACCTCATTGTTGCAGTTTTTCAAAGCACCTTCGTATATCAAATTAAGTTCTGGCATTTTAGAAAAATCGTTGGGGAGCATAAGGCAAGGATCTTTTGGAAAAGTGATTGCCCCCGCGTTATTTAAGGTGTTTGCAACGAACTGTGAGCAGGTAAACTTGTTTTTGAGCTTTATTTTTATACCGAAAGCAAGAGCAAACATTCCTATAAAGCTGTATTTTGAGCGTTCGTAATTATTAATAAAATGGTTTATTGTCGTAGAAATAGATTGATATGCTTCTTCGGTTACTTCGAGCGAATATAACGCGCTTTTGCAGTCGGGATAATTCCCGAAAACACCCGAATGGAGATCCTCCGAGACGAATCCGGCGATAAGAGGGTTATGTATCCTGCGTCGCGCAAAGCTGTAAAACTTATCTGTAGATGGTTCTATCGCTAAAGATACGTGAGAATATCCGTCTCCCTTTAATTTGCGTATAACTCTGGCAGGAACGGTTTCTGTTCTCGAAAGCAGAATAAAGATGTGTTTGTTTTTTGCTGTTGACATAGCTACGTTCCTCCGTTTTAATGTTCATGTTATAAAAATAACGGATTAATTATATCATATTACGACAAATTATGCAACCGAAAAAACGAAAAAATTTTTCAAGAGCATAAAAAATTTTACCGTATAACTATTTCTTTTTTTTCTTTTATGTGATATAATATAAATATTGAAAGTATAAATGCTGAAAATCAGAAAGGGGGAATAGTAAAACATGAAAAAAACCTTAGCTTTTTGTCTTGCTTTTGTCATGGTTGTAGCTATATTACTCCCTTATTTTTCACTTTTCGCGTTTGCCGAGAATGAGACGTTTGAAACGGATTCTAACAGCGAGAAACAGGTTACGGATATCCGTAATACGAGAAGCGTGTCATTTTCGTGCTCTTTTGATTCGGCGAATTATTCGATAAATCTTGGTGGAACTGTAAATCACGATGCGCTTATCCAATACCGCGAATACGTAATAGAAATATACGCTATTCCTCTTGGGGAAAGCGTTGAAAAAATAGTCTTTGACCCGAATATCTCCGCTGTTGCAGAAACGCCCATTGCGGTAAGGTTTCAGTTCTCCAAAAAAATAAAAAGTATAGTAGAAAAATATTATTCGTATTGCGTTGCTCTTCGTTCGCAGAATGGTGAGCGTATTCTCGCCACAGACCCAAGATATGTTGAGGTGATCTCTTCTTTTGAGTTTGACAGAAACGCGTGTTCTGGATACAAAGGCATAGAGACCGAGCGTATATCCTCCGCATCAAACGTAGGTGCTGGGCGTGTAATAATACCGATATTTTTAAATAAGCTTATTTCGGAATCGTCGAGCGGATACGTTTATCAAACACATGCCGAAAACATATATTTTGAAAAAAGCTATATTGAGATGCTTGATGCAAAAGTGCGTACCTCGACAGCCTCGGGTGCGCAGGTCTATTTCCGCATCCTCGTTGACGGCACGGGAGGCGGTATATCAATAAGATATGACGAAAACGCAAAAGAAGTTCGTTATTATATGCCCGACGTATATAACGAAAAAACACTTACAAGGGTCGAGTCAGCGGTGTCTTTTTTGATAGAAAGATATGAGAATATCCAAAGCGGTATCGTTAACGGTATGATAGTAGGAAGCCGTATAGATGATATAAACTTTAATTACATAGGTGCTCAAAATGATACGCAGTATCTCGATATGTATGCTTTATATACATTGTTGATAGCAAATTCTGCACGAAAGATACGTTCGGATATAGATATCGTAATACCTTTTTCAGATGTTAATATATTTGACGGAAATACGGCAAACTCAACCATCGAGATGCTTGTTGCAAAATTTGACCACACTCTTTCTTCGGAATTTAATTTTTCAGCGATGATAGAGGCAGAGATATCTCCTATATCTTTCAATGGCGGAAGATTTTCTTTTATTGAAAACAAAGAAAGACTTTATGTGCAAAACATAAAGTCGTTTGACGAATATTTAAACAGACTCTCAAAGGACTTCCAAAGCGCCCCAAAGTCGTTTTTATTTACTTGGTGTGTTCCGAGCGAATTGAAATCCAACGAGCTTTCCGCTGCGTATACGTATTCTTATTTGAAGCTTTCACAATGTAAGAATATTTCGTCTTTCGTGATTTCTTTTGCCGATGCAGAGAAGAGCGGTGGATATAGCTCTTTTAATGCCGTGAAAAATATCTTTGAATATATAGATACTTCAGAACGCGATAGCGTTCTATCTAATGTTCTTGAAATGTTTGGGAAGAGATCGTGGAAAGATGTGCTCGGCGGAACAGAGCCTAAAGCTCCTACACTTCGAAATAACCTTATAGTACCTGTTCTCAAGACTGTTCCAAGCGGATATAAGGGTGAGTTTGCATATTTTGATTTTTCAAAGTCGGTTGCACTTAATAATTGGTATAAAGGCGTATCATGCGGATATTTGCGCCTTGATCACGGAAGTAACGGAACGGTTCTTCGCGCTGATATGACTGCTTCTGCCGTCGGAGAATATTCGGAATTGCTCTGCCTTTATGATTATCCCGAAAGCTTCGGATATACTCCGTATCTGGCGTTTAGATTTAAGATAGATGACGTAGATGCGGAGGACTCTCTTTTTGAGATCGTAATAAGCGGTGGACAGGGAACGGAACGTCTTTCTGCTTCTCACACTGTAATTTCCGGCGAGGAATCGATCATGGTATTAGACCTTTCGGGTTATGATAACGAGCTTACGGATTCGTGGAAGATAAGCGTTCGCTCGCTTGATGGAGGCTCAAAAGAGTTTTTCGTCAGCATATACGATATAGTAGGATATAGTATGGAATACGATTCTAAAACGCTTGCCTCTAATATAGAAGACGAGCGGTTGCGTATTAGAAATCAAGCAGATATCTCCACAGACGAATCAAGCGGCTCGACCGTAGGTGTAATAATAACTATTGCGATATTGGTAATATCGCTCGGTATCGGAGTATTCGTCTGTATCCGTCCTAACGATGAAAACGAAAGAGATACCGAAGAAGATAATTCAAATAAAGATTAAAAAACCAAACGAAAGGAAAACAGGATGTCCGATTTTGTTCACCTTCATTTGCACAGTGAATATAGCCTTTTGGACGGTGCGTGTCGTATAACAGATATTCCAAAGCGCGCCGCGGAATGTGGACATAGTGCGGTAGCGCTTACAGACCACGGAAATATGTACGGCGTAGTTGCGTTCTACCAAGCGTGCGCCGCAAACGGAATAAAAGCGATAATCGGTTGCGAGGTGTACGTCGCATCTGGCTCACGATTTGACCGTACGGCAAGCACGGACGGCAACCGCAATATAAATCATCTTGTTTTACTTTGCGAAAATGAGACAGGATATAAAAATCTTATATACCTTGTGTCAAAGGGATATACCGAGGGCTTTTATTCAAAGCCTCGAATAGACCTTGAACTGCTCAAGGATCATTCCGAAGGACTTATCGCACTTTCAGCCTGCCTTGCGGGAAAGATACCGTCGCTTATCTCCGCAGGGGATTACGCGGAGGCAAAGTCTTACGCGCTAAAGCTTTCCGAAATATTCGGAAAGGATAACTTTTATATAGAGCTTCAGGATCACGGTCTGAACGAACAGAAGCAGATACTTCCCGAGCTTGTAAGACTTGCTCGCGAATGTGATCTGCCAATGGTTGCAACTAATGACTGTCACTACCTTAAGCGTGAAAACGCGCATACTCAAGCCGTTCTTATGTGCATACAAACTAACTCGGTAATTACCGAGGGGCGTCCAATGGGCTTTGAGACCGACGAGTTTTACTATAAGACCACCGATGAGATGAGAATGCTTTTCGGTAAATACGAGGGCGCTATCGAAAATACGAAAAAGATCGCAGATAGATGTAATTTTGAATTTCATTTCGATATTCCCAGATTGCCGAAATTTCCAACTCCGGAAGGTATTTCTTCTTCTGAATATCTCCGTATGCAGACCGAGAGGGGAATGACAGAGCGTTTAAAAGATAGTACATTGGTATTCGAGCCCGAGGGAGAGTCAGTATACAGAGAAAGACTCGATTATGAGCTTTCGGTCATAGAGCGAATGGGATACTCCGATTATTTCCTTATCGTTCAGGATTACGTTGGCTTTGCTCGTTCAAAGGATATTCCCGTAGGACCGGGGCGTGGTTCGGGCGCGGGAAGTCTTGTCGCATTCCTTATGGGGATTACCGATATAGACCCAATAAAATTCGACCTGCTTTTCGAAAGATTCTTGAATCCCGAACGAGTAAGTATGCCCGATATAGATAGCGACTTCTGCTATAACAGACGCGGCGAGGTCGTCGATTACGTTTTCGAGCGTTATGGAAAAGACAGAGTATCTCAAATAGTTGCTTTTGGAACGCTTGCGGCTCGTGCGGCTATCCGTGACGTCGGCAGAGCGCTCGGAATGCCTATTTCCGAGGTCGATCCTGTCGCGCGCGCAGTTCCGAGGGAGCTTGGAATGACACTTGAAAAGGCTGTAAAGCTTGCAGATCTGAAAACGCTTTACGAAAGCTCCACTCAAATCAAATCTCTTGTAGATACCGCTATGCAGCTTGAGGGAATGCCGAGAAATATAACGGTTCACGCATCGGGTATAGTGGTTACGGACGAGCCTCTGACGCAGTATTTACCTTTGGCGGACAGTAAGGGAACTACTGTTACACAGTTCGATATGGATACGATAGCAAAGCTCGGACTTTTAAAGTTTGATATACTTGCTATAAGATATTTGAGCGTTATAGACGAGGCGTGTCAGGCTATACGCGAAACAGATCCGAGCTTTGACCTTAAAAACGTTCCGTTCGATGATAAAAAGACTTACGATATGATATCGTGCGGAAATACGCTTGGCGTTTTTCAGCTCGAATCAGCGGGAATGAGACAGGTCCTTTGCGAACTTGCACCGAATTGCCTTGAGGATATAATAGCGGCTATCGCTTTGTATCGCCCTGGCCCAATGGACTCAATACCTCAATACATCGAGGCAAGACATAATCCCGAAAAAATAAAATACGCTATCCCCGAGCTTGAGCCTATATTGCGCTCGACTTACGGATGTACCGTATATCAGGAGCAGGTAATGAGTATTTTTCGCAATATAGCGGGATATACTTACGGTCACGCGGATATCGTCCGCAGAGCCATGGCTAAAAAGAAAGCGGATGTGCTTGCTTCTGAAAAGGAAAGCTTTATTTCGGGTGCGGAGAAAAACGGTATAGATAAAAGTGTTGCAACAAAGCTTTTTGATGATATGGCATCGTTTGCAAACTACGCCTTCAATAAGAGCCACGCGGCAGCATATGCGGTTATGTCTTATCGTACCGCATATTTGAAAGCACACTATCCGTGTCAGTATATGGCGGCGCTTATGACGTCGGTATTGGGCGATCTTTCAAAGCTTAACGAATATATCGGCGAATGCTCTAAGTTCGGTATCAGAGTTCTGCCCCCAAATATAAACGAAAGCAGAAAGTATTTTTCCGCTAATGGAAATGATATTATATTTGGATTGCTTGCGCTTAAAGGGGTCGGAGATCAGTTCGTATCTTCAATGATGCGGGAAAGGGAGAGCGGAAAATTTAAAAGCTTTGAGGATTTTATTACGCGAGTAGCTCCTTATGATATGAATAAGGTAATGGTAGAATCGCTTATAAAGGCGGGTGCTTTTGATGGACTCGGAACGTATAGAAGTCAACTGCTTGCGTCATACGAAAAGCTTATCGATATAGTTACTCAAAAGAACAGAAACAATCTTGCGGGACAGCTCGATATGTTTTCTTCAATTCCCGAAGCCGCATCAAGCGTGCCGTCATTTGAGTACCCAAATATTCCGGATTTTGACCTTAGAGAAAAATTACTTTTGGAAAAAGAGAGCGCGGGAATGTATTTTTCAGGGCATCTTATGGATAATTATTCCGAGATGTCAAAGCACCTCGAAGCACAAAGTGTGGCATCGCTTGCCGAACTCGGAGAAAGTTTTGATAAGCAACGTGTAAAGATAGCTGGAATAGTTACTTCGGTAGTTCAAAAGACCACGAGAAAGAACGAAAAAATGGCGTTCTTTAAGATAGAAGATCGCTATGGCGAGATAGAATGTCTTGCGTTTCCAACGCAGTACTCAAAGCATTCTTATAAGATACGTGTGGACGCTCCGCTTTATATCGAGGGAAATCTTTCTGTGCGTGAAGACGAGGATACGAAGATACTCGTCGCGGATATCAAGGAATTGCTTGATAATACGAAATATAAAGAGGCGAGTGTTCACAAAGAACGCCCCGTATCCACTTCGGGCGGAAATACGGAGCAAAGACGAGATAACGAGGCACAGTCAAAGCTTGTCAACGTAACAAAAGTCTATATAAGAGTTCCCGATTTTAGCTGCGAGCAATTCAAGAAAGCAAGGAATATCGTTGAGATATTCGAGGGAGATATACGAGTTATCTTTTATGATAGCTCACGCTCACAAGCTGTTAATTTTCCGCAGGGAATAGACGCGACCCCGTACGTGATATCAGAGCTTGTAAAACTTTTGGGTAAAGAGAACGTCGTACCAAAATAAGCTAACCCGTATAATCTTCTATAATAGAAAGCAGTTCTTTTCTTGAACTCACCCATATACCCTCTCTGAGTAGATCGCGGTCTGCAACAGGGAGGGTTTTTATATGCGTTTCGATAACGTGGATAAGGACGTTATCAGAGTTAAATATGCCTATACGCTCCTTATGCTCGCGAACTATCCAGCCGTAAGTATTGCTTGTATCAGGCGTTTCATTTAAAGTTTCATCGGGAGAAACGTAAACGTAGACGTATTCTGTTTGAGACGTCAAAATATCCGTTTTTTGCACATCTGCCGTATTTTTGCTTTTCTTTACGGAAAAAAGAGTCAAAAAAAGTATAGCAAGCATAAGGAGAGAGCAGATCACGGCATAAAGTGTAAAAGAGCTACCTTCTTTTTTCATATTCCTCCCAAGATATTACGTAAAAAATATTTTGTATTATTATCACTCATAAAAGGTTTATATATTCATTTTAGGAGCAATAATATAATGTATAAAATCCTATTGGAGAGAAATATGAATAAGGAAAAGAAAATAAAAAACGGTTTAAAAAGACCGAGCTTTGTAAGAGTACTTTTGCGTATATTGCTCGGTTCATTGTTCATGTTAAGCGTAATAGCGTTGATAGTGGGACTTGCGTTTGCAATTTACGTAGACAGAAAAATAGAAAAACATATAGACGAAACGCTTTTTACCATGGTAGGCTCGGATTCGGCAAAAATTTATGCGTACGAGACAATTGATGGCGGGGACGGGGAAAGGGTAGCCGTTGAGATTACCGATGCGGATATATACGGCGGATACAGATGTGTTTACGCCGAATACGATACCATTCCCAAGGATCTGATAGATGCGTTTGTAAGCATAGAGGATAAAAGATTTTATTCTCACGAGGGAGTGGATTGGTTCAGAACGGTAAGCGCGGGATTCAATTATTTTCTCAAATTCAACGGAAGCTACGGTGGATCAACGATAACGCAGCAGCTGATAAAAAACGTTACCGATAAAGACGACTATTCCTTTCAGCGAAAGATACAGGAAATATTTTGGGCGATAGATCTTGAGACAAAAATGGATAAAAAAGAGATACTCGAGTTGTATCTCAATATAATAAATCTCTCACAAGGGTGTTACGGAGTAAGGACTGCGGCAAACTATTATTATTCAAAGGAACTATCGGAGCTAACTCTTTCGGAATGTGCCACAATAGCCGCCATAACTAATAATCCGTCGTATTACGATCCGCTGCGTAATCCCGAAAACAATAAAACGCGCCGTGACCTTATACTCTCACAGATGCTTGAACAGGAGTATATTACTGCCGAAGAATTTAACGAAGCGATAGATGACAAAATAATATTAAACGTAAATGCAGAGATGTCAAAGAATAGCGTTAACTCGTGGTATGTCGATATGGTTATAACCGACGTTATAAATGATTTGATGGTTCAAAAAGGATACAGTCGGACAATGGCGGGACTTATCGTATATACGGGTGGATTAAAGATATATACGGCGATGGACAGCGACGTTCAGCGGATACTTGACAAATATTATTCAGATCCAAATAATTTTTACAGAGGAATAAACGGCGAGACACCGCAAAGCTCAATGATAATAATCGATCCTACAACGGGAGACGTTCTTGGAGTAGCGGGCGCGATAGGAGAAAAGAGTGCCAATCGTATTCAGAATTTCGCAACACAGACCGTGCGCCCCGCGGGCTCTGTAATAAAGCCTCTTTCGGTCTACGCTCCTGCACTTGATGACGGAGTGATAACGTGGTCTTCGGTGTACGATGACGTACCTGTAAATTTTGGTAAATACAATTTGGATAAAAGCAAAGGAGAGATAATCGAGCCTGTAGCGTGGCCTCAAAACTCGAATAAGATATACAGAGGACTTACAAATATCAATTACGCAATAGAACACTCGGTAAATACGGTTGCAATAAAAGTTCTTGAAGATATAGGTATAGACCGCGGTTTTGATTTTCTTTATAATAAGCTTCATATGAAAAGCTTGATAGAATCGAAATACTTGTCAAACGGCAGCGTGTTGACCGACAAGGATTATGCGGCGTTAGCGCTCGGTCAGTTTAATTACGGAGTTACTCTAAAGGAAACGACAGCGGCATATTCTGTTTTCGCAAATAACGGTGTATATAACAAAGCGAGAACCTATTATAAAGTTACAGACGTAAACGGAAGTGTTATTCTTGAAAATAGATATTCGGGAGAAGCGGTAATAAAAGAAGAAACGGCGTCTCTTATGACGCTGATGCTCCAAAACGTTGTAAAAAACGGTTCGGCTACTGATATAACCCTTGGAAAAAAGATAGATTGCGCGGGAAAAACAGGAACTACGCAAAAGAATTATGATAAATGGTATATCGGATATACACCGTATTTTATAGGCGGAGTGTGGTGCGGTTACGAATACCCAAAAACACTTTCAAACGTAAATTCAAACGTTTGTATTAAGGCATGGGATGACGTAATGACCTTGCTTCACGAAAAATATATAAAAAGCGGAAAAACAAAGAGCTTTTCAATAAATCAAAACGTTTCCGAATACGAGTATTGCAAGGATTCGGGAATGCTTGCGACAGAGGCGTGTATAAAGGACGCGAGAGGAAGCCGTATAGAGAAGGGATATTTTGCAAAGGGAACAGAACCCTCGGAATATTGTACCTGTCATAGATTGGTAGCGTATGACAAAATAAACGGAGGCGTTGCTTTTGACGATTGTCCGAGTGAAAATATAGAGTACGTTGGAATGATCGTGGTAGAACGAAATTTCCCTATGCAAATATACGTTACCGACGCGCAATACGTTTTTAGGGATATAGGCAGAGATATCCCTCCGGAAACATCCGAGTCGCTTCCGTTCTTTAATAATCTCTATGGAGAGAATGAATACAGCGGAATAAGCAATGTAAAGATCCAATACAATAGATTTTGCCGAGAGCATTTTAATTATTTTAGCTGGAAAAAGAAACAAGAAGACTCTTCTGCGTAATTTTTGCGCAGAAGAGTCTTCTTATGAGAAAGATTAAATTAAACGAGTAATTGATATTGGTCAATATCGATAAATCTGCCAAACTTATATCCCGCTTCCTTTACCGTTCCGCAAAGAGTAAATCCAAACTTTTTGTGAAGATTGGCACTTGCCTCGTTGCCCTCTGTAATAATGGATATTATAGAGTGGATAGTAGGGTCTTTTTTTGCTATATCGATTATAGTGTATAATAGTTTTGACGCGATACCGTGCTTGCGGTAGTTTATTTCTACATATATCGAAAGCTCTACGGTAGAGTGGTATCCCTCTTTTTTTCGGTAAGGTGAGAGGGACGCGTATCCGACTACCTTGCCGTCTGTCTCGGCAACGATAAGAGGATGGTTTTCGACGTTGTGCTCAACAAGCCATTCGTGGCGTTGCTCGGGCGTTTGACGGAGTATATCAAGCGTTGCCGTAGTATTTTCAACCTCATAGTTGTAAATATCGACGAGATACAAGAGGTCGCGGTATTCCGCGGGTCTTATAATAATATTCTCGGACATATGATTCCTTTCTGTCGTTTAGTCGTCAATTGAAGCAAACTGACTTTGATAGAGCTCTGCGTAGAAGCCGTTTTGGTTAAGAAGGGTGTCGTGATCGCCTTGCTCAATAATGTTGCCGTCTTTCATAACGAGTATCATATCGGCTTCCTTTATTGTTGACAGACGGTGAGCTACGATAAAGCTTGTGCGTCCCTCCATCATGGTTGAGAAAGCTTTTTGAATACGTATTTCGGTTCGAGTGTCAATAGACGATGTCGCTTCGTCGAGAATAAGTATTTCGGGCAGACAAAGCATGACGCGAGCAATACATAAAAGTTGCTTTTGTCCTTGTGAGAGCGTACCACCGTCCTCGCCGATAACCGTGTCATAGCCTTTAGGAAGTCTTCTGATAAAGCTGTGCGCGTGAGCCGCCTTTGCCGCGGCGATTATTTCGTCTTCTGATGCTTCGGAGTTTCCGAATGCGATATTGTCGCGTATAGTTCCTGCGTAAAGCCAAGTGTCCTGAAGTACCATGCCGTAAGACCTTCTCAACTGACTGCGGGGAATATCTCGTATATCAATGCCGTCAAGCTTTATCGCGCCTTCCTTTACGTCATAGAAACGCATGAGAAGATTTATAAGAGTGGTCTTTCCGCAACCAGTAGGACCGACGATCGCTATATGATGTCCCTCTCTTACCTTAAGATTGAAATTGCGTATAAGCGGACGCTCATCTGTGTAAGAGAATGAAACATTTTCAAATTCAACATTTCCTTTCGCCTTCCCGATAGCCTCTTTTTCGCTATCGGTAGACTGTATCGGAGACTCAATAAGCTCAAATACCCTTGAAGCGCAGGCAAGTGCGTTTTGAAGCTCGGTGATCACTCCCGAAATTTCATTAAAGGGTTTTGTGTATTGTGTAGAATACGAAAGGAAGCTTGAGAGCATACCGACGGTTATCATAGAACTGCCGTTTATATAGAGCAGAGCGCCCGTAAACGCGACGAATGCGTAAACGAGTCCGTTTACAAATCGTGTTGAAGGATTAGTAATAGACGAGAAGAATACCGCTCGCAAGGAAGCCTTTGAAAGCTTATTGTTTATGTCGTCAAACTTTTCTTGAATATTTTCTTCTTGTCCGAACGCAACGACAAGCTTGTGGTTACCAACAGCCTCGTCGATAAGTGAGGTCTGCTCGCCTTGAAGCTCGGAGCGGAGCTTGAACATAGAGTAGGTCTTTTTTGATATAAACGCCGCAACGAAGAGAGAGAGGGGGGTAACGAGAACGACGATGAGAGTAATGGAAGGAGATATGAGTACCATGAAGATGAGAGTTACTATAATAGTCATAACTCCGCTAAAGAACTGCGTAAATCCCATCAAAAGTCCGTCAGAGAACTGATCAACGTCGGTAATAACTCGGCTGACTATCTCACCCGAGTGACGAGAGTCAATGAATGAGATAGGGAACTGCTGTATTCGAACGAAAGCTTCTTTTCGAATAGTTTTTACGATTCCATACGTCATTCTGTTGTTTAACACGTTTATTATCCATTGAGCTAAAGCTGTAATGAGAATACATACTCCTATTTTTACAAGTATGTTCGACACACCATCAAAATCCACTCTTCCTTTGTCAATACAAAAGTCGATTGCCTGTCCTACAAGTATAGGAATGTAAAGAGTCAAAGCCACCGATATTGCCGTAAGCAGAAGAGAGACGGCAAAATGCAAGCGATAGATCTTGAGATACTTCAACACCTTAAGAAAGGTCTTTACAGAGCCTTTGTTATAATTTTTCTTTTTCATTTGCTTGCCGCCTCCTCGGGAAATTGAGAGCGATATATCTCTTTGTAAGTCTCACAATTTTCGAGAAGCTCCTCGTGAGTTCCGATACCTTCGATCATTCCGTCGTCGAGCACTATGATAGTATCAGCGTGAAGGATGGATGAGGTTCTTTGTGATACGATAAAGGTGGTTGGGTTATAGTTAAGTGATTTGATAGCCTTTCTTAACTTTGACTCGGTTGCGTAGTCGAGGGCAGACGCAGAGTCGTCGAGAATAAGTATCTGCGGTTTCTTCACAAGAGCACGAGCTATGGTAAGACGCTGACGCTGACCGCCTGAAAAATTGCGACCGCCTTGAGCTACGTGCTCATCAAGCTGACCGTCTTTTTCTTTAACGAATCCGTCGGCTTGAGCAAGAGAGAGTGCCTCCCAAAGCTCATCCTCTGTGGCGTTTTCGTTGCCCCAGAGAAGATTTGAGCGGATAGTTCCTTTGAAAAGAAGAGCCTTTTGCGGAACTATACCTACGATATCTGTAAGCTCGTTTTTATCGTACAACGCGGTATTTTTACCGTTTATAAAAACGCTTCCGCTTGATGGAGCGTAGAATGCGGGAATAAGGTTTATCAATGTCGATTTGCCGGAACCCGTACCGCCTATGATACCGACAGTCTGTCCTTTTTTTACCGAGAAGGAGATATCGGTTATCGCCGCGTCTCCCGTTTCACTGTACTTAAAGGAAACGTTTTCAAAGCATACCGAATTATCAACGTCAGACTTGTCCTTTTCGGATATGCGTGCCGTGTCCGAAGGTGTGTCGAATATGTCGGATATTCTGCGCGCACTTGCCATAGCCTTTGTAAGAGTAATGATAAGACTTGCGAGCTTTATAAGCTCAACAAGTATCTGCGACATATAGTTGTAGAGAGCAACAAGTTCACCGCGCGAGATATTTCCGCTATCCACGTGTATAGCACCAAAGTGAATAAGAAGAATAACGGCAAAGTTGATAATTACGTATGTAAGAGGATTCATAAGCGCGGAGATGCGTCCCGCGAATATCTGTATCTTGGTGAGAGCATCGTGCTTTTCCTCAAATTCGGCTATTTCGTCCTGTTCTTTGTTGAACGCGCGAACTACGCGAGTTCCGCCGTAGTTGCCGCGAACCTTACCGACGACTCCGTCAAGTCTGCTCTGCGATCTTTTAAGAATCGGAATACTTACGAGCATTATAGCAAATACAACGATAGCGAGAACGGGAATTGTTACCGCGAATATTAGCGCAAGCTTTACGTCTATAGTAAACGCCATTATCATAGCACCGAAAACGATAAACGGAGAACGCATAAAGAGGCGCAGGAACATATTTATTCCTGTTTGAACGCTGTTCACGTCGCTTGACATTCTTGTAATAAGCGTCGACGTTCCTATCTTGTCCGTCATGGAATAGCTGAAGCTTTGTATGTGAGAGAAAAGGGCGCTTCGAAGCTTTTCGGATACGCCAACCGCTGCTCTTGCCGCAAAAAATTGAGCGCAGATAGCGCAAACGAGTCCGATAATTCCGAGCGCGATAAGTACACCGCACATTAAAAATACGGTCTTCTTATCACCGCCGTTTTCCGACATACCAACGTCGATTATCTGCGCCACAGCAAGTGGAACGAAAAGCTCAAAAAGAGCTTCAAGACACTTGAAGAGGGGCGCAAGAATAGATTCTTTTTTGTATCCCTTGAGGTAAAAAAGCAGTTTTTTCAAAATAACCTCCGTTTTGAAAAGAGAGTTTTATATAACCATTAATTTTCTCAAT
>JAZNEM010000182.1:0-15856 GCA_045588595.1 Eubacteriales bacterium
TGACGGCATTGATGAAGAATTGTTCGTACAGGACATTGAAAATTTACCGTCAGATGCGACAAATTGGGATTATATGAGCCCTCAACGGCTTTTCGAGATTTTGAAAGAAGCTGACGTTTTAGACAATATGAGTAAATACGATACTCTGATGGCGTTCCTTGAGGTGCGCAGCTTTGACGATTTTATTGAGAGAGTCAACAGCCACGGCGACAGTTGGGACGATGATATTTACATCTATAAAGGCTATGATTGGGAAGATTACGGACGCGAAATGTTTAATATCTGCGGCTATGAGCTTCCCGGTGATTTGGAAAATTATTTTGACTTTGAAGAATACGGAGAGTCCTTCCGCTATGACGGAAATATTGAGGAATACTCCGGGGGCTTAATTGAAATCGGGAGGTAAATATGGATACTTTACTTAATCGCTTATATTACGGTCAGATAAACGAAGCCGAGCAAAACCCAAAGGTAAAACAGACGGGTAAAGAGCTTGAAACCTATGACCTGCTTTGTAGCTCGCTTAACGAGGAACAAATAAAGCTCTTGGATACTTGGTACAAGCAGATAGCCGACAGGTTTTCAGCTCGCATTGAATTTACGTTCGAGCGCGGCGTGAAGCTCGGTTTTCACCTTGCAACAGAGATAAATAATTTTGAAATATAAGGAGATATTACTATGAAAATCAAAACCAGACTTACAAACATTATTCGTGACACCATCAGAAACTATGACTTTGAAGATGCTATCAACGATGCTATTGACTCTATCGACATTGAACAAATTATTACCGATAGGCTTAACAGCAAAATCAAAGATATTGACGTCGAGCCCCTTGTTACCGACTTGGTAAAGGAACTGATTGACGAGGAACTTGATTCCCTCGATATCGAAGATGAAGTTTTAACCGCTTTGCAAGACCAATTTCAAGACAGCTAAAGGAGGCAAAAATGAAAACTAAAACCACCGTTTTTTATAACGATACTGAATGTGCCAGCTTTGAAGCAACCAAAAATTATCTGTTTGAAACTTTTGCCGACGAGGAAGGTTGGCTGACACCCGACGAAATACCCGATTGCGTGGTTTATCACGAAATGGACGAAGAACGTCGGCGTGAATGGGACGACTTCAAAGCAGACTTAGAATACGTATTTGATAAAGACTGCTATCTGCTTACAGGTACTTGCGGCAGGTGGAACGGTCCTGCTCAGGGCGGCAAATTCATACACAACTTTGATGACCTTATGGATTGCATTCGTCACTTGGATTACGTTAAATTTTATGACGAAAACGGTCATTTTTATATCTACGGATATCATCACGATGGCTCGGATCATTACGAGCTTAAACGATTGACTAAAAAAGGTTATGAGTTTGCAGACCGTAATTATTTTGCTCACGACAGATATTTACACAATACGATTATGAGCAATAATTTTTACTCGGCTCTACCACGATTTGCAAAAAGATTATACGGAGTGTGAAATATGGCTAAAAACAAGAATAATCCCTACGGTTATAAGGTGTGTTACCGAGAAGAAGGCGCGAAAGAATACGTGCGGCACTTTATGACTTATACATACAGACAGGCGGTAAACGCAAAGACAGGATATATACGCTTTCCACCGCGCGCCCGTGAAGATAACCACATATTGAATAAGCCCAAATGGGTGATAATCCCTATCCGATATTCAGAGGTAAAAGACGGCATCTGGCGTCAAGATCCTTTTTGATACGGACGGGGCTTTTTTACTTTATACGAAAAAAATAAATACAAGGAGGATTGAACTATGACGTTGAATTTAACCGCAAAAGGTACAGAACAAGAAATACTGAAAAAATATCTTGAAGAAAACGCAAGCGAGGTACTTGCAGAAAAAATCAATAACGGCGTGCGTATCGTCAAAGACGGTGTTACTTTGATAAGCCGTAAGACGCTTGACGGCTTTATGCGCTACGCCACCGAAGAAGCTAAAAAACAAGCCGAAAAAGGAGCGCGAAGCGCTTGCATACATAGTGACGTCGTTTTCGGCTGGTGTATCCACTACTTTGAAGAAGATAGCATCGAAGGTACGCTATATAACGAGGACGGCACAGAATACAAGGCTGCGCCTGCAACCAAGACGGAAACGGTCAAGCCGATTGCGCCTACAACAAAGGCGAAGCCGAAGGAAGAATCGCCGCAGCTTTCGCTATTCGATTTCTCCGATGATTTGACCGATACAGAGCCGTCAGAAACACCGCGGGAGGACGACGAGGACGAAGCCGAGGAAGAACCTATCACCGAGGTAAAACCCGTCGAGAAGCCCGCTATATCGCCCTTATATCAAAGATATTTGCATCATCAAGAGGAATTTCCGAATACCATCGTTGCTATGCGCGTCGGTGACTTTTTCGAGGTTTTCGGTGATGCTGCCGTTACGGTTGCACACGAGCTTGAAATGACGCTTACAAGCAGAGATTTCGGACTCCCGGAACGTGTAAAAATGGTCGGATTTCCTTTCCACGTAGAAGAAGTTTACCGCGAGAAAATCCGCGCTTTTGCAAATGTCGCAATTATTGACACCGATAATATGAATTTCTATCCGCAAAGAAAGCCGTTGCCCTTTAAGGTTGACACCGAAACGGGTGAGGTTTTAGAGCCTGTCAACGAGCCGGACGAGCTTGCCGCTGAAATAAAGCTTGCAAAGGCTTTTGATAAAGACGCTCTTTGCTTACTTGCGGAAATTCTTGATAATAAATTTGTAGTGAGGTAAGAAAAATGAAAATTGAGAAATTAAGACCTATACCGAAATATATCGTAGAGCGTATTAAGAAGAAAGACCGTGAGCTGCACCCTGCACAAGACGGACTTACTCGCTTTTATTCCTACCTTGCCAAGAATGACGGCGACCTGATAAAAGTTACCGTTGCCGTAAAATGCCGTTATAAGAATTGGTATTGTAAACAGGTATCCGTCCACGGTGTTCACTCGGATAGAGCCTACGTTAAAGATATGATTTTTAATTACATAGCCGGCAATATCGTAGGCTGGTACAGCGAAGGTCTGACGAAAGCACCGAAATGGTACGAGGACGGCGAATGGGGTTGGAACGATGATAAATACTTCAATCCCCATGCGCCTATCGTAAACTTGGAATTTCTTGCGAAATTTCCACAGTACAAATATGCCGCTTGGGAGCTTTACAAGGGCGCAGAGATTATACAGTATTTGCGTACTTATGAGCAGTATCCGCAGCTTGAATATTTAATGAAGCTCGGACTTTGCGACTTTATCAAGAGTACGCAGATTCTTGAAAAGATGGGTAAAGACAAGAAATTCTGCAAGTGGCTCGCGCAAAACCGTAAAGAGCTTGCAGCGAGATATTACTACGTTGCGGTTGTGCTTCAGGCATACAAGAAGGGCTGCGATCTTGCGGAGCTTCAGATATACACCGAAACGAAAAAGAATCTGCCTAAGCATAGAAGAAAAAAGGAAATCTTGGAGATGTTCGACGGTGATGCTGAATTTTTCTACCGCTACGTTGCGAAGCAC
This sequence comes from Eubacteriales bacterium, assembly GCA_045588595.1. Taxonomy (GTDB): domain Bacteria; phylum Bacillota; class Clostridia; order Oscillospirales; family CAG-272; genus HGM12713. Next base: position 3,536 of record JAZNEM010000182.1, read on the forward strand.
AAAGCCGGTCTTGCAATATACCTTGACTACCTTGACGCTTGCAATTATCTCGGCTTGGATATGTCGTTACCGAAGAATTACAAGCCTATCGAGTTTCAGCGTTGGCACGATATTCGCACAGACGAGTACAGAACGGCAAAGGCTATTGCCGATGAAAAGGAACGTGCGGAGCTTTACGCTAAATTCGCTGTCGTTGCCGAAAAGTATTTACCCTTACAGAGAGCGCAGGACGATGTGTATATAGCCCTTATTGCTAAGAGCCCTGCCGAGCTGATAAACGAAGGTGAAACGCTCGGTCATTGTGTCGGCAGAATGGGCTACGACCAAAAATTTGTACGTGAGGAAACGCTCATATTCTTCATACGAAGCGTAAAGCAGCCCGACGTACCGCTGATTACTATTGAATATTCGCTAAGCGCCCACAAGATACTCCAAAGCTACGGCTCAAATCATAAGAAGCCGACACCCGAAATTCACGATTACATACACAAAAAGTGGTTGCCCCACGCAAACAGAAAATTACAGGCTATCGCCGCATAAGGAGGTTTAACATTATGACAAAGTATTTCAGAGTTACAGCATACTGCAAGGAACACGATTTCAGCTTTATTATGGATACAAACGGCTTATATGAAAAGCTGTGGGAGTTATCCGCAGAGCTTATTAAAAACGGTATGTCGATTATTGAAGCGTCGAGCGAAGAAAAGTTCCTTGACGTCAATATCGAAAAGGTTTACGACGAGCCGACGCAGATGATCTTACGAGCTACGGCTAAGGGTAAACCGCAAACAGTTACGCATACGCTGAACGGTGTTACCTATAAGGCGTTGCGAGTCGGTGAAAAGCTGTATATCCCGGATAGGTCGGAGGTGGTATAATGGATAGCGGATATAGATTTGAAAACGCCGGTATGGTTATCACCTGCATATCGTTTCACAGTATAGGCAATCGAAACGTCGGGCTGTTTCAGCGAGAAAGTGACGGAATGTATATCACGGCTCGGAATACCTCAAAGGACAAAGACGGTACATACTCTTGGGCTTGGGGACATTACTTTACGGGATATACGGACGCGCTTTTGGACTATTATAATCGAAAAGCGGATATGCTGAAATATACGGATTGACAGTTAGGGAGAGCTTAAAAACTCTCCCTTTTTTTATGCCGGTAACAGTTTGGGAAAAGTTTGGGTTTTGTTTAGGTCGTGTCAGCAGGGCGTGTGCTTGTCTTGATACAAGTGGCGTCGCTGCGCTCCGCCAGACAAGCACACGCCCTGCAACCTGACAAAACCGACTAAACTCGGAAAAACGAAAGCCCGACGGATGCGAGGTCGCCGCTGAGCCGCTTGGCGATCCTTCGCATTATTCCCGTCGGGCGAGGATTTTTCGTTTTTTAAGCCTTGTTATAACGCCGTATAAGCGTCAGTTGGATTTGCGTAATTCTGCAATAACGGCGGGGCTTACTTCGCCCATATAGCAGCCCTCGTCCCAGCAGATAAAATCATCGAACAACAATAATTTCTTTTCTTCCTGACCTACGGTGCATATTATATCATCGTCAATAATATCCGAGATAAAATATTGAGGCAAGCCCTTCGAGTAGATGATCTTCTCGCCCGTCTTTTCAAGATATTTCATAAGGTACGCCATAGCCTCGCCCATGCGCCTGTTATCATTGATAGGCTCAAAATCCGACCTTCCAAACTCGTCATTAAAGTACGTGGACTGATTTCTGATTTGCATTTTGTGCGCCGTCGTGCTGTAATCCTTATGCGTGAGCAACACCCCAGGAAGCGTGCCTTCTGGTATATGAAAAATACCGTGAAAATGCAGGCGGCTCGTTTTCGGGGAACGTTCCCATACACCGATGTATTTCCACCCTCGGCGCTTGGCGAACGAGGACAGCCGACCTTTGAGCTTCTTGCGGAAGGATTCTTCGGTATGCTTTTTATCGTCGTAGGTGAAAGTACAAAAATAATTGAAGTTCTGTAAGTTCGCCTTGCGGCACATACGGATACGCCGACATATTAAGTTTCGTTGCTTTCTCTCTAAATTTGCTCTTACGTACAGCTCGGTTTTTTCGTCGCTTGGAAAGTATGGTCGCATAGCCTTTATAATGAGCTTTTTTCGCTCGGCTCGTCTTTTATTTACGGTTTCTTTATATAGCTTTTCAAACAGTTCCTTTCTGGTAGTTTTACGCCCGCCGCTTTTCTTTTCCGTGACCGCGTTTTCTTCTGCCGGTGCATCTTCACTTTCGGGCGCCTCTATGATATTGACGACAGCTTCTTCTGCAAGCTCTACGGGTACGACCTCGGCTTTTTCTTCCGTTGCCGTATCCGTAGTTTCTTCGCTTGCCGGGCTATTATCTTCATAGACCGTGATTTCTTCCTCGATACGCACAGGTCGCTTTCGTGACGGGCGCGTAGTATGAGGGATTGCAATATAATGGCTGCCGTCGAAGTAAACCTTTGTTTCTCCATACGGCATAAGTTGTGATACCTCCTTATGAAAGATTTATTTTCCGTAAAGTGCGTTAATAAAATAGCTGTTCTGTAATTTCAGTTCTTCTACGGTTGCCTTTTCGCTTGCATATTCCATATAGTCGTTCAAGCCTACCTTTGAATTTCTTGCCATTTCGTTAAAGTAATCGCTGAAACAGTCGGTAGAAAAACGCCTTGCGTATATTTTCTTATTCATAACGTAGTATTTCTTCTTTTCAGGCTTGCCGTCCATCGTGCCGCGCTCCTTTTCGATAGCCGATACCGAATAGCCGAAGCGGTTATATATCTTGGCGTTTCGCTTGTAGAGCCACGACGTAACGGTTTTCAGAATATGCACGAGCAGCGTATTGTCGCCGCGTCTGTAACGAAAATCGTAATACATAGAGATAAAGCCGTCAAAAACCCACTCCGTAAGCATTTCTTCTATGGTGTAGAACGGCATAGCAAGCCGCATCTTGCCCGAAGATACGATATGTACGATGTCGCACAGATCCCGCGCGTCAGCTCCCCAGCTCTCCGGGCGTTGCTCGTCGGTAAATACCTTGATGAACGGGAAATTATCTACCGTTGCCGAGTGCCTGCACATTTTCAGCCACGAGTTGAAAAGGTCGTTTTTCTGGTTGGTTTCCTCGGTGTGTTTTTTTATCTCCTTATGGTCAAGTACGTTGCCGCGCTCCTTGCCGACCTCGGATATAACGACTACGCCAAATTCAAAGCTCCCGGCGTTCGGGTTGTTCTCCAAGACCTTCTTACCGAGCCTTAACACGTCAAAGTCGAGAATATGAGCGTGCCTGCCGCCCGTAACCGTAATTTCGGGGAAAAAGTCTGTCGCCCACATAGGAAAGTTGCCCGCGTCAATACAGCGGTTGTCCTCTCTTATGGAGTAGTTCGCAACGATAAGACTGCTTTCGATGACGTAGATAAAATAGAGCTGTGCATAGCTTTCGAGAACGTCAAACAGCCCCCATATACGAAGCCCGTCATCATAGGTAAAGCCGTAGCGCTCGGCGTCGTAGCCGTATATCTGTAAATCGGCGTTTTCGTGCTTTTCGTATCGTAGCCGCTTCTTTTTCACCCATTCCTTGACGGTGGCGAGGTTGAACACCGTACTGTATTCCATACACCGCCTAAGCTCCATTTCAAAGCTGATCCACGGGAAATACGGGAATTTCATATCGTTTTTGCAGATAAGCTCAAAGGCTTTCTGACGGAACATAACCTCTTGGGAGAGAGCCATATCCGTAATAATGGTTGTTTTCTTCTTTCCCATCGAGCCGACAGTCATTGACACGATAGGCAGCTCGTTGATAAATCCGCAATTTCGGGCTTCGTAGTGGTTTAGTCTGCTTAATGCAATTTTTTTACGCCATTTTGCAAACATAACGTAACCTAAAACAAGCCAAACGGCTATGGGAATGGTCGTTGCTGCTACCTGCAAATCTATAAATAACTTTGCAAACTGAATATAAATCGTTGCAAAATCGAAAGACATTACAAAGTAGAAATAATATGCGAAAAAGGCTACTATTATCGTTGCAAGATTGAGTTGAATCGCCCATAAAATCAGCCACAAAATCCATATAAAATTATGGTCTTTTAGGAACTTTATATAGGCAGTAACACACCGCTTTATAGGCTGGTATGTATAGTTAGAAATCCACTTAAAAACTCTAAGCGGAACTGTGTCCTTGTTGTAATTATTATTGCTATTCTTATAAAGTCGTTTTAGAAGCAGTATAAATATAACGATACACGGCAATGCTATGGCTAAAATCTTCATAAACGTAAGTAGTATTTCGCCCATAAATTTGCCGTAAGCAGATAGATTTTCTGCGCTAAAAAGGAGCTTGAAATAAGAACCTGCTTGCTCCTTAAAAGCGCTTAGATCTTCCGGTAAAAAAATGTTCCATTTCATTACTTCTGAAAATTCGGTTACAGATGGGACGCCGTTATATTCAAAGCCGAAAATTTTACTGCCGTAAAACTTAACGGATTGCCATAAATCGCCCAAACTTTCAAGTAATCGAAGGTAGGAAGTATTGAAACAGAACACACCAAGCAATATAAAACACAAGGATAACAGAACCGTAAGAGCTATACTAAATACTCTTAATCGTTTCATTTATACCTCCTGTATCGGTGATAGATAGTTGGCTACCTGTATAAATGAGATAGCCAACCAGAGCTACCGTAACGATAAGAAGGGTTATTGCTATAATCCTTTTTACCGTTTTCAATTTTTAGACCTCCTTATTTTGTTTTTGTTTCTGTTTTTCTTGCTTTTTCAGCTTTCGTTCTCGCTGCCAACCGTCTATGCTGTCCTTAATTAGCCTTACGAGTGCCGCTAAGCCCTTAAAAGGTAAGCAAATAAGCCACCAAATGCCTTGTAACAGGTAAGGAAGCAAGGGAGCAAAAATTACAAGTAAAACAATAACCAACAGCACGCCGAGAATAATAAGCCACATATCAGGCTCGTCCATATCAAGGGGTGCGGATATATCTCCTACAACGTCAATGGGATTAGATACCGCCGGAATAACCTTATACACCCCATCACGGTTAAACGTAAGGTGGATAATATCAAAATCCATAAATACGTTTTCAGATGCGACGTATGCCTTATCGGTGTAGGTCTTGCCGTCTTTGGTATATGCTATCGGTGCAGAGAGATAATCTGTCTGTGCAAAACGGAACACAAACACCGTTTCGCCGTTTTGAATTGCATTGCTATAATAAGCCTTGAAATCGTCCACGTCGTTGACGTTCATCAGTAAGTTGCCTGCGATAACCGCATTAGAACCTAAAACGTCGTTTTCTTTGACCTTATAGATCGGTTCAATGTTGTGAACAGAGCCGTCTGTCTTGGGTGGAAATAGGAAGAAATCCCAGAATTTATCCCAACCGCTATGCGTATCGTCGTATGTAAGCATATCAAAGGTATCGCCAGCGTCGAACTCAAAACAGTTATAGCCGTATTTTCTGCCAAACTCTATATCCCAAGCGTTCAATACAGTAATCGGCTCGTCTGTCGGAGCAAACAAATCGGCACTTATTTGACCGCTTTTTGTAGGTAGATAGCCCAATACTGCGCTATTGCTGTAATCGTAGATATAATTCTTTAATTCTTCGCCCGTAAGCGTATAATCGGCTGCGCTTTCACCACCCGTATAAAACAGGTATGGAAAGAACTCTATCGGGAAGCCCATTCCGTCATAATCATCATTAGACAGCTCAGATTCATTTAGAGCGAGCCACCATAACGCAAAAGCATTTTGGGAAGTAATACCGCCCGTTGCCGTATAATCGCTGAACATTTTATATTGCAGATTATTCCAACCGCTTGGTGTAAACATAGTACCCGTGTAGTTTTTAAGGTAATCGTACATACCTTTATCTTCGGTTACGATGACAGGCCCGGTTCGGTATTCATACCATTCAGCTTTTATCTTTTGCAGTGCGCCATAACGCTCTAAAAGCGAATTGGGAACGGAAAAATATACGGAATGTAAATCGTTCTGATGCCCTTCGCCTAAGTGTGAAACGCTATCCATACGGTAGCTTGTATCTCTTACGTCAAGGCTGACCGTTTCAAGCTCGGTTACGTCGCAAACAAGCGTAGATTCTGCGTTTTCGTCAGGCCCGCAGCCTTTGACATAACCCGTAAATTTATACGTGCCGCCTACGCTATAATCCGTAGCGGTTTCATTTCCTTCCGTTACAAGCTCAATGCCTGAAACGTCATAACGTCTTTCGTTGCTATTGACACGCTGTAATATGGTTTTACCGTCTGCGCTTTCGTGGTCTATTATCTTGAACTTATAAAAAAGCCCATAATAGTCCGGCTCGGTTGACATACTGCAAAATTGTAAATCAAACTTCTCATAATCCGTAGGATTGCCGTCTGCGCTATACTTGGTAGCAAGCTGAATTTTATTATTCTTGTTGTCCGTATCTATCGTTAAACCTTGCGGATTATAGAAGTACACGAACAGCCCATAATTGCCTTGCTTGCTTTCCTTATACGAGTAGGAATACTCTACGAAATTTGCGATGGAAGGTCGCTTTATAAGCCCCGTATCGTCAAACGGATATTCCAAAATATTGAACTCCGAAGAACTACGCAAATCGTCAAGAACGTTGGTTTTTACAAAGCTCGTATTGACCTCTTGGGCGTATGCTACGGCAGGAAATCCCGCCGTAAGCACAGTTGTTATGACCGTTAAAAGCACCAATAGAGCCGAAAGTAATCTATGTTTTATTTTCATCAAAATAAGATCGCCTCCTTGTCAAGAATTATGCTTTCTACGGGTATCGTTTCGCCCGGATTTACGTCGTCAGGCGGTGTAATGTCAGAGCCGTTTTCGCTAACGTCAAATGTTACCTTATACTGAACGGCATTATCGTAAGAGCTTACCACAAGCGTAAAGTATTTGCCGTACTCAATATTGTCGGGAACGTCAACGGTTTTCCCCGTATAGACCTGACTTAAAATGTCTTGCATTGTAAACGCTTCCGGAGCTTGCAGAGTAAAGCCGTTATCCGTCATTTCTATCGAAAACGCATCCTTCATACTGACTAAATCAGTAAACCATTTTTCCTCGCCGTCAACAGTGTATTGGAACTCTGTCGCTAACGTTGCGTTAGGGATAATATCTACGGAAAAATCATAAGGATTTTCTATTGCTTCGCCCTCGTTGGAATACGCAACAGTAAACTCATAATTTTGTCCTGCATAGATAGTCATATTGCTTTCAAGCGCAACAGCATTTCCGTTAAAAGCTACGGTAAAATCGGTGTATTTTCCGTTCTTATTTTCGCTCGGTAACAAGAAATATACAGCAGCCCCAATTACGCCGAATATCAACAAAACGACTAATACGTATGTCAATATTTTGCTCCATTTAGAGGGTTTGTTTTTTATCTTTGCGCTCATAATTCCACCTCATTAAAATTCGAGATTTCCGTTGTTAAGATAAACGTTGGTTACTTGAGGATAAAGATAGATATCGCAAGAGGTGTCAAGAAATTCGTTGATTTCTTCTACGGCAGAATCGGTATAACCGACTTGCAAAATAAAAGCGCGGGTAGTGTTATAAGTAATAACAAAATTCATCATCTCGTTTTGTTCTTCCTCAGACAAAGCGTCATAATTCGTACAGTTAGAAAGAAGCGTTATAATTTTTGAGAGAAATCCAAGCGAACCCGTTACCGAATTACTAATTCCTGTATTGACGCCACCGTTAATAAATACATATCCGTTAGCATTGGTGATGGTAAAACCTGCACTATTAAGAGCCTGCAAAAATTCTGGCGCCATAGTCATTTTCATATCCACGTGATAATCATCGGGGATTCTGGTAATGTCAAGTTGCCCAACAGTGCCATTAGTAGGCATTACTCTGTAATTAGGGCTAAGTGTGCTTGTATCCAAAGGATTGATATAAATAGTGCCAGTGGTTTCTCCTGCTTCTGCTTCAGCGACATATTGACTATTACAGAAAATAAGCGAACCCGATTCAATATTGTCACCCATTCCGGATACAGAAATAATCGCTATCTTAGCTCTATAATCTACAAGACACTTCGCAAAAGCGTTAGGATTACTACGGCTGGTAACAATAATTTGGATAGGAGCTTGGAAAGGTTGATGACATACTACCGTTGCGATATTACTACCGTCACTTTCGGGAGTTACGGTAATATAATCGGTTACTACCTTATCTACCGCCCATTCCAAAGTGGAGTCAACAAACTCAACAGTCCAATCTACAGTCTTATCAGTAGCGGAAACAGGCGAAACAGTTGCTTCAAGAGTTACGCCGGAGGGTGCAGAACGGGAATTTGCAGAAGGCGAGCTAAATGTCATAGATTTAGACATTGCATATACCTTCTTGCTTACCATCTCTTCACCTTCAAGATTGGTTACTCCACCAGAAGTGTTTGCAGATGCTTGCGTAGGCTCTACGGGGTTAATATTATCCGTATTGTCTGTTTCATTCTCGGATTCGGGAACAACTACTTCGTTCTCGGTTTCGGGAACGGGCGTTTCCTCGTTAGGTCTGAGCTGTAAAAATAGTGATGCCGCTACGCCGAACAAAAGAACGGCAATTAGGAAGAAGGCGACTACCCATTTTACGGTATCGGACTTCTTGTGTTGGTTAAAATCGTTATAATAATTCATATAAAATACCTCCTAAAAATTAAATAATTAAATTTTCTTCGCTTAAAGCGAGGTTAATCACACCGTCGGTTACATAGATTTCTATATCGCCGTAGGTGGATTCATCTCCATCAACGCCTACACGTAAGAGTGCAAAAGGCTGTGAAGCGAGAAGTTCACTGAAATAATCTACGCAAGTGGTTAATACCGCAAGTTCCACGAAAGGAGCAATAGCGTCCTTAAACGTAAGGCTCGACGGCTTATTAACCATCGTAGTTGCTACCATCTGCGTACATTTTCCACGCACGTTATCAATGTTTCCGTCAATAGTCATCTGCATAGCGACACCAAGTTGAGCGCGTTTGGTGTTCCAATAATAGTTTTCGATCTTTTCCGCAATCCCGGAAATATCTAACATAATAGAACAGCCAAGAGTTGCGCTACTGCCTGCTACCGTACCCGTTCCATAGGTTGCACTCAAAGGCAGTGAGCCAAGAGTTACCGTCGAAGACGAAGAAACGTCTATACTTGTAGTACCGCCTGCGGTTACGTTTGCAGTCTTACCGAAAACCGTTGCGCTATATCCCGTCATACGCTTTTGATAATCCACAACGCACGTTGCCGTAATATCTGGGTTATCTCTACTTGTTACGATAATATTGATAGGCTCGCCAAACGCAGCGTTACACACTACCGTTGCCGTTGTACTGCCGCTACTTGACGGGGTTACGCTAAGATAACTTGATGCCGTCTTTCCGGATGCCCAAGAGGACGAGGGATTTACCCAAGCCACCGACCAATCAACTGCCTTATTGCTCGCAGTTATCGGATATACGGAGCATTGAAGCGTAATGCCCGACCTTGCTGTGGTGGATAACAGCGTAGGCGAGGAAAACGTCATAGATTTTGCCATAGCATATACTTGTCCGCTTACCATTTCAGTACCATCTTCGTTTATTACGCCGTTATCTTCGGGAACAGAGCTTTCTATATCCTGTTCGGGAGCAGGGTTCTCGCTATTATCCCTTAAAACAAGGAAAAGGTTAGCGAATACACCCACAAATAAGACGAATATAAGCGAAAACGCTACTATCCACTTAACGGTATCGGATTTCTTACAATTTGTCATAAATACCTCCTGAATTTTGTTGTAATGAAAACTGCGACCTACGCACGACTTATTTGCCGTACATAAGCCGCAGAAACGTTACTGTTTTTTAGCCGTATGCGCCTTATTTAAGGAGCATATTCAAGAGAGCCTTATCGGACTGACGGTAGGGCTTCACGGCACACTCGTACATTTCGCCGTTTTCGTCATAGGAAACGACAGCGAAGGTGTTGCCGGATACGACCTTCTTGGTCTTTTCGTCCTTGATCTCGTAGGGCTTCACTACAAGCTCTGCCGCCATAGCGTTGCCGAACACGATATCCAGAACGACGAAGCCGCCGTTGTCCGGGGGCGTAATTGCGACCTTTACATCTCTGCCGCGGATCTGTCCTTTAATGAAGTAGGAATAGTAGGTTTTGCCTTCCATTTCAAAGGTTTCGCGCTCTACAAAGATTGCCTTACCTGCGTTAGTTTCGTTCGTTTTAGCCATAAGTTCTGATACCTCCTGTTAAATTACTTAGATTTCTTCTGCGAAATTTCGCGTGCCTCTGCCTTGGATTTACCCTCGGAAAGTGCCTTCTTGTACTTATACAGCCCGGCGTGGTCGGTCTGAGCCTGCAAGTAGCCGGAACGGATACCTGCCTCGTAATCGGTCAGCTCTTTACCTTCCTTCGGTCCGCGCTGATGCACCTTTGCTTTACGCTCGGATGCGTAGTTCTTTGCACGCTTAGAGGGGATAGCCCATCTGCGCTGATTGTACTTGTTTCCGCCCTCGGCGGTGGCTGCCTTTTTAGCCATTAAAAAATCCTCCTGTGATTTGTAGATTTTGTTTGCCCGTAGGCTATTCAGTTGTCCGTAACCTGAACGCTCCTTGAAACTCTGTTCCCGGCGATTGTGCTATGGAAGGTGGCCACCTTAGCTTGCAAGCTCCAAGCGCCATAATCGTAAATCGGTAGCTGTCGGTTACGCTTTCATTTTAGGGAATCCGTTGGGTAAAAACCAGAAAATCAATCCCAACGTAATCAAAAGTAAACTTGCAAATTCTATCTGTTTACCCAAACTTTACCCCAAATGAAACCAAAGTGTTTTTGAAGCCGCACCCGTCTTTTTTACTCTCGGTACTCTCGAATGTAGCCCGACGAGGGAAGCCTTTTTCCGTTTATCTGCTCACGCTTTTTGAAAAATTCCTCGTACTCTGCGTTACGTGCCGGTGTTCTTTTGTAGAATGTATCTCGGCTTATAACTGCATTGTTTTCTTCCTCGCTGCAAAGGATAGAAAGTCTTTGCCTGACGATAAAGTGGGGAGTACGGTAAACGTTCGTAGCGTTTAACATAAAATCCGGCGTCTGCTTCATTTTCTTTCGTCCTCGCTCTTAAAGTAAGATTGAAGGAAAAGCAGGAGCTTTTTGTGTTGCATCTGGATATATTCGGGGGTATATCCAAGCTCGATTGACAAGCCCTCCTGCGTGTAGTTCTTGACGTACAGGCAGATATAGAGGTCGTAGAGCCTCGGCGGTGCGTTCTGAACGGCGGTGTTGTATTTCTTCACCGTATCAAAAACCTTGTTAAGCCCGATGCCGCCAATAGCAGAGTCGAAAATCTCCTTGCGTGCGTAGTAGTAGCGGATCTCCTTCAAATCTTCTCGAATTTTGTTAAGTGGTAACATCTTCGTACCTCCTGAAAAAGTGTAAGACGGGTGCGCCTTCACCTATAAGCCACGGGAATGACGTTTTGAGGGGGTATTTTTCAAAAATTCTTTTGGACTTTTTTCACAGCCGCCCGATAATGCTCTCTGACGGTATCCCAATTCACGCCTAAAAGACGTCCTACCTCGTGAAAGGAAAGCCCGTCCACAGCTACGAGCCAAAGGATTTTATACTGCTTGTCCGTAAGACTCGCCATAGCGTTATGTAACCGTTTTTCTTCCTCCGAGCGTATGAGCCTGTCCGACGGACTTTCTTCCGGAGAAACAAAATCCAAGCCCTTTTCGGTTATACTTTCGTATGAAATATGCCGTCTGGTTTCCTTGCGCGTAAGGTTTTGCGCCTCGTGTTCTTCAAGTATATAAAGGTGGCGGATTTCTTCGTCACAATGAGCGAGCGCCGCCGCAGTTTCGTCCTCTATAAAGACTGTAATTCTTTTCGTTTCGCCGTTTTCGGTTATGATATTTGTGCTTAATTTCTTCATTTTAGCCTCCTGATTGATTTCAAAATTTGACATTAAATTTCAAAAATCTTTCAGGGGGCGCACGAATAGGCAAATTATTACATTTTTCGCACGGGCAAAGCAAAAGGCACTTATTGTCAGATGCTTTTGTTTTGCATCGTCTAATAAGTGCCTTATGGCGTATTCTATTCAGTTTTTTATGTATAGCAGCTCTTACGCTATAAAGTCATAGTCGCTACTCATAACGAGCAGCGAAACGTCGTTCACCCAACGCATATTTTTTTACCTCCTTGATTTGAAAGATAGGCACGGCTCGTCCAAGGTGGTATTCTGAAAGATGATCGCGTATATGTTGTTTAATCTCTTTTCTTTTTGAATTTTGTGTTA
>JAZNEM010000183.1:0-6340 GCA_045588595.1 Eubacteriales bacterium
CGTTGCTGTGCGCCTCGTCCTTGCAGTGCTCTGCGGTGCGTGCATAGGTCTTGAGCGTGAACGCAAAAGACGTCCCGCAGGCTTCCGTACCCATATTCTCATTTGTCTTGGCGCGGCTATGACAACGCTGACGAGCCAATACATATCGCTCAATCTCGGCTTGTTTACCGATATGGCGCGTCTTGGTGCGCAGGTCATAGCGGGTATCGGTTTTATCGGTGCGGGAACTATTATCATAACCAAGCGCCGTCAGGTAAAGGGACTTACCACCGCGGCGGGTCTTTGGGCTGATGCCATTGTCGGTCTTTGCTTAGGAGCGGGATTCTTTGAGGCGGCTATTGTTGCTACCATTATAATTCTTCTTGCGGAGATAGTTTTCTCACGCCTTGAGTATTTTATAGTGTCAAACGCGCGTTCTTTCAATATTGTCATTGAATATACCGAGGGCGGAGACCTTGGACGTATCGTTGACGAGGTAAAGGAAACGGGAACTGATATTCTTGACCTTGAGGTCACAAAATCAAACAAGGAAGAGCGTACCTGCTGCGCGACCTTGTCGCTTCGTTTGCCAAGAAAGGTCAGACACGGTGAGCTTATGTCAAAGGTATCAAAGCTTAGCTGTGTTATTAACGTGGAAGAGCTTTGATCATAGGAAAATGTAAAAATCGCAACCTGTTTTAAGGTTGCGATTTTTGCTTGTGTATTTCTGGCTTTAAATATCTTTTTTCTGCTTTTGACATTGTTTTGAAAAAATATCAAGAAAAATATAACAAAAAAACATTTTTTTAACAAAAAGACTTGAAAGATTCATAAGTTTGTGGTATATTATATAAGGAAAATATTTTTTGAAAGGTGGATATAAAAATGACCTACAACAAGAAAACAATCGAAGACATCGACGTTGCCGGCAAGCGAGTTCTCGTTCGCTGCGACTTCAACGTTCCGATCCAGAACGGCGTTATTACCTCCGACAAGAGAATCGTTGGTGCGCTTCCTACCATCAAGTATTTGCTCGATAAGGGTGCAAAGGTAATTCTTTGCTCTCATATGGGCAAGCCTCACAGCATCTTTACCGAGGGATTCGGTCTTACCAAGAAGGAGAAGAAAAAGGTAGAGGCTCTTCCTGCGGAAGAGCAGGCAGCAGCTACTGCAGAGCTTCTCGCAAAGGCAGCAAAGAACGATAAAAAGGCGTTCACCCTCAAGCCCGTTGCAGACAGACTTAACGAGCTTCTCGACGGAAAAGTTACTTTTGCTGAAGATATCATCGGAGACGATGCAAAGGCAAAGGTTGCGGCTCTTGAGGGCGGCAAGGCAGTTCTTATCGAGAACGTTCGTTTTGACGCAAGAGAGACCAAGAACGGCGCAGATTTCGCTAAGGAGCTCGCTTCTTACGCAGATATTTTTGTAAACGACGCGTTCGGTTCTGCTCACAGAGCACACGCTTCCACTGCAGGCGTTGCAGATTATCTCCCCGCAGTTTGCGGATACCTCATTCAGAAGGAAATTTCTGTTATGGGTAAGGCTCTCGCAGATCCCGCTCGTCCCTTCGTTGCTATTCTCGGCGGCGCAAAGGTTTCCGACAAGATCGGTGTTATCAACAACCTTATCGACAAGGTAGATACCCTTATTATCGGCGGCGGTATGGCTTACACCTTCTACAAGGCAAAGGGCTACAACGTTGGAACTTCTCTTTGCGAGGATGACAAGATCGATCTCGCTAACGAGATGATAGAAAAGGCAACTGCTAAAGGCATAAACTTCCTGCTTCCCGTTGATAACTACGTTACCGCTGATTTCGCAGCGGACGCAGAGTACAAGATAGTTGACGCAGATAAGATCCCAGGCGATTGGATGGGTATGGATATCGGTCCTAAGACCCGTGAGCTCTTCGCAAACGCTATCAAGGGTGCAGGCACTGTCGTTTGGAACGGACCTATGGGCGTTTTCGAGTTTGCAAACTTTGCAGGCGGTACTAACGCAATAGCAGACGCAGTCGCTGATAGCGGCGCTATCTCGATCATCGGCGGCGGTGACTCCGCATCCGCGATAGAGAATCTCGGCTATGCAGACAAGATGACTCATATCTCTACCGGTGGCGGAGCTTCTCTCGAGTTCCTCGAGGGCAAGGAGCTTCCCGGTATAGCTTGTCTTCTTGACGCTTAATTAAAGAAATTTTTCGCACCGCCGAATGCTTTGGCTTTGGCGGTGCAACTTACAAAAAATATAAATTTAGGAAAGATGAGGAATAAAAAATGAATCCTTCAAAGAGAAGAACCGTTATTGCGGGTAACTGGAAAATGAACTTTACCCCCGCAGAAGCTACCGCTTTTATCAATGAGATAAAGCCTATGGTCGCAGGTAAGGACAACTGCGATATCATCTTCTGCGCTCCTTACGTAACCATCGCGGCTGCTATGGAGGCTGCAAAGGGCTCTAACATAAAGATCGGCGCGGAGAACGTACACTACGAGGCAAAGGGTGCATATACGGGAGAGGTTTCCGCAGATATGCTTAAGGCTATCGGCGTTGAGTACGTTATTATCGGACACAGCGAGAGACGTCAGTACTTCGGAGAGACCGATACTACTGTAAATCTTCGTACAAAGGCTGCTCTTGCCGCAGGCATGAAGGTTATTCTTTGCCTTGGCGAAGTTAAGGAGCAGAGACTTGCCGGAATCACCAACGAGGTAGTTTCCATGCAGACAAAGCTTGACCTCGCTGACGTTGATGCAGAGGCGCTCAAGAACGTTATTATCGCTTACGAGCCCGTATGGGCTATCGGAACGGGACTTACCGCTACTCCCGAGCAGGCTGAAGAGACCTGCGGAGAGATCCGTAAGGTCCTCGCTTCTATGTACGGCGCAGACGTAGCAGAGACCGTTACTATTCAGTACGGTGGATCTATGAACGACGGAAACGCAGCAGAGCTTCTCGCAAAGCCCAACGTTG
The DNA here is from genome assembly GCA_045588595.1 of Eubacteriales bacterium. Lineage (GTDB taxonomy): Bacteria > Bacillota > Clostridia > Oscillospirales > CAG-272 > HGM12713. The sequence continues at coordinate 2,950 of JAZNEM010000183.1, forward strand.
ACGGCGGTCTTATCGGCGGAGCTTCTCTCGTTGCTAAGAAGTTCACCGCTATCGTTGACGCTGCACAGTAAGGTGAGGGGGATGCGTTCGAGAACTTTCTTGAAAGAAAGTTCTCGAGCTCTCAAAGAACTTCACTAAAGAAGTTTTTGTTTGAAGCCAGATAGTTTAATTTAAAATAGTTAGTCTTTTATCTCCTGTCGATTATTCGGCAGGAGATTTTTTGTGTTTAAATATCTTGATTTTATATAGAAAAAGTGTTATACTATAATTAGATATAAAATAAACAAGAGGTTAAAAATATATGGCAAATTACAGAAGAGGACGAATCAACGACGAAATGCAAAAGGAGCTTGCCGCGGTCTTGCGTGACGTTAAAGACCCGAGAGTAAACGGAGCGTTTATAAGTATTACAGCGGTTGACGTTACGGGCGATTTGAAATTCGCGAAGGTATATTATTCGGCTATGACAGGAGACAAAAAGGAGATAGCAAAGGGCTTAAAATCCTCTGCGGGATATATTCGACGCGAGATAGCGCACAGACTCAATCTTCGTATGACTCCCGAGCTTACCTTTTATGAGGATAACTCGATAGCTCACGGTGCGCATATCTCGAAGCTTTTGAACAGTATAGAGATATCCGATGAAGAGGAAGAAGGAGAGACGGAAAATGATTGATTTCAAGTCTCTTACTATGGATGAGCTGTGTGAGCGTATATGCAAGCAAAAAAATACGCTTATCGTATATCACGTTCGCTCCGATGCAGACGCGATCGGTTCGGCATTTGCTTTGCGCGAGATACTTATAGCTATGGGTATACCCGCACTTTGTGTATGCGCTGACGAAGTGCCAGACAGATTGCGCTTTTTGACCGACAGCGCTCAGGGAAGCGTTATCATTGATGAAAGCATGGAGCTTGACCATGATAGAGTTATAAGCGTTGATTCGGCATCGCCTACACAGCTTGGTTCGCTTTATCAAAAGCTCTGTCGCGATATGGACGTTATGATAGACCATCATGATAAGGGAACACCGTATGCCGATAATTATATAGATCCATATGCGGCGGCAACGGGAGAGATAATCTATACGCTTGGAAAACGTCTCGTTGAGATGGGAGAGCTTTCTGCGATACCTAAACGTGCGCTTATGTGTATTTACGCGGCTATCTGCTCGGATACGGGTTCTTTTAGATTTGCGAATGTTACACCTACTACCTTCCGCATAGCCGCAGAGCTTTTAGAGGCGGGCGTACAGGGAGATGAGGTGTGCAGAGCACTTTACGAATCAAAATCGCAAAAGCAGGTAAAGGCAGAAGGAGAGGCGGCAAGACGCCTTTTGTTGCACAATGGTGGGAAGATAGCGTCTGTGACATTTCCATATACATCAAAATATTCTCTTTCACTTTCGGACGAGGATCTTGAGACTGTAATAGACATTCCGCGTTCTGTTTACGGTGTGGAGGTAGCATTCTGCGTAAAGCAACCCGAGCAGGACAATAAGTTTCGAGTTTCGATGCGCTCTGCGGGGGACGTAGATGTTGCGGCTATCTGCGCAAAATTCGGCGGAGGTGGTCATGTTCGCGCAGCGGGGTGCTCGATAGAGGCGCGGCATATCGACGATGTTGAGGAAATGCTTGTTGATATTATAAAAGAAGCGATGGGTAAATAATAAAGTATGCTTATTTACTCATTTCGCCTTGCATATTTGACAAATTCCGCTTGATTTTTACAGAGTTCGTTTATGCAATCTAACATTTTGGTAAATTTCAGACGAAATTTTGGAAAATTGCTTGGCAAACGTCGAAATATATGTTATAATATATGTATAATTCGAAGAACGAAAAAATAATAAATTTAATAATACATGCGGAGGGAAAGACGAATGAGGGATTCACAGTTTGCGGAATTGAGTGTCATAGGTATGAGGGGGTGCGAGCAGTTTGCTGCGCAGGTCGATTATTACCTTAAGGAGTGGCGTCGCCACGGCGGAGAGGAATCTTATCTTGTAAAGGTAGATTGTCCTCGCTTTGGTACGGGTGAGGCAAAAGCATTGCTCCATCAGTCGCTCAGAGGACACGATCTCTACATTATCTGCGATATGTTCAACTACGGTGTTACCTACAAAATGTACGGTCAGGAAGTTCCTATGAGCCCTGACGATCATTATGCGGATCTTAAGAGAATTATTGCGGCAAACGCAGGTAAGGCTCGCAGAATATCCGTTATCATGCCCATGCTTTACGAGGGCAGGCAGCACAGACGCTCGGGCAGAGAATCGCTCGACTGCGCTCTTATGCTTCAGGAACTTGTCAATATGGGTGTTACCAATATTATCACCTTTGACGCTCACGACGCAAGAATTCAAAATGCTATCCCGCTTTCCGGCTTTGACGACGTAAGACCTACATATCAGATGATAAAGGCTCTTGTTAAGGCTGTTCCCGACGTTTCTCTTGATAAAGAGGATATGGTCATCATTTCTCCCGACGAGGGCGCTATGGGGCGTTGTATGTACTACTCATCGGTTCTTGGACTCGATATCGGTATGTTCTACAAGAGACGTAACTATTCTATCGTTGTAAACGGAAGAAACCCCATTGAAGCTCATGAGTACCTCGGAAGAGACCTTCACGGCAAGGACGTTATTATCGTTGACGATATGATCTCGTCTGGCGAATCTCTCCTTGACGTTGCTCTTCAGCTCAAGGAAAAGGGCGCAAAGCGCATCTTCGCTTTTGCTTCCTTCGGTCTTTACACCGACGGACTTGATAAGTTTGATAAGGCGTACGCAGACGGTACTATCACCCGCGTGTTCAATACGAATCTCGTTTACCGCCGTCCCGACCTTTACGAGCGCGAGTGGTTCGTTGAGGTAAATATGTGTAAGTACGTTTCTTACATTATCGATACCCTCAACCATGACGATACTATCAGCGAGCTTCTCAATCCTATCAAGCGTATCCATAATCTTATGGACAAGCATAAAAAAGAGCAGGCTTCGCAGATGAAAATGGAGTTTGAGGACTAATTGAATAAAAAAGAACCGTTTTCGAACGGTTCTTTTTTGTACACATTTTTTATTTTTAGTATTTACTAAAATAAAATTATTAAAATCTATTGACAATTTATAAAGCGCGTGATATTATATAAGTGAGGAGCTACTCATTAAAAATAATTTGTCACATAAAAGGTTTGAAAATTCAAATTTTGATTTATCGGGGGGATGCGATTACTTTCTTTTTCGCGAAAAAGAAAGTAATCAAAGAAAAAGCAATACAAAAAGATTTATTATGTAGCCATTATGGCTATGCAAAACCTTGTTTTAGAAAGTTTTTTGAGGGAGTTTGAGGGAACTTTTTTTCAAAAAAGTTCCCTCATCGCGTCCTTCGC
>JAZNEM010000184.1:0-5582 GCA_045588595.1 Eubacteriales bacterium
TGATGCAGGCATTTTTACAAGTACGTTGTGCCACTCGTCGCGGTAGTATTCAAGACCTCTCGCTTTTGCGAAATCTACGATATAATCAGCGATCTTTTCCTCGTGAAAGGATGCTCTCGGTATTGCGCTTATTTCTTCAAAATAACGAAAGAACGATTCGGGTTTTCTGCCTTTGATTATGTATTCCATGTTTTTTCCTAGCTTGTTAAATTTTGTTTTTTGGTCTTTTAGGGTATTATAGCATATTTTTTAAGAAAGTCAATAGGTTGGGGAAAAATATATTAAATTTTAAAGTTTTCTTTGGTTACTTTCTTTATTTTAAGAAAGTAACACGCGTCTTCGTTATTTCTCAAAAGCTAATTTTACGATCGTTTCGCACAGTTCGTCGTAGGTCATTCCGACAGCTGCCGCTTCCTGCGGAAGCAGGCTTGTTGGCGTCATACCGGGGAGTGTGTTTGCTTCGAGACACCAAACCTCACCTTCGTCGTCGAGAATATAATCGAAACGAGCATAAGAAGAAAGGTGGAGAGCCTTGAAGCCACAAAGCGTTGCATCATTGAGTTTTTTTAACGCCTCGTTTGATATAGGAGCAGGGCATATCTCGGTAGTCGCCCCAGCTTGATACTTGTTTTCGTAATCGTAAAATCCTTGTTTGGGGATTATTTCAACGGGTGGCAAAACGCGTCCGCCGACTATACCCGAGGTGAGCTCGCGGCCGAATATGCGTTTTTCTATCAGTACGTCGTCTTTGAAGGATTGTGCCGATGCTATCGCATTTGCAAGTTCTTCCTTGGTGTCAACGAGAGATACACCAACGCTTGAACCGCATGCCGCAGGCTTTACGACTGCGGGGAGTCCGACTTTTTCGTATATTTCTTCTATATTAGGGATGTCGTTCTTGCCGACTCTTACACCGAAAGGAACTTTTATTTCGACTTTTTCAAGGAGTATCTTTGCTATTTCCTTATCCATTGCAAGCATACTTCCTGTATATCCCGAGCCCGTATAAACTATGTTATGTACATCAAGCGTTGCTTGTAGCTGACCGTTTTCACCCATAGCTCCGTGAAGTGCGAGAAAGGTCACGTCGGCACTCTTGCAAAGAGAGAGCACGTTTGGACCTATAAGCTCCTCGCGTCCGTTATTTTCAGCCTTTATAAGCTCAACGTCTGGAAGGTCGCGGGATACTGAAAAGCTATCGTTTCCGTCTGTGGTGAAAAGAGAGAGGGGGTCTGACATATCGCCCTCAAATCCCTCGTAAACATCAACGAGTAAGACTTTATGTCCGCGTCTGCGCAGAGCTGCCGCTATAAGACTTCCAGAGGTGAGAGAAACGTTGCGTTCGGGCGAAAGACCGCCCGCAAGTACCAAAATATTCAAAATATATCTCCTTTAAAAATAGCGTTATTTAAAGTATATGCGTCAGATGAGCGGTTGTTCAACTATGACTTCGTGGCGTGTAAGGTAGGCTACTCGGTCATTTCCACCGTAATCTTTGAAAACTTCACAGCGGAAGCCGTTTGCCGCCGCTATCGTTGTTATTGCTTTAGCCTGATCGTGACCTATCTCAAGAAGCATTGAGCCGTTTTGGAAAAGGTACTTACCGTATTCCGATATGATAACGCGATAGAAATCAAGTCCGTCGTCTCCACCGTCAAGCGCGGCGTTTGGCTCAAAGGTAAGCTCTTCCTCAAGCAAGGATATCTTTTCACTCTCAATATATGGAGGATTTGAAATAATAGCATCAAATTTTCCCAGATCCTCCATAAATGAAGGGTCAAGCACGTCTGCCTGCATAAATCCGAGTCTGTCGCCAACTCCGTTCGTTTCAGCGTTTTCTCTCGCTATCTCAAGCGTGTTAGGAAAAAGGTCTACGGCAACTGCGCGGCAGTCCTTGCGGCTTGCAAGTGTTGATATCGCAATACAACCGCTTCCCGTACAAAGATCGATGAAGCGTGAGTTTTCGGGAAGAAAACGTACTGCAAGCTCAACAAGTTTTTCAGAGTCCTGTCTTGGAATTAGAGTATCTTCGGTCACTCTGTATGTTTCGTGACAAAAATCCCAATATCCGAGAATATACTGGAGAGGGTAGTGAGAGATCCTTTTTGCAACCGCCGCCTCAAGCTCCAGCGAGGCAAAATCCTCGTCGTGACGGAGAAGAAGCTTTGCCTTGTTCACGTTGCAAAAATGGCAGATAAGCATAGCCGCTTCCGCTCTGTTATTTTCTATTTCGGCTTTTGCAAGAGCCATGGCGATCTCGTTATAGGTCATTTGCGTTCCTCCAAATCAAGTTTACATACCTTACTATATTATAACAGAAATCATTCTTAAAGGGAAGTGTAAAATGTAATTTTTTTGATTTTTTTAAAAGTATTTCTAGACTTTTTTAATGCTACGAAAACATTGTGTGAATTTTTGAGGTAGAATGAAAAAATTTTCAAAAAAAGTTTGGATTTCTATTGCTTTTTTAAAAAAATATGGTATACTATAAATAGCAGGATTGCAAATATCCATAAAAGAGGAGGAACTAACATGAAATTCTTTCAGAAGAAATCTACCAACTACGGTAAGATCATTGCTATAACCGTTGCTTGTGTTGCGGCTGCAAGTGCTATTGCTTTCGTGATCTATAAGCTGGTTAAAAAGTACACCGAGGATCTCGTTTGCGATTGCGACGATCTTCTCGACGACGAGTGCGGCGATTGTGAGCTCGTACTTGACGAGGCTGAGGCTGAAGAGGTTGAGGCTGAAGAGGTTACTGAGTAAGTCCGCATTAACGGTCAGGCTGTTCCAGAACTATGGAACGGCCTTTCCTTTTTATTGATTTATTTCGGAGGTAAAGAATGAAGCTCCTTGATACGATAGCCGCCGTTAGTACGCCGTATGGTAAGGGCGGAATCGCTATGATACGAATTTCGGGTGCGGACGCGTTTTGTGTGGCTGATAAAATATTTAAAGCGGCAAACGGGAAAGCACTTTCGGACACCGAGCATGGAAAAATGGCATACGGCGAGATATTTATGCCAAACGAATCAAATTCGATAGATGACGGAATGGCGGTAAGATTTTGCGCGCCTCGCTCTTTCACGGGAGAAGACACGGTCGAGATAACCTGTCATGGCGGAATACTCGTAACGAGAAAGGTTCTTTCTGCGGCTCTTGCGGCGGGTGCGAGACTCGCAGAGGCGGGAGAGTTTACACGCAGAGCGTACGTTTCGGGGAAAATGAAGCTGACGCAGGCAGAAGCTCTCGGAGATATGCTTGAAGCCGACAGCGAGAGCCGACTTTTACTTGCGCGTAACGGTATGCGCGGAAATCTTGCAAAGGCGGCAGACGAGATATACGTAGCTTTGCGAACTGTTCTTGCTTCAATGTATGCCGCGATAGATTTTCCTGATGAGGATCTTGCGGAGATAAGCAGGGAAGAGATATCCCAAGCACTTTGTAAGGCAAAGGCGGATATAGTTAAAATAGCTAATACTTATCGCACGGGACGAGCCGTTAACGAGGGGATATCTACCGTTATCTGCGGAAGAGCGAATGCGGGTAAAAGCTCGGTGTATAACAGGATACTCGGATACGATGCCGCTATCGTTACCGATATAGAGGGAACTACACGCGACGTTTTACGTGAAAAGGCGACACTTGGCAGCACAACGCTTCTGCTTTGCGATACTGCGGGGCTTCGCAAGACCGAGGACGTGGTAGAAAATATAGGAATTGAGCGCACGTTAGGCGCACTCGACGAAGCGGAACTCGTGCTTGCGGTGTTTGACGCGTCCGCTCCTTTGACCGATGAGGACAGAGAGCTTATCGAAAGGATAGCAAATTCAAAAAAGACGGCGATAGCGCTTTTAAATAAGACCGACAGGGAAGAAAAGCCCTCTGTTTTGTTTGACGAAAATGTTTTTGCAAGGGTCATTCGTGTCTCGGCTCTTACGGGAGAGGGATTTGATGTTCTTGCGGAAACGGTGGACGGTTTATTTATCGACGGAAGCATTGATATAAGTAACGACGCCATAGTTACGGGTGCGCGCCAATATGCGTCTCTCGTTTGCGCTATGGAGGCTATTGAACAGTCGCTTACGGATATCGATACGGGGCTTCCGCTTGATCTTGTATCCGTTGGACTTGAGAGCGCGATGGCGGCTTTAGGCGAAGTTGACGGACGAGAGATAGGCGAAGAGGTCGTTTCGGAGATATTCTCAAAATTCTGTGTTGGAAAATAAATATCTTGTTTGACACAATATAAAATCAATGAGGTACGATAATGAATACGAATGTTTTGGATTTTAATATAAGCGGTGACGGCGTGACACTTTGTACCGAGGCAATACAATCCGCAATAGACACCTGCGCAAAATCAGGAGGCGGTGTTGTTACAGTACCTGCGGGACTTTACAGAACAGGTACGCTTTGGCTGCGCTCAAACGTAGAGCTTCACCTTGAACACGGCGCGGTACTCAAAGGAAGCGATAATTTAGACGATTATAACGCTGAGGACGCATACCCTCAGAACTTCTCCTGCCGTGAAGAAGGTTGGCTCGGAAAGCATCTTATACTTGCCGTCGAGTGCGAAAACGTTGCCATTACGGGAACGGGAACTGTCGATGGAAACGGCGAAGCTTTTCTCGGTGACGAGTTAGAGCTCCGAAGCTGTTATATGTGGAGTTGTGGCGGACGAAGAGAAAAGGACAAGGAGCTTTTGCGTCCGGGACAACTTCTTTGCTTTGTTGAATGTCGTAACGTTACGGTAAAAGATATTACTCTTACAAACCAACCTGCATGGGGCTGCTTTTTACACGGCTGCGAATATGTATCTGTAACGGGAATTAAAGTATTTAACCCGAAAAACGTATTTAATACGGACGGAATCGACATAGATTGCTGTAAATACGTTACTGTTTCCAACTGTATAATCGATACGGGAGATGACGGTATTGCAATTCGCGGAGCGGGTGGAAAGCTGAAAAAACAACCTGCCGTCTGCGAACACGTTACTGTTTCAAACTGTATACTCGGATCTTCGGCTTGCGGTTTTCGCATCGGTGTTGGCAGCGGTACGATAAGGCACGTCAGAGTTTCAAACGTGTGCATAACACGTTGCGGCGCGGCTATAAAATTTATGTCGGCATATCACGGCATAGGAAATACGGTAATAGACGACGTTTATTTATCGGGTATCTCTGCAACCAACTGCTCCAAGCCCTTTGAACTTGTTGAACAATCACTGAATAACGCTACTATTACAAATATTCTTGTTGAGAACGTGAATGCAGAGGCATATGGATTTGTAGAATTTAACGTTCAGAACAAGGATACGGTAAAAAACATAAAGCTCAAAAATTGGCGCGTGAAAACCTACGATGGCATAAAGCCTTTCTCGGATAAATGCTATGAGCAACAGGGTACATTTTGGTTTCGCGCTGAAAACGTGAGCAATCTGAAGCTTGAGGATTTTTCATTGTGCGATGAAATAGGTCATCTTGCAAGGTGGAGTGACGGAAAATTTTCATTTAAAAATTGTCATGACCTCTCTCTTCTAAATGTTACTGTAAACGACAAAATAATAGAAAATATCT
>JAZNEM010000185.1:0-2555 GCA_045588595.1 Eubacteriales bacterium
ACAGTCGAGGACGCCTGTCCCTACAGGGTATGGTATTTTTTCGTGCGTTTTTGCGTACCCATTTTATTAAACCAAACCCACCGATAAATCAAAATTTACATTTATACCGTAGGGGCGTTCTGTGAACGCCCGCGGGAGACCGCAGGTCTCCCCTACCGAGTTTTTGCGTGTTTTTTTGCCTTGTTTTTGTATCGTTTCGTCAAATCAAACTCACCGATAAATCAAAATTTGAAAAACGTTTATTTATTAAAAAATTAAAAGATATTGACAAAATTATATTAATGTGATAAAATATTAAGATGAATAAAAATATACATTAATATAAAAAATAAAGGAGTTTTATCATGCATTGGTCTGAAGAGATCGCCGAGAGAATAATCAAAACCAATCCCGATAAGGAGGAATACGTTTGCGCCGCAGGCGTCAGCCCCTCGGGTTCTGTCCATATAGGAAACTTCCGCGACCTTGCAACGCCTCTGTTCGTTGTAAAGGCACTTGAAAAGAAGGGAAAGAAGGCACGTTTGCTCATTTCTTGGGACGAGTTTGACCGTTGTCGCAAGATACCTGCAAACGTTCAAGCGATAGTAGGCGACAGCTACGACAAATATATCGGCTGTCCTTACGTGGATATTCCTGACCCTTGGGGATGTCACGAAAGCTATGCCGCGCACTTTGAGGAGGAATTTCTCAAGGGAATAGAGCCTTTCGGTATCAAGCTTGATTGCAGATATCAGGCACAGATGTACCGCTCGGGTAAGTATACAAAGGATATAATCGAATCTCTTCAGAAGAGAGGAGAGATATTTGAGATACTCGATTCCTTTAAGACAAAGGATACGAGCATGAGCGAGGAAGAGCTAAAGGCACAGCACGACGAGGAGAAGGCAAATTACTATCCCGTAAGTATCTTTTGTCCCGAGTGTAAGACCGACTTTACAAAGATAACCTCTCTCTCCGAGGATTGCACCGAGGCAGAGTTTGAATGTAAGTGTGGTCATAAGGGTCACTTTAACTTCCTTGAAAACTTCAACTGTAAGCTCGGCTGGAAGGTCGACTGGGCTATGCGTTGGAGATACGAGCAGGTAGATTTTGAGCCGGGCGGAAAGGATCACGCAGCTCCCACGGGCTCGTACAACAACTCTAAAGTTATTTCCAAGAAGATATTTAATCACGAAGCCCCCCTTTTCCAAGGCTACGAGTTTATCGGAATCAAGGGCGTTGCGGGTAAGATGTCGTCTTCTTCGGGACTTAATATGACTCCCGATACGCTTCTTAAGCTCTATCAGCCCGAGATAATCCTTTGGCTCTATTCGAGGACTGAGCCGACAAAGGCGTTCGACTTCTGCTTTGACGACGGAATACTTCGTCAGTACTTCGAGTTTGATAAGATGTATAACGAGTATATGAACGGTACTGCAAACGAGCACACCGCATCTATCATGTATAACTGCGTAATAGAGGGCAGAAAGCTTGAGACCGTTCCAATGGCACTTCTCGTTCAGCTCGGCTCGGTAGTAAACTTTAACGTTCCCATGCTTGAGACCGTGTTTGAAAAGATAGGCACTCCTTATAAAGAGGCGGACTTCTGCGACAGACTTGACAGAGCAAAATTCTGGCTTGAGCAGTGCTCTCCCGAGAGCGTAAACAGATTGCGCCGCGGAAGAAACTGGGAGGTATATAACGAGCTCGATGAAAACGCAAAGAAGGAGATAACGCTTCTTCACGAGTTCCTCTCAACAGACGGATATACCCTTGACGAGCTCAACTCCGAGCTTTACGCAATACCCAAAAAGGTATTTGGCGAAGCACTTTCCGATAAGGAGCTCAAGGGTGTTCAGGGTGAGTTCTTTAAGAATGTATATAAGCTTCTCATAGATAGAGAAAGAGGACCGAGACTTTATCTGTTCCTTTACGCGATAAACAAAGAAGATTATCTCGGATTGCTCGATTTCTCTTATCCCGCAACCGAGGCAGAGCTTGCTCCTGAGGTTGAGGAAACCGTCGCCTTGGAAAAGCAGGAAAGAGTTTACGGAGATCCCGATCCCGTAGAGCCTGTTAAGGAACAGATCGATATAGACCTCTTCTCACAGATAGACCTTCGCGTTTGCAAGATAGTAAAGGCTGCGGAGATACGCAAGTCGCATAGCTGTCTCAAGCTTACTCTTGATGACGGTATTGGCGAGAGAGTTATCGTATCGAGCATCAAGGGCGAATACAAGCCCGAGGAGCTTGTAGGCAAGAAGATAATCGTCGTAGCAAACCTCAAGCCTGCGCGCTTTGCTGGTGTAACGAGCAACGGAATGCTCCTTGCGGGAACGAACAATGCCTGCGGCTGTAAGGTCGTTTTCGTTGACGATTCCGTTCCTACGGGTACGCAGATAAAGTAAAAATAAAATCATAATCAAAAGTCCTGCCGAATCGGCAGGACTTTTTGCGCATTATGTTTGTGAGATGTTTTCAGACGAAGTTTCTTGCGTTTGAACTCTCGCTCCCTCTATGTGAATCACACGTATCCCTGAAAAATTATACGATGACAAAGGTCGGTCGAGCGCATT
>JAZNEM010000186.1:0-2281 GCA_045588595.1 Eubacteriales bacterium
TATCTTTTATTAAGCTTTTTTTATCTTTATCCGTTCCGCCACCCGTTTTATCTGCTCGAGCGTACGATAACCGCAAATGACTATGGCGGTAGAAAGTATCGCGTCCGCCGCCCAGCTTATTATCTGACCGAGGTACGCACCCTCAATATGCATAACCCGAACGAGCAGGATAGTCGAGATAATTCGTATAGCGCTTCCGAAGATCGTGATACCTAGCACCATATTCATAGAACCAAGACTGCGCATATACGCGTGAAGGATATGTCCAACGAGCTGAACGTATACAAAGGGCAGATATATCATAGCATAGCGAACAGCGTATGTATACGCGTCTCCGACGAATCCAGCTGGAAAAAAGATAGAGGATATCGGATCTGCAAATATCATAATAGCCAAAATGAACGGCAACAGCATAACGCTGTTCATGATAAATCCGACCTTCAAGCCGTATTTTATCTTTTCATAATCCTTCTTACCCGTACATTGAGCGGTATAGTAGGAAAACGCATTAGTAACGCACCAAAGAGGCTGCGTTCCCAACAAATATATGCGGTTAGCAACGTTATATCCCGTCGTAGCCGCCGCACCGAGCGTGTTTATCGACGGCGCGATTATTAAGCCCACTCCATGAAACGCAACCTGCTGCACCGCAGCGGGAACAGTGTACCTCAAGGAATTACGTACGCAGGAAAAGCTGAACCTATACGATACCTTCTCACTTTTCATTTCTCGGAAGGCTTTTTTTAGCATTATAAGATAAAATACAGTACACGATGCACTCGATACTATCGAGAAAAATGCAAGTCCGGCAACGCCAAGGTCAAATACGAGTACCGAAAGCAGATTTCCGCCTATTTTAATAGCAGCTCCTATAAACGATACGTAAATTGAAAACGAAGTTATTCCAAGCGCGTAAAGAATTTGTAACAAAACCAAATTAAGATATAACAAAACGTATCCTGCGGTGTAGATACCGAAATATATCTCAGCATCGGCACGCAATATCGGGTCTACCTTTAAGTAAGTCATTATAGGGTCACAGAAAATGATAGACAATACGCTTATAGCTAAGGAAAGGATCGCAATGAACGTTCCCATATTTACGGTATCGCGCTTTATTGATGCAAAATCTCCCTTTCCAAAGCTTTGAGCGATATATATACCAAAGCCTGCGGCAAAGCCGTTAAACAATGATTGGAAAACAAGCTCGTAAGAACCCGTTGCGCTTATCGCGCCAAGCGCGTGCTCACTTATAAATTTTCCCGCTATCATGGCGTCTATTGTGGTGTATGCTTGTGAGAGCAATGACGAGAGTATGAGAGGAATTGAAAAAGCAAGAAAATTCTTGTAGATATTTCCTTCGGTCATATTTTTGGTTACTTTCATTTTTATATCTCCTTGACACACAAAGATTTAAATGATATAATAAGTATATCACTTTCTCAAATCATGTCAATATGTGTTTAATTTTTTGAAACCTTCTCAAACTTTCTCAAAAAGAGGTATAAAAATGTCGCAAAAATTACGTCATGATCAAATACTCAGCATACTTGAAAAGCGAGGATACGTGACAGTTCGCTATCTTGTCAATACCTTGCATTACAGCTCCGCTACGATAAACAGAGACCTTAATGAAATGCAAATTTTAGGTCTTGTAAAAAGAAGCTACGGAGGTGTTGAAGCGGTCAAAAAAAGCTCTCTTCCCCCTTTATTGCAACGTCAGTTTTATATGAAAAAGGAAAAGCGCCGTATCGCTCATGAAGCCTCAAAGCTGATACAAAACGGTGATACGCTCTTTCTTGACAGCGGTACGACAATCCAATACCTCGTTCCGTTTCTATCGGACAAAAAGGACTTGACCGTTATAACGAACAACATGAGACTTGCTATTGATCTTGGCGACTTTGACATTGACGTGATTTGTCTTGGCGGTCATATTGTAGAGCGCCCGTACGTGCTTGACGGTGATGAAACAGTGGAAAACGCCATGAAATTCCAAGTAGATAAGATGTTTTTTTCGGTCGATAGTATAACGGAGGACGGATATATTAGCGGCGGACATTATCTGCTTTATAAAGTAATGCTCAAAAACAGCGAACGCGCGTATCTTCTTACCGATGAAACTAAAATAGCCGACCGACTTGATATAAAGCTCTGCAATTTTTCCGCTCTCACGGGCGTTATCTCGGATTTTGAATTTTCCGATGAGACAAAAAGATTATATCCAAACGTTGAATTTGTTTGCGCTAAAGAATAAGGACGAGAGGACGCGGTTTATGTT
>JAZNEM010000187.1:0-20158 GCA_045588595.1 Eubacteriales bacterium
TAAAAAAGACAGCCGCACGTGAGCGGCTGCCTGAGATTGTAATGCGATGTCAAACTTTCTGTGCCCCTTTTAGGGGTTAAGCCTGTATTTGCCCCTTATAGGGGCTGTGCAAACCACCGGTTGAACCGGTGGTTTTGATTTAAAATAAAGTATTTCCCACTCCTTCGTTTTTGCATATGATGATAATGAAGGAGGTGGAAGTATGAAAATGCAAACAGGCGGACGGGCGTGTTTTGCGGCTATAGGCTCGATAACGCAGGCACAAAAGGCTCAAAGAGTACTTGCCGCACTGGCTATTCCGTCCGGCGTAACGAAATCCGAAGGCTCCTCCTCAACGCGCGGCTGCATATACGGAGTGCGATTTGCTTGCGCGCAAGAAAGTAACGTTCGTTCAGCTCTTTTCGCTGCACGTATAATCGTCAAAGAATGGCGGGCGGAAGAATGATATACTTTGATAATGCGGCAACGAGCTTTCCAAAGCCGCGAGAGGTAAACAGAGAAGTATTGCGGTGTCTTACCTGTTATGGTGGTAACGCGGGGAGAGGCTCTCATGCACTTTCGTTGGCGGCTGCTGAAAAAATATTTGAGTGCAGAGAGAAGCTTGCCGAGCTTTTTTCGGTTTTCGATCCCGCACGAGTCTTTTTTACCATGAACACGACTCACTCGCTTAATACTGTCATAAAGGGAACTTTAAAGCAAGGCGATCACGTGCTTATTTCCGATATTGAGCATAACGCGGTATACCGCCCCATATACAAGCTTGCAAAGGAAGGGAAGATAACTTTTGATATTTATCCGTCCATGATATGCGATGAAAGGGCGAGTTCTACGCGTGTTTGCGCGGGAATAGCAAGAATGATAAAGCCGCAGACGAGTGTTGTGATAGCGACATGGTCATCTAATATTTGCTCATACACTCTTCCTATTGCAGAGATAGGAGCATTTTGCCATCGCCACGGAATAAGATTTATCGTTGATGGAGCGCAAGGGGCTGGGCATATTCCGCTTGATTTTGATGGGGCAGAAATAGACGCGCTTTGTGTTCCGGGGCATAAGGGATTGCTTGGTCCACAAGGAACGGGAGCTGTTTTGCTCGGCAAAGATTTTTCAATCGATACTCTTATAGAGGGTGGAAACGGTGTGAACTCACTTGAGGGCGACATGCCTGCATTTTCTCCCGAAAGATATGAGGCTGGAACGCTTTCCGCACCTGCGCTGGCAGGACTTTGCGAGGGTATAAAGTGGATATCGGAGAGAGGAATAGAGTCGATATCTGAGCATGAAAGAAAGCTTTACAGATACGCAAAGGAGAGGCTTTGCAATATGGACGGTATAAGGGTCCATGCGCCCGAATATGAAGGCTCTGTTCTTTTGTTTTCGGTAGACGGTCTGCCTTCCGAAACCGTTGCGCGACGTCTTGACGAGAGAGAAATATGCGTTCGCGGAGGCTTTCACTGTTGTCCGCTTGGGCATAAAATGCTTGGGACACAGAAAGACGGTGCTACGCGAATAAGTTTTGGGGCTTTTAATACCGAACGGGAGATAGACAGTCTTGCAGAAGCCTTACAAGATATAAACAAAATTTAAAAAGCGGAGTTAATTCATAGAAAATGAGTTAACTCCTTTTTGTATTTAGAATACTTGACAGATAAACTTAAATATGATATAATATAAAAGTTATGAAAATTTTAGAAGTTGTCATTATGGAGGTGTAAAAAATGTGGGAACTGATGTTTTTCGTTCAGTCCGCGATGCTTGGCATAGGACTTGCCATGGATGCATTCTCGGTGTCACTTGCTAACGGACTCAGCGAGCCTAAAATGAAGGGCTCAAAGGTATGCGGAATAGCGGGAATGTTTGCTTTCTTTCAGGCTTTGATGCCTCTTGTTGGCTGGTTTTGCATACATACGATAGCAAAGACCTTTACAGCTTTTGAAAAATTTATTCCGTGGATAGCTCTTGCTTTGCTCGTGTTTATCGGTGGAAAAATGCTTATTGAGGGAATAAAGCAGGGAGATGAAAATGACAAAGAGCCCAAATGTACGGGTTTTTGGTGCTTGGTAGTTCAGGGAATAGCAACGTCTATTGACGCGTTGTCGGTAGGATTTACGATATCGGAGTACGATGCTGTTCACGCAATAGTATGCGCACTTATAATTGCGGTGCTTACGTTTTTCATCTGTATGGCGGGCGTTTATATCGGCAAAAAATTCGGAACGCATCTGTCCAATAAAGCGCAGATACTTGGCGGTGTTATACTTATCGGAATAGGTATTTATATTTTTGTAAAAGGAATTTTCGGATTTTAATAAAAAGCATTGTTTTTTTGCTGATTTCGTGTTATAATGAGGCTACCAAACAGGTTCTAACCGAGAAGGAGTCTGTCGAATTGTTGTGCAACTTTAGAGACACGCCTTAGCCCGATACGTTTGTAATACCAATTCGGAACTTTAGATAAAGGAGAAAAACGATCATGCAAACTTTTTTTGAACTTAAGACCGAAGTTCCCTTTGACTTGAATATATTTAAGAATATGAGAGAAACAGCAATCGAATTGTTGAGTGTCGCAGAGCACGGACAATATACAGAAGCCATTGTTTTGTTTTCAGTGTCGGGAAATAAATATAGCGCAATTATAAAAAACGCATTATCGAAAGAAAAAATGGAAGAAATGTTATTGCTTGAAAATCTAAAAACTGCCAATGATACAGAAATACGATATGTTTTATGTATGTGGCAAGATAACTGCATCGATATTCCTTCCTTTGCTTTCCGAGAGTTGCTTTGCAACTTGAATTCCAAAAATTCAGAATCCTTGTTATTTGTTATGACAGCAAAAGGAGTTTCCGCAATCAAAGCATCTACAACAATGAAATAAACAAAGGCAGTGGCTATATCTAAATCCAATTTGAGACAGCCCTAATTTAGTGGATAGTCAGATTTGAGCAAGAAGCGTCGTTCTTCGGGGCGTGAGGCGTACAAAGGTACGTCGAGCCCCGAAAACGACGGTAGAAAAAAGTCCATAAAAATGAAGGATTTCGAAGAAATTCAACATATTATTCTCTCATTTACGTTTTTTGAGCGTATAATGAGTTTTTTTATTTATCTCTTGGACTTTTTTCGGTCTTGCCAAATGTTACAGCCCCTTTTGTCGGGCTATTTTAAATTATCAAAATATCTGTGTGATCACAAGATGCGCGGACACGGGACGAGTTCCGCCTGCGAGGGGAGTGATAGTAAGTGCCGCAGCGTTGCCGGCAGGGTTGCGGACGGTTAGCACCGAATTGACCGCCGTGGTCGTTACCACAGCCATGCCCACGATCTGCGACGTTCCCGTAGGGCTGATTGAATAGCCTCGTTCCTAAATGATATGCACCCCAAAAGTCAGATACTTTTGGAGGTGCATATCAAAATGGAGCGAGGGATTTTTTATAAATACTAAAAAACCTCTTGACAATGCCGTTAAAACTGTATATAATATAGATATACAGTTTTAACAGAGGTGATGACGTGAATATTTTAATCGACAATAAAAGCGGCGAACCGATTTATAATCAAATATATTCTCAAATCAAGAATCAGATCATAAGCGGTGAGCTGAAAGAGGATGAGATGCTACCTTCTATACGAGGGCTTGCAAAAGATCTGCGCATCAGCTTTATTACGACCAAGCGCGCGTATGAAGAACTTGAAAAGGAAGGTTTTATTTACACCCTTCCGGCAAAAGGATGTTACGTTGCGCCGAAGAACGTAGAGCTTTTACGTGAGGAAAATTTGAAAAAGATCGAGGAACATATCGAGCAGATAGCAAAGCTCGCCGCCTCGTGCAATTTGAGACGTGAGGATATTATGGAAATGATCACATTCTGTATGGAGGAAGAAAAATGAACGCACTTGAACTAAAAAATGTAAGCAGATCCTTTTCGGGATTTTGTTTAGATAAAATAAGTCTTACTCTGCCGAGCGGTTGTATTATGGGGCTTATCGGTGAGAACGGCGCTGGTAAAAGCACCACGATAAAGCTTATCTTGGATATGCTTCATAAGGACAGCGGAACGATCACGATACTCGGTCGTGACAACGGAAAGGCTATTTCGCTTATTAAGGAAGATATCGGTGTCGTAATGGACGAAGTTGGTATGCCCGAATGCTTGACTGCAAAGCAGATCGGCAATGTTATGAAGCATACGTTTCGTAATTGGAATGAGGCTGAATATAGAAGGCTTCTTCAAAAGCTATCTCTGCCCGATAACAAGCCGTTTAAGGACTTTTCTCGCGGTATGAAGATGAAGCTCGGTATTGCCGTTGCTATGTCACACGGCGCGAAGCTGCTCCTGCTTGACGAACCGACAAGCGGACTTGATCCCGTCGTGCGCGACGAAGTAGTTGAGATGTTCTACGACTTTACAAGAGATGAAAATCACTCGATCCTCATATCCTCGCACATCGTTAGCGACCTTGAAAAGCTCTGCGACTACATAGCGTTTTTACATAAAGGCAAACTTTTGCTTTGCGAGGAAAAGGATGTGTTGCTTAGTGAGTATGGTATCATTCACTGTACATTGGAAGAGCTTTCAAAGATAGGAAAAGTAAAATACAAAAAAGAAACGCCTTACGGCGTTGAAGCTATCGTACTGCGCAAGGATGCTCCCGATGGTTTTAAGTTAAGCCCGATAAGCATTGAGGAGCTGTTCGTATTTATGGTAAAGGAGGCGAAATGATATGAAGGGACTACTTTTGAAAGATCTATATATGATGAAAAAATATTGCAGAAGCTCTCTTATTATTGCAGCTGCCTTTATTGCACTATCCTTTGTTGGTGATTCAAATTTATTCTTTGTGTTTTATCCGTGTATGATCTGCGGTATGATCCCAATCAATCTGCTTGCTTATGATGAGAGAAGCAGATGGTTGCAATATAGCGAAACAATGCCGTATACCAAAGGGCAGATCGTCAGCGGAAAATATTTAATAGGTCTCGGTATACAAATAGCTATGCTGATAGTCTCGGGAATCGCACAAGCAATACGAATGAGTATCAACAATACATTCAAATCAAATGAATATATCGTGCTTATGATGCTGTTGCTGATCATAGCTTCCATCACATCATCCATTTGCCTTCCGTTTATGTTCAAGCTGGGGGTTGAAAAAGGCAGAATAGCTTATTATTTTATGATAGGCATCGTATGTGCCGGAAGCATAATATCATCAAATCTTTTCTTTAAAGAAATGCAGGCAGAAATAAAATTGAATGGAATTTTGCCCATCATATGCCTTGTTGGAATTGGAATATACGCACTATCTTGGTATCTGTCGATTGTGTTTTATAAAAAACGAGAACAATAACCAGAGCGATCACGAAAACAGTAAAGCCCTCGCTTTATCAACAGAGCGAGGGCTTTACTAATGTGTATCTTTGTTTTTTTTGGGGGCGGCAACTTGCCGCTGGTGGAGGCGTGGGCTTTAAAACCGAACACCGCCATCGTGGTATGAAGTTTGGCATAGCACCGTATTCCCCCGATGATTGGGGGCGGCAACTTGCCGCTGGTGGAGGCGTGGGCTTTAAAACCGAACACCGCCATTGTGGTATGAAGTTTGGCATAGCACCGTATTCCCCCGATGATTGGGGGCGGCAACTTGCCGCTGGATCCGAGGGGAGTCGTTCTTGATTTTTGCTCGACATTTTGGATTTGATTTTATGTAATGTCTCGCAAAAATCTTCGGTCACCGTTCACAAAACGACCCACTGGGTCATTTTGTTCACTGCGTTCGACTCCCCGTTTTATAGGTCTACCAAAATAAAAAAGCCCCGAAGGGCTTTTTTGTTCTGGTGGACCCGAGGGGAGTCGAACCCCTGTCCGAAAACCTCTTGATATGACCTTCTCCGAGTGCAGTCCGTTATTTGTGTTTCCCCTTGCGCGCCGCGAACGGACACGCTTCGCGCTTGGGTAGCCATTTTCTGCGTGGCGGGTTCAATGGCGAACCACCCGCGCACGTTCACCGCTGTCTTGACGCTCAGTCCGGGGCCGCGATACTCCTCGGAGGAACGGGCGGCTTATGCCGCGGCACTGCCCTTAGGCAGCCATTGCTACAGTTTTATTGTTAGCGTTTAATTTTAATTTGGACCTTTTTAGAGATTGTCCGGCTCTACTCGCTTATCATACCTCAAGATCCCCGTCGAAACCTTTACGGGCCCATGGGGCAGATCCGTATCGGATCTGCAGTGATATTCGCCTTTCGGCGAGTGATATTTTTCAAGCTTGCTTGAAAAGCGATATTTGCCTTCGGCAAGTTTTGAAAGATCAAAGCTTTGGTAATTTGCAAAAAAATTCAGTTTTGTTGAAAACTTTGTTAAATTCAATCGTATTTCGATTGATCTCTCATGCGCCTATCCATTTCGCGACTTGCGTCTCTTTCTGCCGCAGAGTCACGCTTATCGTAAAGCTTTTTGCCTCGGCAAAGACCTATCTCCGCTTTAACGTTCTTTCCTGAAAAATAAAGAGAGAGCGGTATGAGAGTATAACCCTTTTGAGTCACAAGTCCTTGCAATTTCATAAGCTCGCGCTTATGCATAAGCAATTTGCGGTCGCGGAGCGGCTCGCGGTTGAAGATGTTGCCTTTCTCATATGGACTTATATGCATACCGAGGATAAAAAGCTCTCCGTTTTTAAATGAGCAGTACGAATCCTTCATATTTACCGCGCCTTGACGTATACTTTTGACTTCTGTTCCGAAAAGCGCGATGCCTGCTTCGTACTTCTCGTCAACGAAATAATCGTGCCAAGCTTTTTTATTTTGGGCGATCGTTTTTGAGCCTGTTTTTTTATCTGCCACAGTCATCACTCCTCTCGTCCTTTTATTGTACCACAAACGCGGCGCAAAATCAAGTCTTTTTTGTCGTCTAAATGCGCAGAGAAGAGATTTTTTGAATTTTTATGATGCTTTTATATTAAAATATTTTCACAAAACGCTTTTATTTTTGGGTCTGTTCCAAAGGAAAGGGCAGGTGTATTTGCGCTACGGGCGAATATTAATGCGTGAAATCTTGAAGCGCAAACGAGCTTTGCGCGCGAGAATATCCCGACTACATCTGACGCACAGAGGTCTTTCATTATTTTGCCGTCAAAACGTTTTGCAAGAGCTTGGGTTAATTTAGAGTCTTCGCGAGGGAAAAATTCGACGAACAAAAGCTGATATTTCATGGCTTTAAGCATACAGAGAACGTGAAAAAGGCGCACAAGCTCGTCTTTCTCCGCACCTTTTATTCGACTGCCCTTTACGGCTATTGCGGCAAAAGGCGCACTCTCATCCACTCCGCAATTTTTTAGCAAAAAGCTTGTCCGCGCATTGCTTGACGGTGTCGTGTTTGAGGCAAGGTCGTTTTCAACGACGGGAAGAACGCAAGAGTTGTTTGTAAGCGTGCGTACTAAAGATGCCGAGTGAGCGTCACGAGCTCCGATATATGCGCAACCGCGAAGCGCACGAGAGGTGAGTAAACGGAGCGATCTTACGCGCAAAGGACCTACACCGTTGCCCCAAAGCTCACATCTTGTGCAATTTCTCTCTGCGTGACGCAAAAGGAAGAGATAATAGAGAAGCGAGCGATTGCTCGTTATATCCTGCAAGAGCGTACCGCCGCCGAAAACGAATATTTTAGCTCTTTTTATTTCTCGAAGCGCCAAAAGTGATTTTCTCTTTACGCATCTAACACCAAAGCGGTTTTCGTCATGTTTTCCGTTTGCGGTCAGAGCACAAACGCTATATTCGGGAAAGCTTTTCTCGGCTCTTAAAATCGAAGCGCGCAAAAGAGCATCGTCACCAAGATTGGAGAAGCCGTAATATCCGCAGAGAACTACGTCTCCGTGTTCACTCGGAACTCTTTTTTGAGCATCACGGTACATAGCGAGAGTTTTTTCTGTCATAAGGTCGGCTCTGTGTGTCTGTAAGACCTCTTTTCTTAAATCAAGTCCGAGGCTTTGGAGAGAATTTTTTTTCATGGAGCAAAGTTTTTTTAGCGAAACGAAAAGCTTATCCGCGGTGAGCTTTTCACAACTTCTCGCGCAAAAATTATCTAGAGCCGCAATATTAAAATTATCCGCGCTTACCATTCCGAAAAAGCCCTCGTCACCCGCGATTAGCGTAGCTGCTCCGCATGACATGGCTTCAAGAGCCGCACGGGAGACACCGACAAAGATATCGGCACTTTGCAAAAGCTTTTTGGGATCAGATACGTGTCCGAGCACGCGAATGTCGCACCCGTATTCACGGCAGACGATAAAAGCAAGGTCACGTATTGTTTTTAGCGCGTTTCCTCCGCCCGCAAGCGTTATTTTTAAATTTGGAAATTCTTTATGAAGCTTTGGCGCGATAGCGCAAAGCATACGAGCCGCCATCACGCAGTCGTTGTCCATACGGCTCATGAAAACTATATGCAAAGACTCGTCTTTTTCGCTTTCGATAGGGGAAAAGTATTCCGTGTCTATTCCGTTTTCTATTACTCGGACGTTTTCCGGAGAGATCGCGTAGTTTGCGCAAACGTATTGCTTTATGTCCTCGCTGACCGAGGCGCAAAGCGTTCCCCAACGCGAAAGGCGTCTTTTTTGCGGTGTTACCGAAAATTTCGCGTGTGCCGTTGTAACAAGCGGTAAACGAAGTCTTCTTGCAACATTTGTTCCGATAAGTGCCGCCATTCTCGCGTGGGCGTGTATAACGTCAATGCGGCAGCGTTTGCAAAGGGCGTATAGCATTATATACGCTTTTGGCAAGGAGTTTGGAGAGTGTGAGGCGAGGTCTATCTTCACGTGGCGCGCACCGAGCTTTTTTGCTTTGCGAGCCGCGCGTCCTCCGCGAGAGGCGATAAAGACGGTGTGACCGCGTGATATGAGTCCATTTGTAAGCGTTAGTATATGAGTTTCCGCGCCGCCCGCGTCCATGTTGTCGGTCAGGATCAATATTCTCATTTTTAAAACTTCCTTTGTGAATTGAAAATTGAATAAATTGCAGTTTATAGGGGACGCTTGGGGACGCGGGTCGCTTTTCGAGAAAAGCTCCGCAAAAGCTTCCTGAAAATAGTTTTTTATGTAGCCATAACGGCTATCGATAAACAAATTTCAAGAAAGTTTTTGAGGGGAGTTTGAGGG
Source organism: Eubacteriales bacterium (assembly GCA_045588595.1). GTDB lineage: Bacteria > Bacillota > Clostridia > Oscillospirales > CAG-272 > HGM12713. The sequence continues at coordinate 9,144 of JAZNEM010000187.1, forward strand.
GGACTTTTTTTAAAAGTCTCCCTCATCGCGCCCCCCGCGTCCCCGCGTTCTATTCAAATCTTATAACGGTTATCGTGATATCGCCGACGGAGACACGCTTTGGCGCACCGTTGCTGTCGAGCAATATAGAGATGGTTTTATCCGCGTTTGAAATTTCGGCTTTGTAAAAAACGAGCCCGTTTTCTTCAGATCTTTCGATAAAATTCATGTTTCCGTCATGTATCAATAGCTTTGCGGCTAACAAAAATCTATTTGCCGCGGCTTCACTTTTTACGTCGGCAGAGCCGAGGATAACGCTCGGTATTCCGTTTTTCTCAGATACGCAAAGCCCCGCAAGAGATGGAGGTGAAGTGAATTTCATTTCGATATCGCGAGTGCTTCCCGTTTCGGACGGCACACCGACGTTTATCTCGGCACAAAAGGTCTCCCCGCCGTATTCATAGCGTATCTCGGCACAAAAGGCGGACTTTCGGTAGTCGTGGGGCAGGGAATCGCGGCAAGACAAAAGCGTGAAAACGAGTAGTATAAGTATGAGTATAAGTGAAATTTTTCTGCTTTTCAAAGTATTCCCCCCAAAGCATATATTGATTCTAAATATTTATATGAAAAATATTGCAAAAAAATGCTTAAAAAGGGGTTGATTTAAGACAAATATTGTGGTAAAATGAAAGGGTACAAAAAAATCAAATTTTAATGTATTGGGGAGACGCGGTGTCGCTTTTTGAAAAAAGCTCCGCAAAAACTTTCCTGAGAAGGATCTATTGTGTAGCCATTCTGGCTATATAATAACTTTTTTGTATTGTTTTCTTTTGCTTGAGTTACCGCAGGTTACTCACGTTTTCTTTTTCAAAAGAAAAGTAAGTCGCGTCCCCCGCGTCCTCCCCGATAAATCGCAATTTGTTATTATATATTAAAACAAGGAGGTCATGAAATGCAAGCACTTTATGAAAAACGAAACGACGACTTTTATTGCAGAGACTCGCGTTACAAAGGAAAAACGCTTGGGTATATCTCGCATCTGCATCACCATATCGAGCTTGCTTTTGTGAAAAGCGGAAAAACACGCGTTTGGGTTGATAGTGACGAATATATCGTCGAGGCGGGTGACATTATCGTGGTATTTCCAAACCAGATACACCGTTTTGAAACGCTTGAGAGAGAGCAATACATTCTATTGCTCATCAATCCTGACCAGCTTCCCGAATTTTCAAAGCAATTTACGACTACTGTACCCGTGTCGAATCTTATAAAGGGTGCGGCGCTTGACGGCGAGCTCTCGTCTCTTGTAGAAAATATTGCAAGTACGTATTACGGTAATGAGCTGTATAAGGATATGATATTGCGCGGATATCTTCTTTCTTTTTTCGGCAAGCTTTTTCAAAAGACCGAGCTTCGCGACGTGCAATCCTGCGACTATCACGTACTTGGAATGATACTGAATTACTGCATACAAAATTCCGATAAGGACCTGTCGCTTTCTCTGCTTGAAAGTGAGCTTCATATAAGCAAATATTATATTTCGCACGTTATGAGCAGTAAGCTTCACATAGGCTTTAACGATTATATAAATTCTTTGCGCATATCGAACGCGTGTAAATATTTGTTAAGGACCGATAAATCGGTTACCGAGATAAGCGATATCGTAGGATTTAATACCTTGCGAACCTTTAATCGTGCGTTTTTCAAGCAAATGGGACTTACTCCAAGCGATTACAGAACAAAGATGCAAAATGATAGTTTTGTTCCGTCCGTTCCTATAAGATAAAATACGTTGCCTAAAGGGAGAGATACAATGTATATTGAAAATTTTAAATTTACAAGGCTTTTCCGTGTGATATGCGCAATGCTTGTGCTTTCGTTTGCGCTTTGCGCCGTCGGCTGCTCAAATGAGGAGGATAGTGACGGAGAGCATATTTTGGCTTATGAAAACGTTGATATTTCTACTGCCGTAAAGCTTGGGGAATATAAAGGACTTACTGTGACTATGCTTGACGGTGAGAGTGAGGCGCAAGCTATCTGGCGTGTTATAGGCGAGTCGTCCGAGATACTCGAATATCCCGAAGAGCAGGTAGATTATTACCTTTCGCAGAGCCGTACACGTGTTGAATATTACTCATCAGTCCACAAGGTAAGCTATGAGGATGCCCTTAGGGCTTTTGGATATACAGAGGATTCTATGCTTCAAGAGGCAAAGGCTTTGATAGAATCCGACCTTTTGGGAATAGCTATTCGAAAAAGCGCGGGCATAGTGCTTACAGATGACGAAAAGGACAGACTTTTCGACAAATACGCAAAAAAGTACGCATACGATTGGGGATACAATCTTGAGTACGTCAAGGACTCTCTGAAAGAAGAGGTGTACGATCTCATGCTTTACGATAAGACCTCGGAATACCTTGTTAAAAACAACACCTTTGTTGTGGCAGAATAAAACTTATAGAAAAGAAAAATAAATATGGCTAAATGTTATCTTTGCCCTAGATGTTGCGGTGCGGATCGCGAAGCGGGGGAATACGGTTTTTGTGCTCAGGGCTCGCAAATGCGTGTCGCTCGTGCCGATCTTCATATGTTTGAAGAGCCGCCGATAAGCGCAAGTCGAGGCTCGGGTACTGTCTTTTTTTCGGGCTGCTCCTTGCGGTGTGTCTTTTGTCAAAACAAGGCTATCAGCCGTGCAAAAGGAAATGATATTGACAGGGAAGTTAGTGTTTCCGAGCTTTGTGAGATATTTTTCTCGCTTAAGGAGAAGGGGGCGCACAATATAAATCTCGTAACTCCGACACATTTTTCAAATAAGATAGCAGAGGCTCTTTTGCGTGTTAAGTCCGAGCTTTCTATCCCCATAGTCTACAATTCGTCGGGATACGAGCGTGTAGAGACATTGAAAACACTCGAGGGACTTGTTGATATCTATATGCCCGATTTCAAATACGGTTCGTCGGAATGTGCCGCGCTCTATTCTTCCGCTCCCGATTACGTAGAGGTCGCATCCGCGGCTATTGCTGAAATGTTCAGACAGACGGGTGAGCCAATTTTCGCTTCCGACGGTCTGCTTCTGCGCGGTACACTTGTGCGTCATCTCGTTCTGCCATCTCATAGAAAGGACAGTATCTCCGCACTCGATAGGCTCGCAAAAATAGTTCCGCCTGACAAGATACTCATTAGCGTTATGAGTCAGTATACGCCCGAATTCGCGCTTGATTGCCCATATAAAAATCTGCATCGGCGCGTTACATCGTTTGAGTATAATTCGGTCGTTGAGTATGCCGCCAAGCTCGGATTTACAGGCTTTACTCAATCCCGAGCCTCCGCTTCAAGCGTTTACACCCCCGACTTTTAAGGGGACGTGGGGGACACGAGGAGACGCGTTCGACCCTTTCTTGAAAGAAAAGGGTCGAGCTCCAAAGAACTCCCTAAAGAAGTTTTTATAAGAACCCATTTAGTTTAATTTAAAAGAGATTGCTTTTTTGATGTAAAAACAGATGGAGATACGTGAATAATAAAAAGAATACGCCCGATATCGTTTAAAGTCATAAGTTACTTTGATTAACGATATGGGGCGTATTTTATTGATTTTTTATTTAATAGAAAAACTATCAGCTTGTTTTAGAGATAAGGTTATAGTATCTTTCTATTTTAGCGGCACGTTGATCGCAGATGTTCTTCATCTGCTCGATCTCTTCAGCCGAGAAGTTATCGAGGTCACCGTCCTTAAGCTTGTTTTTATACATACGGTCAACGGTAAGCGCGAAGTGTATATCCATAGGAATGAGCTTTCCGTATTCTTCGGCTACGATAAGGTCACTCTTGCCTTCGAGAAGAAGCTCAACAGCTTTGACTCCCATTTTAGAGGCGGTAAATCTATCGCGGAGCGTAGGAGAGCCGCCGCGCACAACGTGAGCAAGGCGCGCGAATTTGGTTTCAATACCCGTTGCTTTTTCTATTCTTTCACGGAGAAGCTCACCGTAAGGAACTTTTTTGCCGTCTACTTCCTCGAAAACGCCTTCGCTGACGATAACGAGCATACCTCTGTTACCTTCGGCTTTCTCAAGCTTTATCTTTTCGATAGCCTTTTCCTCATCAAATGGTATCTCGGGAATAGCAACGGCAACCGCACCCGAAGCGATACCAGCCATAAGAGCTATCCATCCGCAATCTCTTCCCATTACTTCGATAACGTTGCAGCGAGCGTGGGACTGACAAGTATCTCTGAACTGGTCAGCGATAGTAACGACGGTATTCATAGCGGTGTCAAAACCGACGGTATAATCGGTAGCGGTGATATCGTTGTCGATAGTTCCCGTAACACCGATAGTGGGGATTCCGTGCAAGGAAAGGTCGGTAGCACCGCGGAACGTACCGTCTCCACCGATAGCTATAATAGCATCTATATTATATTTTTTACAGGTGGCGACAGCCTTTTGCATACCCTCCTCGGTCTTAAATTCAAGACAACGGTCGGAATAGAGAGCCGTACCGCCGCGGCTGATGAGATTTGCAACTGAAGTGGTAGTAAGAGGCATAAGCTTTTCATTAATAAGACCGCTGTAACCTCCGATAATACCCATAACCTCTACGCCCTGTCTTATTGCAGCGCAGGTGATAGCGCGAATAGCAGCGTTCATTCCGGGTGCATCGCCGCCCGAGGTCAGAACGCCGATCCTTTTGAATTTTTGCATGGTAAACATCCTTTCTGAAACTGTAATAATATAAAAAATTGCGAGGTTAATTTCTTAACGATGCAAAAAAATTTTATTCATTATATATTTTAATACAATATTTAATTAAAATCAACAGGTGTATCGAATTTTGTAAAAAATTTAAGTTTTGTTCACGAGGCATTTAAAAATCAAAGCACTTTTTTGAGATAAAAGAGAGCTATGTTGATACATTATACGTTTTGAAGAAGTGATTATCCGCAGAAATTTTTTATAAAAACAGAAAAAGCACTTGCGACAAAACGTTGCAAGTGCTTTTGTATATGCTTCTTTTCAAAAAGCCTATTCCCGCTCGACTATCATGGCGTTGCCGCCCGTGAGGGTTATCATTTTGATTGCAGCCGTGCTGAAGTCCTGTGCGATTACAGTCAAGGGCTTGTCGAGTGTTCCGCGCGCGAGTATCTTTACTGCTTTGGCGTTTTTGGATATAAGCCGTTTTTCTTTTAAGGATTGAAGCGACACCGTTTCATTCGGTGAGAATGCGGCGGATATCACGTCGATATTTATCTCATGCTTTTTGCCTGTCGAGGAATATTTTGATAATGACAGAGCATCGGAGCTTATTTCTTTGAGCGATGCTTTTGCCGCCTCATCGCTCATGAGATCGTTTGCCTCCTCGACGGAAACCGTGTCAAGCACCAGCACTGTATCGGGAGCTGGCAAGATATCCGATAATGTGTCCTCTGTGTCTGTTTTTTCTTTACTTTCTTCCTTGTCGTTTGGGGCGGGTATTCGAGCGTGACCTTTCGCACCTTCGGGCAGTGATATGGCGGGTATTTTTGAGGGGCTTGGCAGAACCTTGTCGGAAATGTTTTTCTTTTGAGTTTTAGCTTTATGCTTTAGCTCGTCCCATACAAGCCAAGCGATAACTCCGCCCGCACAGATAACGAGTATTCCGAGCGAAACTATTGCGGGGATTGCTCCGAGGGGCGTTATCTTTGCAAGAGCAAAGACGGGAAGAAAGGGAACAAATGACGCGAGAGTAGTATCCGAGCTTGCTTTTTTGCGACGGAATATAAGGAGTGCGATAATGGCGATCTCAATCAAAAGAATTATTGAGAGTATGATTATGAGAGGCAAGAGATCCACAACCTTTTCGCTCACGATATAAAAGCTTGAAAAATGCGGGATATCAAATGAGAGCGCGTTTCGGTCGGCTTTGCATTCGAAATATTCGATACCGCCGTCCGATCTTACATAGACTACACCGAGAACATTCTTCGTATCCATGGTGTCGGGCAAGAACAAAGAAATGGAATACATACCGTTTATCGCCTTTTCTGATGCCGAGTAATCTATATTAAGTCCGGCTAAAACGTTACAAGAGCGAAGCAAACTGATAATATCCTTATTTGCCGTCGTTCCGTTTGCGAGAAATACCTTTCCGTTCTTTGCGGCATTTCGTATAAGCTTTATTGCGTTGTCATTTGAAAATGGAAATACCGAAAACGTCGCATCGGATAATATCTGACCTTTAGCCGTAAGCGTGGCGGTGTATCCGCCCTCCGTGGCGTTGAGCCTATCCTTTCGCTTTGCTTTCATAAGAGCGCAACGCTCGTTTGCGATAACATCTGCCTTGTCCCTGTCCTCAAAATTCGATATCTGCGATATCTCGGCTCTTGTGTGAGTGTAAAGGTCTTCTATTTCTTTAAATACAGACTCGGAGTAGAAGTCCTTATTTTTCTTTAGTTCAGCGTATAGAGTATCTATCTTTTTGAGAGCTGCCTCTTTTGCTTCGTCAAGCAGGGTATAGACATTTGCGATATCGGTGATCGCGGTATCGCGCAGCGCGAGTATGCGTTCTACCGTATCCGCTCCGTTAAAGGCGTTCGATGCATCGTTTATTATCTTGGCTATCTTTTCTTTACTTTCGTTCGAATAGCGTTCGGGATATTTGAACGCGGCGACTATCGAATCCTTGGCACTTGCTTTTGCGCCGACAAGCTCTGCCGCGTATGAATCGGAGAGAGTTTTATTTATATCCTCGATAGCCAAAGCCTTTAGGGAATCAAGCTCGCTCCAACCCGTAGAGATATCCGCTGCGTTCTTCTCAAAGCTTATAGCGATAGCCTCAAGCTTTAAGATAAATTCTTCACTTGCGTTTTGTACCGTGTAATTTATAAAGGAATAGCCGTTTATCTTTGTTCGAGCATCGGCAACGCTTTTCTTTATTTCCTCGACAAACTGCCGCTTGCCCTCGGACAGAGATGCGCTTTCGGCTTTTTTCTTGAGAGCGGAACGCTTTGAATCAAAATCGGAGATTATATTGTCAAGAGTTTCCTTATCGGAAGCATTTGCTGCAAGATTGCAGGAGGAGAAAAGGAGGTCAGCTTCGCCTTTAAGGACGGTCTTTGCTGCCGAATCGAGCGCGCGAAGTCCGTCTATCTCCGCTTTGAGCGCGTTTACGCTCTTACGCATCTCTTCTCCCTTTAACTGACATTCGATTCTGAATATGGCACTGTCACAAAGCAGACGTATCTTCTCGATATCGTTCTCTGCGCTTATCGTCTTTTCTGCGTCGGCTACCGTCGCTTTTACATTCGTTAAAGTGCTGCCCTTTGCCACAAGACGAACCTTTGCGATCGCATGGTGTTTTTCGATAGAAAGTTCGGCACTTTCGTTTATTTTTGCGAGTGCTTCCGAAAGTGAGCTTTGACCGGCAGAGGCGGAGATTATGGCGTTTGCGGCACTTCTGTAATCTGACGCAAGAGCGGTTTTTGACTCACTGTCATAGTTTTCATAGTTAGGAGAATTCGTCACGGACGTGTATATCTTCTGCAAAACGCCAAGTGCTTGGGCGCGTGTTAGATACTCGTCGGCTTTAGCCTTCAGCTCGTAAGGCGCTAAGTCGGAGGAGAGGGCGTTTAGGGAATTTATGAGAACGGACGCGTCGTCTCCCGTTGCTTCTGAATTTATGCAAAGCTTTATAAGTGCTTTGTATTTGTCGTTCAGCACATTCTTTTGTGTCTTTAGCTTTTGGGCGGTAAGTGCGTCGCTTTTTAGAATCGAATCGTATTCGCTCATGGCTTTTTCTAAAGCTTCTCGGTCGTTTTCGTCAATGGAAACCTTCTCCAACACTCCTTTGTGGTCTATGCAAAAGCGTTGCACCTTTGCATCGCACAAAAGCTCGTCAAGCGCGCGGCGTCCTTTCTTTTGTAAGGAGAGGAAAGCTTCCTCTGCGCCGCCTTGCAATATATCGGCATTTTTTATTTCGGCATCGGTCACGAGATATATCTCATCTTTTGCGTATTTAGTAAGCTTGTCCGATATCTCCTTTGAGGGAATATAGAGAAGATCCTCGATAGATTGCTTGCAAGCCGCATAGTCGCGATACCACGACACGCGGAATGAGGCGCGAAGAAGCTCTGCATCCATGGAGGAGAAAGAGGTGCATCGGTCAAGGATACCACCGTTGTCTGTGTATTCCGAGATAAGAGCCAAGAGGTCTGTATTCGTCTCGCCCGAAGACAAGAGGGAAGCCACCTTATCCTTTGTCTGCGCGCGATATATATCCTCTTTAAAATTCACAAGATTTTGTGATATAGGTGCGAAAACACCTATGTCGGTTGCTAACAAGGCGTCTCTTTTAAAGTTGCTTTTTATAGTCTCGCGGTAGGAAAAAACGTATTTTGCTCCCGATGCTATTTCCGCATCCAATATTCCGTTTGCCGCAATTACAAGCGCGTCGTTGATCTCCTTGATGGTAAGGTTTTCGTCTACGTGTAAGCTACCGTCGACCGTATCCAAAAAAGCCTTGACAAAGGGATTTTCAAGGAAGCCGGTTTCTCCCCCTTTTATAATTACGTAGATCTTTTTCAGCTCGCTTTCAGCACCGTCTCTGCCGCGCTGTAGCGTAACGATACGCATTACCTCATTATAAATGGAGAGAAATTCAGAACCGTCTATATCTGCGTACGAGCAAAGCTCTATCTTTGCCACTCCGTTTTGAAAGATAGCGGAGGTCTTTTCGCTGTCGTCAGATCTCGCTTCATTGCGTAGCTTATCACGGAAAACGGCGCGGTTCATCTCGATGCATACAGTTCTTGAGAACTCCGAGTTCAACTTAAGGTCAAGGATATCGGTCTTTGCGTCAAGCTTTGCGCGAAGCTCGGAAAACTTTGTAAGCACGCTTTCTGTGGGAGAAGCGTTCGTGTGCAGATTTGCTATCCACGATATTCTTCCCGCAAGCTTTCCTTTAGCCAAGATAAGCTCGAATTCTTCCGTGAGGTCGTCAGTCTGCACTTTGGGCGTTGAATACAGGCTGATAGCTTGCTTTGAGTATTCTCCTATAATGGCGTTCGTTTTGTGAGCTATGATATTGCCCTCTGTTGTGTCGAGTGTTAAATAGGCTTCCATTTCTGCGTTCAGCTCGTCTCTTACGGCTTTGTATTTTTCGTAGTTTTGGTCACTGACCGATCCCGTGGCGGATATATGCAGTATACCTATGGACGAAAGCAGTGTGATACATAGAAGCGCTAAAACGATAAGGTAAGATCTTTTGTTGTTCATTATGCGAACCTCCGTGGAATAAGTTTGTAAATTGCTAAATATATGTTAGTATTATACCATTTTATGCCATTTTAGTCAATAAAAGTAAAAGTTGTTTAAGAAAAAAATAAGCTCTTTTTTCGGTTTTTAAAAAGAGGCTCGGACGATATAAGTCGAAGGCTGTAAAGCCTTGACACAGTTTGGATATTTTGATAAAGGCGTGTCAAATTAGACGGTTTAGTGTAATTAAATTGCGGTTTGTCGGGGACGCGATGAGGGAACTTTTTTGAAAAAAAGTTCCCTCAAACTCCCTCAAAAAACTTTCTAAAACAAGGTTTTGCATAGCCATAACGGCTACACAGTAAATTCTTTTCAGGAAAGTTTTTGCGGAGCTTTTTTCAAAAAGCGACATCGCGTCCCCCGCGTCCCCGACAAATCAAAATTTACATTTATACCGTAGGGGCGTTCTGTGAACGCCCGCGGGAGACCGCAGGTCTCCCCTACCGAGTTCGTGCGTGTTTTCTCGCCTTATTTTTATACCGTTTCGTCAAATCAAACATACCGATAAATCAAAATTTGAAGCAGACAAAACGGCTACACAATAAATTCTTTTCAGGAAAGTTTTTGCGGAGCTTTTTTCAAAAAGCGACATCGCATCCCCCCCGATAAATCAAAATTTGAAACTGTCATCACCGTACCGCATATTTTATCGTTTTTCGTGGAAAAATAAATCAAGGAAAAAGAAAGGAATAAAAAACATGAAGGTAGCTTTTTTCGACACGAAGCCTTACGATCTGCCGTATTTTAAAAAATACGGTGAGAAAAACGGAGTTGAATTCAAATTTTACGATACCCGTCTCTGCGAGGATACCGTATCACTTGCTAAAGGGGCAGATGCTGTTTGCGTTTTCGTAAACGATAGCGTAGACCCTTGCGTTATCGATAAGCTCGTTTCGTATGATATACGACTGCTTGCTCTGCGGTGTGCGGGCTTTAACAATGTCGATCTCCGTTACGCATCGGGCAAGATATGCGTCGTGCGCGTGCCCGCGTATTCGCCTTATGCCGTTGCCGAGCATGCTATGGCGATGCTTCTGACCATGGTGAGACGTACTCATAAGGCGTATATAAGAACAAAGGATTTCAATTTCAGCCTGTCGGGGCTAGTAGGGTTTGACCTGCAGGGAAAAACTATCGGCATTATCGGCACGGGCAAGATAGGCTGTGTGATGATAGACATTTGCCGCGGCTTTGGTATGCGCGTTATCGCGTACGACAAATTTCCTCGCAAGGACAGCGGCATTGAGTACGTTTCGCTTGAAAAGCTTCTTTTTGATAGCGACGTTATATCGCTCCACTGCCCTCTGACAGAGGAGACCTATCATATCGTAAACGAGGAAACTATCTCGCAAATGAAGGACGGGGTCGTCATTATAAATACCTCACGCGGAGCGCTTATCGATGCGGAAGCGCTTCTTTTGGGGATAAAATCGAGGAAGATAGGTGCTGCGTGTCTTGACGTTTACGAGGAGGAATCAGACCTCTTTTTCGAGGATTTTTCGGGTCATATCGTTGAGGACGATACCATAGCACGCCTTATATCGATGCCGAATGTCCTCGTGACCTCACATCAAGCGTTTTTGACCGAGGAAGCACTTTTGAATATCGCGCAAACAACGGTGGAGAATATCGTGTCGTTTTTTCGCGACGGAAAGTGCGAGAACGAGATAACGAGACGGTAGAAAAAATAAATTGCGGTTTGTCGGGGGTGCGAAGGACGCGATGAGGGAACTTTTTTGAAAAAAAGTTCCC
>JAZNEM010000188.1:0-22118 GCA_045588595.1 Eubacteriales bacterium
AACCGTTACTGAAGCACTCCTTGGAGATAAAGAGTATCTTGCCATCTGTGTCGAGCACGAGCTTGTGAGCGGCTATCGTCTGACGGAATGCGAGCTCAAGCAGCTCTGCGTATTTTTCACCGCCCGCGCGAACTGCGTCGATGAACATTTTATCTTCCATCTCGTGACAGCGTCGCATGGTGGTCTTGTAATCAGCGTGAGCCTTTACTATCTCGTCGGTGATAAGCGCACCGTCCTTGTTCCAGTAGCTCTTGAGGTGAGTGTGGAAGTATTCGATAGACTCTATGTCATCATAAGCAAAGCTGAAGAGAGAGGGAACAGACGTAAGCTCGGTCTTTATTCCGACAAATGTCATATCCTCTTTTGCAACAAAGGTCTCGCCCTTGCCCGAAAGGTAGAAATATCCCCACTCTATACGGAGGTCGTCACCGTAGCGTTCGAGTATCTTTTGAGATTTAGTACCCATCTTGACGCTCGAAAGGTTGCCGAGCTTAAGCTCCTCGCAAACCACCTCATCGTCGCCCGCAAGGTTCATGCATATCTGCTCGGAGACAGAAAGCTTAAAGGAAACCGTGTGCTTGTGGCGGTCGGTTATCTCTTTCTGCACCGAAAGATAGCTTACGGGACGTGTAAGAAGATAAAGGTCGCTCGGAATTATAGGAGAGGTAAAGGTAAGGGTAAGCTTTACACCGTTTTCCTCAAAGGTGTAGATGGTAGAAAACGCGGTCATATCGACGCTTGTTTGCTTCATAGCGGGAATAGTGTCGCTGTATCTCGCGCCCATAACGCGATATTCCTTGCCGTCGATGGTTGCGATAGCGGAAATAACGTTGGGCTTGCCTGTCCAGTGAACAGTGTCTGATTTTGTAAGGAAATCGTCAGCGGACCATACGCTGAAATAGGGGTCTATGGTTATCAAAGGATAAGAAGGCGCTCTTAATTTCATTTTTTTGTTTCTCCTTTTTTATTTTATAATCTAAATTTTAGCAAAATATATGCCTATTGTCAAGTTTTTTGTGTATATAATGATAATTTTTGGCTATGTAATGGCAAAGAATTTGCTTTTTTGCGAGGTACGCGATGTTTTTTTAAAAAAAGTTTCTCTTGCGTAAAAAGTTTAAATACATTAAAAATATATTTGACATAAAAATATTGAAAAAAACAGAAAAATATGCTATCATATTTACATTGAAGTGAAAATGCGAAAAACGGTAATTTATTGAAAGAGAGGAGGGCGGATATGCTTTTTACTTCACCGATCTTTATGTTTTTGTTCCTTCCGATAAGTATGTGTGTATACGCTCTCGTCGGCAAAAACAGGAGACGAATATGCTTGGCGGCAATATTTATAGCGTTTTATTTGCTTTTAAATATACACTCACCGCTTAATCTTGTATATCTGCCTTGTCTTATAGCGTATTCTTATCTTGCTATGAAGCTTTTGCGTATAAAAAGAAGCGCGTTTTTGTGTGGTATCCTTTGCGCTGTTCCGTATTTTGTTTTGATTGCAGTGCGCCTGCTCGCTTATTTTGGCAGTGATAGCTTTATATACCCCATTGGCTTTACCGTGGCGGTTTTGTTTTCTACTTCATATATAATCACGCAGTACCGTCAGAGAGAAAAGGAACTCGGAAGCTTTTTCGATCTTGTTCTTTATATTCTGTTTTTCCCCGTTATGATAGTAGGGCCTATCATAAGATACGAGGATTTTCTTCGTATTTCAAACGAAGATGCTATAAGCTTTGATCGAGCGAACGTAGCATCTGGTATAAGGCTTTTTTGTATAGGAGTGATAAAGCGTGTTGCCGTTGGTGCGGTGCTTTATGAAATGTACGATGTATTTTTAGGGCTCTTCTATGATTCACCGAATCCTCTCGTTACGGTTTTTATACTTGTTACGGTTTACTTTGCTACCTTCTTTACGATAGTGGGATATATAGATATTGGCGTAGGACTTGCTAAAATGTACGGTCTTTCCTTTGAAATATATGCGATTGCAGACCCATTCCGAGCATCTACCTTTACAGTTTATTTCGGGAATCTCTTTACAGGGCTTTCTCTGTGGATAGACGATTACGTCGTTCGCCCACTTCTTGCGTTTGCCGGAGAGGATAAAAAGAGACTTCCTAGCTTTATACGCGCAGTTTGTTACAGTGTTATATCAATAATGTTTATTCGCTCCACTCCTGCGATGATAGTTCTCTCTGTTCCCGTTACGCTCTTCTTTTATATAGCTCTCCGTTACCGTCTTGACGAAAAGCTTTCGCGCAGAATGGGGTTGCGTACGGTCATGACGCTTATTACTATGCTTGCGGTGTCGGTGGTTTGGATATTTATAATGCTTGGAGACCCAAGGCTTGTAGTCGATTATCTCGGAGGCATGACGGGAGAAAATTCGGAATACAGAATGGATCAGATATTATCGACCTTTTCGGGCATGAAATACATTTTTGTAATGATAATAGCGGGTCTTTCTATGTGGGTGAGCAGGATAGAAGCGTACATGATAGCTCCCGATCTTTCGGAGAAAAAAGTATATCCTGTGGTACAGTATATATCATCTTTGCTTATACTCGTTACCTTTTCCTTTGCAGTGGTATTTTTCTTGCCGCAGTTTGAGATATATGACTATGCTCCGTTTTTATACTTGTATATATAGGAGGCAAAATGAAAAGAAAGCAGATAATAGATTTTTTAACTATCGTTTTGTTTTTCGGTGTTCTGCTGTCCTTGACCGTATACGTTGGTGTCGGTGCGTTTATAGATTCACGTGCGGATAATGAGAAAAGCGAGAGGGAAGTATTTGCGAGAACCTATTACGAGGATGGTAATTTAAAAAGTTTTATTCGATACATCGATTACAAATTCTTCAAGCATACAGATGCTAATAATATCCTGATCGGAAACGACGGTTGGATATTTGAGACAGTAAAGTCTGAAAACGGATACAATTATCTTCTTGACCACATTGGCGGCGTGACTTTTTCCGAGGAGGAGCTTTCGCGTATAAAGACTAATATAGAGGAAGAACGGGAATATTATGAGAGTATGAGAATGGATTATATGGTCGTAATAATCCCGAACTCCATGACTGTATGTGAGGACAAGCTTCCTTCATTTCTCGGTGCGAGAAGCGAAAATACGCGTCTTTCTTCTCTTAGCAAGTATCTTTCGGGGGAGAGCGCGTATATCGACCCGACCGTATTTTTAAAGGAGTTTTCGATATCTGAAACTCCGTACAACAATACGGAGGATTCTATAAATGCGTACGGTGCTTATTGTATTTATAGTGCGGTGATTGACCATATAGGAGGCGACATAGAACGTCTTAAATATGAAGATATAAAGTTTTCGGTTCGAATGACAGACGGAAAAACTGCAGCTGTGAATGCAGGGCTTGAAAATACCGTACAGAATAGAACGGTGTCTCTTACCGATGAGATGACTAACGGTTACAGTATCATAGAACGAAGGTGGAATTGCTTTACGACAAATCGCCGCAATAATGCAGATGAAACTACTCCTTCCTTGCTCATAAAGTTTTCTGATGAATGGGATAGAATACAGATGATGCCGTTGTTTTCAAATACCTTTGACGAGGTATATTACGAAAGCGGAGGTATAAATATCATATCCGCGGTGGAAAAGCATTTGCCCGATATAGTTATTAGAGTGATACGTGAAAGCGATCTTGAGGAATTGCTTAAATAACAAGCTATTAAATAAAGCAACACAGATAAAACTGCAAAATGCTTAAAGCGCAATCAAATACACAAAAACAATTGTAGTTTTCGACACAAACAGGCGCGTTTCAAATGGGTTTAGACGTTTAAATTTTTCGAAAAAAGCGTGAATTTGTGTAAAACACTTGAAAAATGATAGAAAATAATATATAATATTAATTTGGTAAATAAAATTTTAGGAGAAAAAGATGTTAGAATTTCAGAATGTATCTTACGTGGTCCCCGAAAAAGAGATCCTTAAGAACATAAGCTTTAAAATAGAAGACCGCTTCGTAGCTATAACAGGACCTAACGGAAGCGGAAAATCAACGGTTGCAAAGTTGATAGCGGGCATAATCCGCCCCACTTCGGGACGTATTCTGTTCGATGGAGCGGATATAACCGATATGTCTATAACCGAACGCGCAAAAGCGGGTGTGAGCTTTGCTTTTCAGCAGCCTGTTCGCTTTAAGGGAATTACCGTGCGCGATATGATATCTCTTGCCGCGGGAAAAAATACGAGTGTTTCCGAGGCTTGCGAGTATCTTTCGGAGGTCGGACTTTGCGCTAAAGACTATATCAATCGAGAAATAAACGGTTCTTTGTCTGGCGGAGAACTTAAACGTATTGAGATAGCTATGATAAACGCTCGCGGAACGCGTCTGTCAGTGTTTGACGAGCCGGAGGCGGGTATAGATCTCTGGAGCTTCCAGAATCTTATAAAGGTTTTTGAACGCATGTATGAGCGCACCAAGGGAACTATCATTATAATATCGCATCAAGAGAGAATACTTGATATCGCGGACAAGATAATCGTTATTGCTAACGGAGAAGTTGCGGATTACGGCGATAAGGATAAGATATTCCCGAAACTCATGGACGTTCAGAGCGGTTGCCGCTATACGAAGAAAGCGTAAAAGGAGGAGATAGAAAATGGATAAGATACAGCAAAACCTTCTTGAGCAGGTGGCGGGTATTCACGAAGTTCCTGCGGGAGCGTATTCTTTGCGTATAAATGGAAAGCTTCACGGAAAGAATTCCTCTGAAAATATAGAGATAGTGCCAAAGACTGATAAACCCGGTATAGATATCTATATAAAGGCGGGCACGAAGAACGAAAGTATGCATATTCCTGTAATACTTTCGCAGACGGGACTTAAAGAGCTCGTTTACAACGATTTCTATATCGGAGAGGATTGCGACGTTACTATAGTGGCGGGCTGCGGTATTCATAACGGTGGTTCTGAGAGTTCCGAGCACAGTGGGGTCCATTCGTTTTTTGTGTCGAAAAATGCAAAATTGAAATATATTGAAAAACATTATGGTGAGGGCGACGGCGAGGGTAAAAATGTTATGAATCCGGAGACATACGTTGAACTTGCTGAAAATGCACACATGGAAATGGAGACCGCGCAGATAAAGGGCGTTGATTCTACCAATAGAGTTACACGCGCAAAACTGTCGAAAAATGCAACTCTTACCGTTAAGGAAAAAATAATGACTCACGGAAGTCAATACGCTCGCACAGAGTTTGATGTTGAGCTTAACGGTGAAGGCTCGGGTACTCACGTTATATCAAGATCGGTAGCCTGTGACCGTTCCTCACAAGAATTTATTTCCCGGGTAAAGGGTAATGCTTGTTGCAATGGGCATACCGAATGTGATGCTATTATAATGGATGATGCGACTGTTAAGGCTATCCCTGAAATACTTGCGGAGGATCCCGATGCTTCTTTGATACACGAAGCGGCTATCGGAAAGATCGCGGGTGAACAGCTTATCAAGCTGATGACTCTCGGTCTTACTGAAAAAGAGGCAGAGGAAGAGATAGTCAACGGATTTCTGCGTTGAGTCTTTTGCTCGAGTTGTCACGCGCGGACGTCTTGCGCCGCGCGTGGCCTTTTTTATTTTTTGCAAGTTTGAGCAAAACAAAACAACATGGAATAAATTTGAATAATTGTATATTAATGTAATAAATGGAAATAAAAGTAATAATTTTTTGCAACTTTTGCTTGGCTTGGGTTTTTGGGTCGAAAAAAGTCTGCGAAAGCTTGTTTTTTAACATGTAGAAAATCGAGAACGAAAATTGTATAAAATTCACAAAAATTATAAACAATTTGCGACTCAAAAAATTTGCGCTTTGGGGAAGCGATGTAAAAAATATTTACTCAAGTCCTAATTATAAAAAAATCAATCAATTGCTTTGTGAAAAAAGCACAAAAACGCCAGAGCTTTACACTGCAATACGTGCAAAACGGGTAATTATTATTTACATGCAAAAGGTTTTATTTTGGGTACGGTGCAAAAATAACGATATTCACAAAAACGGCGTTTGCAAATGACGGCTTTGAAGCGAAAAGCTTTGGTTGAAGATCGCCAAAGACAGCTTGACTTTTTTTAAATTCTATGATATTATATGTATACGATTTTCGAGCATTTGCGGTGTTTAACGCTTGCTAATGCTGTTGGCGGTGCGAATTTTACCGACGCATCGCGCTTTTTCAAGGCTTGCGGCGGCTGCGCGAAAGCCGAGCGCGGCTGTTTGCAATAGTCTTGAGCTTCAAGGTAAACAAACAGATGGAAACATCAAAGCGGTGAAGAATGTGCCTTTCCACGCATTCTTCAAATTTATTCTGCAGGAGGAATTATGGAATGAAAATTGCGAAATTTCAAAGGGTGGCAGCGTTTATCCTGGCGTTTGTTCTCCTGATCGGCGGAGGTACTTTTGCGGCAAGCGCAAACAGTAACAAAGATGAAGACTCCTCGATCATTACGGACATTGGGGATATTAAAGAGTTGCTGAATGCGATTTCGTACAACGATTACATTGCGGAAAACGCAGATGTAGGTCGTGCGAAAGCTCCTATTCGTATCGAGGGTGCTGCGGGTGTATACACGGGCACTAACGGTAAGGAAGTGGAACTTATTGATCCCCAAACCGATGCTGAGGAGGAAGAGGCTCACAAGAATGCTGTACCTCATATATGTGAGAAGTACGGCCGCAAGGCTCTTTACATACCCAGCTTGGGTAACGTAACTTGGACACTTGATCCTAACAGTGAAGAGTATGCTGCTCTTAAGGAAGCTGCTCGCTACAATATGCAGATCGAGTATTATCCTGAGGAAAACAAATCGGCGTCTATCGAAAGAACGCTCCGTATAAACGGTTCGATTCCTTTCGCTGAAGCTCGTTCGCTTATTATATCTAAAATATGGAAGCTTGAACAGAGCAGATGTCCTCAGGCTTCGTTTGAAGTCCCTAAGGATGGAAACGTTGATGAGTTCATCGCAACGGGCGTTGCTGCGGGCTTTGCTCCTGTTAAAGAGGAGCGCGACGGAAAAGTCTACATTAATTATACTATTCCGCAGACATGGACCTCGGCTAACTCGGCGGTAGTTAACGATCAGGTATTGCGTTTCTTCATAAAGGATATCGACCTTAACGAGATCCGTACGGGTCTTGATGACGTTCCTGAATGGACAACGTATGAGTTCAAGGATTCTAACGGATTCCTTCAGACTCCTTTCGAGATCGTTCTTGCTCCTAATGAGGAGACCGGACTTGTTACAGTGTCACTTGAATCTGTAAACGAGCCTATTGTTATTTCGGCTATAAATATGACAACTCCTGTGGATCTTCCTTCCTATGAGGATTGGAGAAAGCAGTACACTGATGCTGCGGGCGCAGGTCAGATCAAGATAGAGGCTGAGTACTACTCGGCAGCATCTTCTCAGACCATTTATCCTGTGTCTGATACGACCAGCGCAATGAACTCCCCCTCGTCCACCAAGTTTGCGGTTCTTAATACCGTCGGCGGTGACAAGTGGCAGTCTCCCGGTCAGTGGATAGAATATAAGTTCTCGGTAGATCAAAGCGGTATGTACAAGATAGCTACTCGTTTTAAACAGGCGGTGCTTGATGGTATGTACACTTCGAGAATCCTTTCGCTTTACAGCGACGGACTTGCTGCTGATGCAAAGGGATACTACAACGGTGTTCCTTACGATGAGGCTAACAGAGTTCAGTTTGATTACAGCTCTGATTGGCAATCCGATTTTCTTACCGGTGTGACCGTTATTAAGCATGAAGACGGAACACAGGACGTGAAAGAGCAGCAACTTGAGTTCTACTTCGAGAAGGGTGTGACCTACACTCTTCGTCTTGAGGTCTCGCTTGGTAACATGGGTGACGTCGTAAGAAGAGTTCAGGAATCTCTTGACGCGATAAACTCCGACTATCTTAATATATTGAAGCTTACCGGTTCTAAGCCCGATGAAAACCGTGACTACGGCTTTAAGCGAGTAATGGGAGATACAGTCATCGACCTTCGCGACCAGCGTAATGCTCTTAACGCGGTAGCGGAAGAGCTTGCTAAAGCGGCAAACATAAAGAGCTCGATGACCGCGACCTTGGAAAAGGTGGCGCGTCTGCTCGATACCATGTATACCGACGACTCGACTATCGCGAAGAATCTTGAACAGCTCAAGACGTACATCGGTTCTCTCGGTACTTGGCTCAGCGATGCAAAAACTCAGCCCTTGACACTTGACTACCTTATAATTCAGCCTACTGATAACGAAGAGTTGCCTAAGGCTAGAGCAAACTTCTGGCAGGCACTTGTTCACGAGGTTGCAAGCTTCTTGCAGTCTTTCTTCCGTAACTACAACCGTATGGGAGCTATGACTGAAGTAACCGACGACGATACTGTTGAGGTTTGGCTTGCTTACGGTCGTGACCAGTCTCAGGTTATCCGCGGACTTATCAACGACCAGTTTACCAGCAAAAACAACATCGCTGTAAACCTTAAGCTCGTAGCTGCCGCAACGTTGCTTCCTTCCATTCTTTCGGGAATGGGACCTGATGTTTACATCGGTCTTAGTGAGGATAACGTTATTAACTACGCTATTCGTGGTGCGCTTCTCCCGATAGAAGAACTCGATGGCTTCGAAGAGGCAAAAGCTGACTTTACCGAAGCTGCGATGATAGTTATGGGAATTGAAGACGCTGAAGATAAGATGCATTACTACGGACTTCCCGAAACACAGGGATTCCCGATGATGTTCGTTCGTGAGGATATCCTTGCTGACCTTAACATTGACATTCCTAAGACTTGGGACGACGTTAAGGAAGCTATTCCTGTACTTCAGGCTAACAACATGCAGATAGGAATGCAGCAGGATTACCGAGTATTCCTTTACCAGAAGGACGGCGAGCTCTTCGCTGACGGCGGAATGAGAATAAATCTTGACTCCAACGTTGCTCTGGAATCCTTCGAGATCATGTGCGACATGTTCACGATGTATTCGTTCCCCTACAAGTACGACCTTGCAAACCGTTTCAGAACGGGTGAAATGCCTATCGTGTTCGCTCCTTCTTATACGGCAACCTACAACCAGCTCAAAGTATTCGCTACCGAGATCGAAGGTTTGTGGAACTTCTATCCGATGCCCGGATATTATAATGAAGAAGGCGTTTTGAACAACAAGTCGGTATCTGCTATGACCGCTATCGTTATGATAGTAGGATGCGATAACGTAAACGGTGCTTGGGAATTCATGAAATGGCACGTTGACTCTGAATGTCAGATAGCTTACGCAAACGAAATGGTTGCTATCATGGGTCCTTCCGCGAAGCACGCTACGGCAAACCTCGATGCACTTGAAAGCTTGCCTTGGACCGCAGAGGAATATGACCAGCTTGAAAGACAGTTTAACAGCCTTGCGTCTATTCCTAACTACCCCGGCTCGTATATTATCGGACGTTACACCAAGTTCGCGTTCCTTGATGCATTTAACGAGAACGCAGACCCCGTAACCGAGCTTCAGAGCTACATTAATATAATTAATAAGGAAATTACACGTAAGCGTGCAGAGTTCGGACTCGAAACGCTTGACTATGTCGGACAGACACTTGCTGAAAAACGTATGGCTCAGGCAGAGGCGGCATTGAATAATATTAAGGCTTCTTCCGCTTACAACAGTGCGTATGATGAGGCGGTGAACAGTGTTCTTAAGCTTATCGCAGGATACGAGACCGAAGATTATGCTTCGATCCGCGCAATGGCAGATGCACTTGAAGAGTTGAATGCAGACCTGTTCGGTAAGCCTCAAAATGGAGAGAGAAAGTCGGTAGTTCAGTATCTCAGAGATGCTGCTAACGCTCTTGAATCCTACGAAGCATACAAATAATCAGCAAAAAATCTTATGAAGGAGACAAAAGTTCATGTCACAAAAAACGGCTGAAAAGAAAGCGGTTGCGCGTAAAGATATGACTAAAGCGCAATGGACATGGAAAGAGATGAAGCGCAATAAGGTAGCTTACCTCATGGTAGCACCTTATATGCTGGTCTTCACCTGCTTTACCGTCCTCCCTGTAGTGCTTTCAATTATAATGAGCTTTACAGACTTTAACATGCTCGAAATGCCGAACATCGTCTGGCTCGACAACTATATTCGTTTGTTCCTTGACGACGACATCTTCCTCACCGCAGCAAAGAACACTCTTATATTCGCTGTAATAGTAGGACCTTGCTCGTACATTCTCGCGTTGATGATCGCATGGTTTATCAACGAGCTTTCACCGAAGATCAGAGCGGTAGTAACTCTTATCTTCTACGCGCCCTCCATTTCGGGTCAGGTATATCTCGTATGGGCAACCTTGTTCTCGAGTGACTCTTACGGTTGGGCAAACGCTTGGCTTATAAAGCTCGGTGTTATAAGTAAAGAAATTGCGTGGTTCGAGGATGCGGACTACGTAATGCCGCTGTGTATAATCGTCGCTCTTTGGACCTCGCTCGGTACTACGTTCCTTTCGTTTATCGCGGGTCTTCAGGGTATTGATAAGGCTCAGTTTGAAGCAGGAGCGGTTGACGGTATCCGCAACCGTTGGCAAGAGCTTTGGTACATAACGCTTCCGAACATGAAGCCTCAGCTGATGTTCGGTGCGGTCATGTCCATTACCCAGTCCTTCGGCTTCGGTGGAATCGTTACCGCACTCTGCGGATTCCCGTCTGTTGACTACGCGGCACATACCATAGTCCATCACCTTGAGGACTACGGTTCACAGCGTTTCGAGATCGGTTATTCTTCAACCATAGCAGTTATATTGTTTGTTGTCATGATAGGTGCTAACGGACTTATCAAGAAAGTTCTGTCAAAGGTGGGATCGTAATATGGCAAAGTTAAGAACAAGAAAACATAAAGTCGTACTCGCGCGATCCCGAGGCGGCGACGCAGGAATTACTTTCATTCTGGTTATATTGGGAGCGTTCATGTTCCTCCCGATGTATTACGTTGTTATTCAGTCTCTCAAGCCTCTTGACGAGCTCTGGATGTTCCCCCCTCGTTTCTACGTAATGCAGCCTACAGGAAGAAACTTTAAGGATCTGTTTACTTTGATGAGCGGAAACCTTGTTCCGTTCTCAAGATACATATTCAATACGGTATTTACGTCTATCGCAGGTACTGTCGGAAACCTGTTCTTCTCGTCTCTCGCAGCTTACGCGATGGCAAAGATCAAGTTCCCGGGCGGTAATATGATGTTTAAAGCAGTAAGAACATCTCTTATGTTCCACTCAACCGTTACCGCTGTAACGAGCTTCATTCTTATGAGTGCGCTCAACATGATCGATACCTATTGGGCTATCATCATTCCCGCATGGGGAACGTCTCTCGGACTTTACCTCATGAAGCAGTTTATGGAGACCAACGTAACCGACGCGGTACTTGAAAGCTCTCGTCTTGACGGCGCAGGAGAGCTTCGTACCTTCTGGATCATCGCGATGCCTATGGTTAAGCCAGGTTGGTTGACTCTTATCGTGTACTCGTTCCAGGATCTTTGGAACAAGGGTGCGTCTATTTACATTCACTCGGAGCAGCTCAAATCGCTCAACTACGCTATTCAGCAGATCACAGCCGGCGGTATCAAGCGTGCGGGTGCATCCGCGGCGGCAACCGTTGTAATGATGCTCGTTCCGATCATGGTATTCGTTATTACACAGTCGAACATCATCGAAACGATGGGTTCGTCCGGTATGAAGGACTGATAATAGGAGGACAAGATGAAAAAAGTAACATCAATTATAGCTTTGATATTTGCTTTTGTAATGATCATGGCTCTGCCGATCAGCGCATCTGCTCCGTATCAGACCTATACCTACTCTATTTCGGGAACAGCTCTGTATTCGCCTGATGCATATACTCCCACAAAGAATATAGACTCGGCTTATATGGGACTTACCGATAAGAAGATAATGGCAAAGCACTACCCGGGACTTTCTTCTGCGGATCTTGCGAAGAAAGCGGTAGCACTTGGTAACCCCTCCGATATAGAGGTAGACGCAAATGAAAACGTTTACATCGCAGATACGGATAACAACCGTATCGTAGTATTGGACCGTTACTATAAGCTTAAATTCATTATCGAAAGCTTTATAAACGAACAGGGTGTTCCGGATAGCCTTGCTAAACCTGCGGGTGTATTTATTACTCCTGACAGAGTTGAAGGAACAGAGACTATTAAAGGAAGAATCTTTGTTTGTGACACTAACAATAACCGTATAGTTACTTTCGACCACGATGGTAACTTTATGAGAGTTATCCCTCAGCCTGAATCCGAACTTTTCGATGAAGGTTCGGTCTACAAGCCTGTTGCGGTAGCAGTCGATAAATACGACAGACTTTACGTTGTATCCTCGACTACCTATCAGGGTATCATCGTTATGACGGATACCGGAGAGTTCACCGGATTTATCGGTGCGCAGAAGGTTAGTATCAGTACGTGGGATAAGATCTGGAGAAAATTCCAGACAGAAGAGCAGAAGGCAAAATCCGAGGCTTTGGTTTCGAAGGAATTTAACAACATTGCTCTTGCAGGTGAGTTTATATACGTTACAACCTCTACGGTAGACCAAAGCAAGATGCTTTCCGCTATCAGCAGCAAGAGCAAATCGGGTGACTATGCGCCTGTAAAGATGCTCAATGCGGCAGGTACGGAGATCATGGCTCGAAACGGATTCTATCCGCCTTCAGGTGAAGTTGATAACGCAAGAAATCAGCCTTCCGATAAGATCTACGGTGCGTCGAAGATCGTTGACGTAGCAGTAGGACCTGAGGAAACTTGGTCTATAATCGACCAGAAGAGAAGTAAGGTATTTACTTACGATACACAGGGTAATCTCCTCTTTGCGTTCGGTGATACCGGTAAACAGCTTGGTAACATAGTAAAGCTCGCCGGAATCGTATATCAGGGTGACAACATGTTGCTTCTCGACCAGACCGCAAAGTCGTTCACTGTATATCAGAGAACCGAATACGGTAACATTCTTATCAAAGCGATAGAGAACCAGAACAACCGTTTGTACGACCAGGCGATCGATGACTGGATGGAGATCCTTAAGAGAAACTCTAACTTCGACGCGGCGTACATAGGAATCGGTAATGCACTTTACAGAAGCGGTAAGTACGAAGAGGCTATCGAGTACTATCAGGCTGCTTATGATACCGAAAACTACTCTAACGCATATCAAGAGATCCGTAAGGAATGGATCTCCAAGTATATCATTTTTATCCCGATCGTAGTAGTTGCTATCTGCCTTGGCTGCTCTTGGTTCCTCAAGTATGCAAAGAAGGTAAACAAGCGTGTTGCTACAGCGGGATTGAAGAGAACCTACGGTCAGGAATTGCTTTACGTATTCCATCTTATGTTCCACCCGTTCGACGGATATTGGGATCTTAAGCATGAAAAACGTGGATCGGTCCGCGCAGGTACAACGATACTCGGAATTACGATAGTTGCTTTCTACTATCAAGCAATCGGTCGTGGTTATATACTTAACCCGAGACAGACGTATTCTTCGTTCTTTGCAGTCGTGCTTAGCGTGTGCTTGCCTTTGGCTCTTTGGATGGTCGCTAACTGGTGCTTGACAACGTTGTTTGACGGTGAAGGAAGCTTTAAGGACATTTATATAGCTTCGACTTATTCGTTGATGCCTTTGTCCTTGGTAATTATTCCTACGACCATCGTATCTAACGTTCTTCTTTCAAAAGAAGCAGATATCCTTTCGGTTATTACGACCATCGGATTTATCTGGATGGGAATGCTGTTGTTCTTTGGAATGATGGTTACACACGATTACTCAATGGGTAAGGGTATAGGAACTACCCTTGGAACACTCGGTGGTATGATAGTTATCATGTTCATTGCGCTCCTCTTCTCGACACTTCTCGGAAAGCTGGTAAGCTTTGTAACAAATATCGTCACCGAAATTCAGTTCCGAATGTAAACAGATAGGAGGAAGTATATTTATTATGGTAAAAAATAGAATAATATCGACACTCTTAGCTGTTTTGATGCTTCTTAGCGCATTTACCATGATGGTAAGTGCAAATAACGGCGCAGAAGGCCCCGTATATACTAAGAACACAACATCCGCAAAGCCTACTTACTGGTATTTTTCGGGTAAGCCTGTTATAAAGGATGAAACCAAGGATGTCGCTACTTATATTGAGGATACAGAGGCAGACGTTATCGTTGAGACTCCTCAAGATAAGCTTTCCTTGATGGATCTTCGTCTTGAAAAGGACGGTTACCGCTTGTACGTTGACGCGTACAGCGGAGAAGTTGCTGTTGAGTGTATCGCCAGCGGCGAGATCCTTTTCTCAAACCCTTATGATGTTTATAAGGATAAGGATGCTACCGAAGATATCAAGTCTCAGCTTCTTTCACAGTTGAAGGTAAACTTTACCAATATCGCAACTGATGAAGAGGAGGACTACTGGAGTTACGAATGGGCAGCTTCCAGAGGACAGATAATAGTAAAGAATATCAAAAACGGTATCCGTGTAGAGTATACTATCGGACGTGAGCAGTCTAAATATCTCGTTCCTGAGCGTATAGAAAAGTCCTCTTTTGAGGCTAAACTCTATAACGCTGTAAAAGAGACTATGACTAATGATGAAGATGGATTTACCAATGCGGATGAAAAACTTCTTGATGATAAGCTGGGAGAGTGGGGTTTTTATCAGCTGAAGGATCCTAGTGCTGAGTCTGTTCAGTCAATTATCGACGAGATGCATAAGTCTTTCCCAATTACCAAGAAGATGCCTATCTATGTGTTGGATCCCACAACGTCTAACGCAGAAAAGGCAAGACTTGAGCAGTTCATAAAGACTTACGCTCCTGACTACAGCTATGATGATCTTGATGAAGACCATCTCAAAGTTGAGTGGGAAAGCGAAGACGATAATCCTCCGCTCTTTAAGATGGCTCTTGAGTATACGCTCGATAACATGGGCGTATCGGTAAGACTTCCCGCAAACGGTATTCGTTTTGCAGAGTCGCTCTACCGTCTTAACAGCATAGACATTCTGCCTTACATGGGCGCAGGAGAAAACCCCAACTCGGGTTACACTTTCTTCCCTGACGGTTCAGGCACTCTCTTCGATTTCGAAGATACCGCTGCTTTGGGAGTATCCACTAACGTTCAAGGTAAGATCTACGGCGTTGACTACGCATACCACGATATAACCGGAACTCATCAGGAGACCATTCGTTATCCTGTATTCGGTATTTACGAGAACGAAGAGTTGATCGTAAAGCAGGAAAAGCCTGAGACCGATGAGGATGAAGAAGAGGAAACGGTAAAAACTCCCGTAGAAACTTACTATAAGGAGCGCGGCTTCGTTGCAATAGTTGAGGAAGGCGATGCTTTGATGGAGCTTTCCGCATATCATCCGATCATACCTCATAACTACAATACCGTTAAAATGACGGTTAAGCCCAGACCTAACGATACTTATAACGTTGCAGACGCTATCTCTGTAGGTCAGAACGATACCTGGACAGTCGTATCCGCAAGAAAATATACGGGTAGCTATAAGGTTCGTTATATCATGCTCACCTCTGACGAGGTTGCGGCAGAGAAGGGACTTACGGGTACTTACGATACCTCTTACGTAGGAATGGCTAAGGCATACCGTGATTACCTTATCAATAAGGGCGTCCTCAACAAGCTTACCGCAGAGGACATAAAGAGCGATATCCCGCTTTATATTGAGACATTCGGCGCAATGGAAACGACAGAGCGCTTCTTGTCTATACCTTTCACCGTTATGACTCCTCTTACGACGTTTGCTGATATCAACACGATGTACGACGAGTTTGCGGCAAAGGGTATTAACAACATCAACTTTATAATGACGGGTTATACTAAGGGAGGCTTGACAGAGCCGAGAGCACCGTACAATCTCAAGTGGGAAAAAGCAGTTGAGGAAGGCGGAATGGACTTTGAGGAGCTGACAGCAGCTGCAAGAGAAAAGGGCTTCCAGCTCTTCCCGGACTTTGACTTCGCATTTACAAAAACCAATACGCTCTTTGACGGTGTGAACCTTAAGAATCACGCAGTCAAGACGATCGATGACCGTTATTCCAGTAAGCGTGAATACAGTGCAACCAAGCAGACTTACATCAGCTACTATGAGTTGGCACTTTCGCCCGCATATTTCAGCCACTTCTACGAGAAATTCACGCAGAAGTATCTTGAATACAATCCGATAGGTATTTCGGTATCTACTCTCGGATCTTACTTGAACTCCGACTTCGACGAGGATGAGCCTTACAACCGTTCTGACTCGAGAGACTTTACGGAGCGTGCATTCCAGTATATCCGCGAGAATTACAATAAGGTCATGACCGCAGGCGGTAACGCATTCACGTGGAAATACGTTGACTACATTACCGACATCGCGCTTGACTCCAGCCGTTTCGCAGAGTCTTCTGCAGCAATTCCTTTCCTTGCAATCGTTCTTCACGGTTACGTAGAGTACGCAGGTACGGCTATTAACATGGAAGGTAATATGGAATACGCTTTGCTTAAGGCACTTGAAAGCGGCGCAGGTCTTAACTTCATACTTTCTTATCAGAATACCGATAATCTTAAGAATGATATGCTTCTCAGCCACTACTATTCTATAAGATACGATATCTGGTTCAACGACGTTGTTGAGCTTTATAGCGAGCTTAACGGTTTGCTTAAGGATCTCCAGACCAGCACCATCGAGAACCACAAGTTCCTTGACGGAACTCGTATTCCCGATGCGGATGAGCTTGAGGAAGACCTTAAGAACGCTATTGAGGAAGCTATAAAGAAAGAGGAAGAATTGAGTGCTGCTAAAGCGGAAGAACTTCGTAAGCAGCTTCATGAAACAAGACGTCTTATCCTTGACCGTATTCCCGCTTTGAATGAAGCTTTGAAGGAAGATGACGGAAATTCTACGTTTAACCTCACAAAAAGTATTGCTGATCTCAAGGATTGGGGTGACAAGTTAGAAGTTCTTCTCGATGCACAAAAGGCATTTGATGCCGCAAAGGAAGCTAACGACGCCGTTTTAGCAGATCCCAATGCAACTCAGGAAGAAAAGGATGCAGCAAAGACCGCATATGACAGCGCAGAAGCTGCGCTTGAAGCTGCAAGTGCAAACGGTTCGGCAGAGTACATTCTCGAACGTATTTACAAGCTTGCAGATACCTCGATAGCAGATGCTCGTGCGTTGGTTGCAGACTATGAGAAGGCTGTTGAAGGTCTTGCACTTCTTGAGAAGGAAGATGCTTTCACCGCTAAGATCAGAGCAGAGCTTAAGACTATCCTTGATGATAACAAGGCAGCTTACGAAGTTATCTCCGGTAAGGGTACTCCTGCTACAGAGTCTAAGGAAGCTGCGATCTTGGCAGTCGCAAAGGCGGCATTTGCTAAGTATGCTGAAGCTAACAAGGGCGATGCAACCGAAACTCCTACAGAGATAAACGGCTTCAAGGATTACGAGTATGTTGCTGAAGAAGAGGAAGAAGAGGAAAGCGACGATAACAAGAAGACAGAAGAAACGTTTAACAAGTACGAATCTGATAAAAACAAGATCGTTTACATGGAATACGTAAATTCTGATAATGGAAACGTTACGGCGTTTATCCTTAACTTCAACAACTATGCAGTAACCGTAACTGCTGATAACGGAATCACTTATACTGTAGAGGCTTACGGCTACATAGTTCTTAAGCCCACTAACGCTTGATGAAAGGGAGGTAATAGCAAAATGACAAAAGACGTAAAAATTAAAGCACCTAAGAAAAGAAAAAATGCCTCTCTTGATAAAAGAAAAGCAAGAGCTGGTTGGATATTTGTTCTTCCTTTCGTAATTGGATTTGTATTGGTTTACTTACCTATCGTTTACGATTCGATCTGGTACAGTTTTCACACGATGAGACCTATCGTGGGCGGGGGTATGGCATTTACCCCCGTTGGATGGGCAAACTACGTAGCGGCGATCACCGACGATGCTGATTTCACCCAAACACTTGTCGACGGCTTGCTGGATATGGTATTCGATATTCCTATGATACTTGTCTTCTCGCTCTTTATGGCAGTTCTTTTGAATCAGAAGATGGCTGGTAGAGCATTGTTCCGTGCGATATTCTTCATTCCCGTTATTCTTTCAACGGGTATTATGGAGTCTATCGATGCTAACAACGTTCTTAACTCTTACATGGATTCCGCAGAAGGAATCGATGACGGTTCAGGACAGAGTGCTGCAAATAGCATAGTTTCCGCGATGGACGTTGAAAGATTGTTCTCGGGAATGGCAGTCGGCGAAGGTCTTGTTAAATACGTTGTTGAAGCGATCAATAATATTTATGATATCGTAAACCGCTCCGGTGTACAGATGCTTATCTTCCTGTCAGGTCTGCAGTCGATCTCTCCCGCTATTTATGAGTCGGTACAGATCGACGGTGCAACCGCTTGGGAGACCTTCTGGAAGATAACCTTCCCGATGATAAGCCCGATGATACTTGTTAATGCGATTTATACGATAATCGACTCGTTTACAACGGAATCGAACGTTGTAATGACATATATTTCAGGTATGTCGCAGAAGACCACCGACGGAGACGTTATCGGCTCGGCAATGTCATGGATGTATTTCTTGATAGTAATCGGAATCATCGCACTCTTTGCCGCAGTATTCTCAGCATTCGTCTTCTACCAGAGACGTGATTAAGGAGGTAAAGAATGAACGCACAGAATATTGATAACAAGCCTAAGATAACAAAAGAGAGCAAAAACAAGATAAGAGTAGAGTTCGAAAGAACTCCCTTAAAGGAAAGACTTAAAGCAAAATTCTTGTCTCTGTTCTTCTTGAAAAAGGTAGTATGGTATCTGTTCAGACTTGTACTTCTGATAGGTATTTCCTACATCGTACTTTTCCCGTTCTTCACAAAGATAGCGGGTTCGTTCATGGCTCCCGATGACTTCGTTGACGTAACGGTACGACTTATTCCTAAAAACTTCACACTTGATACTTATAAAGCAATATGGATAGATCAACACTATCTCCAAGCCTTTATAAACACGCTCTTCCTCTCCTTGAGCACAGCACTTATACAGACGTTTATTTGCTGTCTTGTAGGATACGGACTTGCAAAGTTTAAGTTTAAAGGTAACAAGCTGGTGTTTATGGCGGTTATTTTCTCGCTCGTAGTTCCTCACCAGACGCTTCAGCTTTCTATGTTTATGAATTTCCGTTATTTCGATATTTTGGGAATCGGAAACTTCTTGAACGGAGGCGGTATCAACTTTTTTGGAAAGAACTTCTGTCCGGAGTTTATGAAGTCTATTGACATTATTCCCGACACCTTTGAAAAGTTCCTTGACGGCGCACAGGGTCTTAAGTTGACTGACTCTTATTGGCCTTTGATCATTCTTTCACTTTGTGGTCTTGCATTTAAGAACGGTCTTTATATCTTTATGCTTCGTCAGTTCTTCAGAGGCGTGCCCGATGAGCTTGAAGAGTCCGCGTACATCGACGGATCGGGTGTTATGCACACCTTCTTCACGATCATTCTTCCTTTGTCCGTACCTATGATGATCACCGTGTTCCTGTTCGCGTTCTCGTGGCAGTGGACCGACGACTTCTATACTACGGTATTCTTCACGGATAGCTCGGATATCATTTTGATGCCTAAGATCGTTGGTATTCCTTCTTCTCTTGATACAGACTATGCAGGACAGAACCTTTACGAATCTGCGATCCGTAACACTTGCGGAATTATGATCATTCTTCCCCTTATCATTATGTATCTCTTCTGTCAGAGATATCTTGTACAGGGTATTGAACGTTCGGGTCTTACCGCAGACTAATACTACTGCAAAACATCGATACTTTGTATCGATCATACAAAAAAGCCGTTCGCGCATTCGCGCGGGCGGCTTTTGGTGTTGACAATAGAGGCTTTTTGTGATATAATTTTTTTAGCAAATAAAAGAAAGGAAACGCCGATGCCCGTACTTATGACAAAACGGCTGATACTCCGCGCGTGGCGCGAGTCGGATGCCAAAAGTTTATATAGACTTGCCAAAGACCCTCGTGTGAGTGTTATTGCGGGCTGGAGGCCTCATAAAAATCCAAAAGAAAGCCTTGCGGTAATAAAAGACGTTTATTCTCAACCTGAAATATACGCTCTCGTTCTACGTTCTACGGGCGAGCTTATCGGAAGTGCGGGACTTATGACGTATTACAACAGTAACATAGGACTTTCAAAGACCGACTGCGAGATCGGATATTGGATAGGCGTTCCTTATTGGGAAAACGGATATTGCACCGAGGCGGCGATCGAGCTTATACGTCACGCCTTTGAGGATCTTTCTATGCAACGTGTTTTCGGCAGTTATATTGAAGGTAATCTGTCCTCGAAAAAGGTTCAGGAAAAGCTCGGATTTTCTCCTCATCACATAAATAAGGACGTTTATTTTGATTCCTTGGGGGCAAGCAGAAACGAGTACGTTTCATGCATTTCAAGACAGGATTGGTTTTTAAAGAATACAAAAAGAGAGAAGATGTGAAATGTTTAATGGAAGAACGAAAGCGGTAACATTTAGTTACGATGATGGCTCTACACAAGATAAGCGTTTTATAAAAATGCTTAATAAATACGGATTAAAGGCAACTTTTAATCTCAATTCAAATAAATTCGGAGAACCTAATTCTCTTATAAGGAACGGCGTGACGGTAGCCCATTGTAAGCCTACCGCCGAGGAGATAGCTGATATATACGCGGGACACGAGATAGCGGTACATACGCTGGATCATCCTCGTTTGACAACGCTTGACGATGCTGAGGTAATAAGACAGGTAGAAGAGGACAGAAAAAATCTTGAGCGCATATGCGGATATGAGGTCGTTGGAATGGCATATCCTTGCGGCGGAGTAAATAACGACGACCGTGTAGCGCAGGTAATACGCGAGAATACAAAGATCAGATACGCTCGTACTATCACCGAAAATCATAGCTTTGAGCTTCAAGATAATTTGTATCGTTTTGATCCTACGGTATATCATCAAAATTGGGAAAAGCTTTTCGAGCTTGCCGATGAATTTCTTGCATTGCCTGAAATAACCGAAACGCCAAAGATATTTTATATCTGGGGTCATACGTTTGAGTTTGATATTGACGATTCATGGGATATGATGGAGAAATTCTGTCAGAAGATATCGGGACGAGACGACGTTTTTTACGGAACTAATAAAGAGATACTTTTAAAATAAAGAAACAATACAAAATTGCCCCACTTGGAATTTTTTCAAGTGGGGCATTGCTTATATCATACGCTTATTTAGTTTGGTTAACAGTTCCGAAAGCTTTCGGAAAAGAAGAGGGAAGAGGATAGCGTTGCAGATGATCTGCGTGATGTAAAAAGTTATTCCTCTGAGATAATAAATGCCGAAACGGTATAAAAAATTATCAAAATATCCCGAAAACAGTCCAACGTCAACGAGTGATGTTAAAATTCCAAACCAAACGGTAAGGATAACAGCAACGACTGTCAGTATCACACGGTTTTTGACTTTCAGCCGTCCAAGTAACATAAAAATTATAGCAACAAATGGCCAATATAAACAGTAGGATATTATCCAAGTGCCGAATCCGTATATAAGAGGCTCAATTGCGATAAAAACGAGCGTAGCAATTACTCCCGCACCGCCGAAAACGTAACCGAAGAGCGCGCACAGAAGCGTGACGACTTCGATATTGGGCAGAAATGATAAAGTAAACTTTCCGACCTCAAGCGTGGCAGCCATAAGTCCTACAAGAACTATGCGAAGTATAAAATGCCTTATTTTAGAATTGTTCATCACCAAGAGATAGTGCCGATGTAAATAACAGCACCGTTTTCGATGGTCATATCCTTTGCACCGACCCCCGCGCTGACGAGTGTCATATCACCATAGGTCTGCGTAGTCTTGTACTGCGAAACGTCCTGATCCTTTACAACAGAGGTAAAAAGATAAACGTAAACGCCCGCAGCGGTATCCTGCTTAACACCGCCTACCTCGGTCAGAAAGCCC
>JAZNEM010000189.1:0-9896 GCA_045588595.1 Eubacteriales bacterium
GCCCGAAGGGCGAAACAAGATTTTCGCCGAAGGCGAATATTCGCCCACCTTCCGCCTGCCAAGCGAGCTTGCCGATCTCCAGGTGGCGAATGCGAACTTGCGTTGTTGCAGAGCAACAACCATGTTCGAAAATGCCACCCAAGCATAAACAAAAAGACACCGATAGGTGTCTTTTTGTTTATGGTCGAGGTGACAAGATTCGAACTTGCGACTTCTACGTCCCGAACGTAGCGCTCTACCAAGCTGAGCCACACCTCGATGGTGTTTTTTTGGGGTTTTTCTGTAAGTGGTCAAACATGTGGTCAGACCACTTACATCGGGAATTTTATTAGATTGGTTACTGCCAAAATATGCAGTGTTTTCAAGGGGTTTCAGCGGTTTTGGAATTTTTACGCTCGTAATCGGTGATTTGCTCCCGAACGTAGCGCTCTACCAAGCTGAGCCACACCTCGTGATTGATTTGCCTCAATATTATACCACGACCTTCTTGTTTTGTCAAGAGTTAAAATAAAAAATGTTTTGCCTACATATACATATTAATAATTTTTTTGCTAAATAACACAAAAAATAAAATTATTGTTGCAATAATTGTTGTAATAATATTGATGCTGAAATAATGTTGAATAATATAATTAAATATATTTATAATTCACTGAAATAGATAAATTATAAATAATATTATGTGTTAAATAATTATGAAATCATTATTTATTCAATGTATTTATTTTTGGAAAACAATTGTAAAAACAATGATGAAAATCACAATTCGGTCAAAACGGTTTAAAAGCTCCCCAAGGAATATTTTGGAGAGCTTTTTATCATTATTTATTATAAGATACGATATTGTGCGCTATATAGTTGAATTCTTCGGATGATTCTTCTGACAGACAACGGTGTATAATATTCACAAGTTCTTTTCGGTCAAAACCGAGTGAATCGATGTTCGAATGGAATTTTTTTAGAAGCTCACAGTTGTCAAAGCCTGTAGTTTTAACGTTTTCCAGCTTGTTTTCGTAAGCTATCTGTGACACCTGTATCGCGTAATGGTCGGTCGCGCATATTACGACAGAGGATTTTGATTTTTTCAGAAGTTCAACAAGCTTTTCAGGGTTAGTTACCGTAAAATATGGCTTTTTATGGATTTCAAGAGTTTCGGTAAAAGCTTGGTGACGTTCGATCATGCAATATATATTCTCTCGTTCGGCGCGTTCAAGCACTGGAGCGAAGTAATAGAAATCAGCATTTGGTCTGATATTCAGCTCGTAAGTAACTAGATCTTTCATGGCTGCGAAATTGTTTATTCCTACAAAAGGAAGATCTTTTACCTTGTTGCAAATAGTGATTATCGGAATATTTTGAGAGAGAAGATATCTGCTGTATTCATCGCTTTGTCCTACGCTACATAGAACGATACCGTCAACTCCAAGATGCACGAGCTGATTTATGCAACCTATCTCTTTCTGAAGGTCGTTGTGTGAGAACATGATGATAGAATTGTAGCCAATGCTTTTGCACAGTTCTTCGAAATCCATAATGAATTGTGAAAAATAGTCGTTATACAAATTGAAGAGAACTATTCCGTAGAGCTTGGATTTAGTGCCGCTTATGTGAGGAGAGGCGACGTTTGGAATGTAGCCGTATTTTTTTGCGGCCTCAAGGATCCTTTCTTTAGTTTCGGGCTTGATGTCGGGACGATTATTTAACGCGCGGTCTATCGTTCCTTGAGAAACCCCGCAAACTTTTGCAAGCTGCAAGGAAGAGATCAAGGAATAGTTATTTTTAGCCATATTTTTAGTCTCCATTACCATAAAAAAGTTCCTATTTGTATTATATCATAAAAATTTGAAAATAGCAACAAAAAATTCCCGTGTATGTTGACACGGAATGTAAAAGTTGTATAATATATTTGAATTGAATACTTGTTTTGCAAGGATTTTTGATTTCAAAAACTTAACCTTGTTTATTGAATACAGCGTTAGCTGAAAAAATTCAATAAAAATTTTTCAGTACGAAAGGAAAAATCATGAAAAAAGTTTTAGCGCTTGTTTTGTGCGCCCTAATGATCATAACTGCAGCATTTCCCGTCTTTGCAGACGACACAGAACCCGTAGCAAATGAAGGTAAACTTGCTATCACAGAGGTTGCTCCTAACCCTGTTGGCGGTGAGTCATTCGAGTACATCGAAGTTATCAACACCATTGAAGGAACTACGGTGGATCTTAAGGACTACTACATTTACCGTTTTATTTTCGCGTTTGCCGGAAAAACTGCTTATACCGGATTTGGACGTCTTCTTGGCACAGGTACAAACGCCCTTTATGATACCGGAGCTAACAGCGGTACGCTAAAAGTTTCTCTCGCAAGTATCGTCGATGCCGAGAGAACTACACTTAAATCGACCGACGGTCCTATGGTTATTTGGCTTAAATCCGATGCAACCCAAACATTAGATAACTTCAAGATTTATTGGTGGAATACAACAGGTACTTCGATAGATGAGAAGAACATTGTTGAAATTGACGTTTCAGCTGTTACCGTTTATAATGCTCATAAAACCGCAGGTTATTACGGCAACGGCTTCTTGCCCGATACTAAGGCTGCGTATATTGTATCTTTGGTAAATAAGTCTTTTGCAGACCTTGATACTTATGACACTTCTGCAGGCACTAATGGCAGAGGCGGTATGGATACAGACGAGCCTGCTGTCAATACAATAGCCCGTCATAAAGCTGCTGATACGATGACGATGATCTATGCCAGCGGTAACGTTCCGGGTAAAGTTGCAAACCGTTACGGTTACTTTGATGCAAAAGCATTTGACGATGCAGTAGTTGAAGCTGAATTTAACAACCCTGCTACAGCAACACTTTCCACTCAAGACAGATATGATTCTTACATGATGCCTAAGCCTGCTCCCGACGGAACGGTTCAGCTCACACGTGTAGAAAACACTAATCATACATGGAGAAATATGGAAGCAACCGAAAGCTGCTATGTTTTGGACGTTGCGGCTTGTGAAGATCCTACCCCAGGAAAACTTGTAGCGGGTCAGCCCACCGATGGTGTTTATAAAAATGTTGAGGCTGTTTCTGCAGAGACCAAGGGGCTTGCAATCACCGAAATTATGCCCGCTACTGACGCAAGTGCAATGAGCGGTGATGAAAATGAGTTTATAGAAGTAACAAATACCAATGACTCTGCAGTCACACTTACCAATTATCACATTATTCTCCACGGCGGAACAAACGACGGTGGTAGCGATGGTACTTTCGTACAAAGAGCTTTTCACGGTACTCAGCCGGCTTACCAAAAGAGCTATGCGAAGATTACAAGCGTATACAAGATCGATGTAAGTAAGGATGGTGTGTTAGCTTATGAAACTACCTATTCACTTAAATCAGGAGAGACCGCTGTAATTTTCTTTAAGAATGACGTAGTTTGGACGGATGTTGTAGCTTTCGCAGAATTCTGGATGGGTGGAGGCAACGACATGGACGGTGTTACCATCGCTGTTGCTACGTATGAAGTGGGGGATTCAGGTGACGTTAAGACATCGTTAGCTACCAGAGGTATGGGATTCTTACCCGACGCAAAGGTTGGTTACGGTCTTGCACTTGTAGATTCTACCAAGCGTCTTACGGATGCTACGCTTGATAGGGCTTTGACCAATTCTGAATCTTTAGGAACTGAAGGTAGCGCTACCTACGGTAAAGCAATCGAAGCGGCAGCTGATTCTGTGCTTTGGATCATTGCTGAGGGCGGTGTAGAAAAGAATGTATCTTGTAACTACTACGGATACGTAGATATGAACAAGTATAAAGCAGACGCACAATATTATGCACAGCAGATTATAGCACGTAAAGGTACTAGTACTACTGCATTGTCAGAAGAAGATGGCATATATCAGTTGCAACCCCATACCGTTGTTATGAAGGGACAGCCGCTGTACATTTATATGAAAATGTATACTAAAATATCTGGTAGTTCAACATGGTTTGGATATGGGGAAAGTAATAATGCAGCTACTACTGTCCATGCAGCTGCGAACAATGTTTGTGTAGCAACGATTCTTAACAGCGTTCCTACCCCCGGAAAGCTTCTCCACGGTCAGTTTGGCTATGACGCTCACGCAGAATCTGAAACTATTGACGTGGTTGGATACCAGCAGGGTACAGTAGCTTCTAATATAAGAATTGTAGGTAACTTGAACAACGTTACATCGGCTGACTTTACAAAATACAAATACGTTGGCGTAGAGATAGCAGGCGCAACCGCGGCAACTAATGCGAACACCATTTGGTCAGAGACTGATAAGTTGAAAAATATATCCAACGCAGTTTGCACCAAATTTGTTGATATAACCTCCGAGACTGTTTATAAGACCTTGACCGATACAAATGGTACTAAGTACACTAACGAAGGCGGTTATATGTTCGCGATCAACATTAAAGACCTTCCTACAAATATTCACAGCACCCTTACGTTCAGATGCTTCATTGAAGATAACGCAGGAAACAGAACCTACACGGGCACGTACCAGATTTCTGATACGAGCTACAATGCCCTTGCTTATTAATGAGGGAGGGAATTAGAATGAAAAATTACGTAAACGTAAAAGCAGAGATCTATAAGCTTGATGCAGGCGATATCATGCTTGCTTCGGTTAACTCCTTAGACCTTAAGACTTGGACACCCGATGATGCTACAAATTCAAGCTATAGCAAATGGGAGAAATGGACTTGATCTCTACGTAAATATGTAAAAACGATCCCACGCGGAAAACCGCGTGGGGTCTTTTTATATGTAATCGTTTATAACGGACGATCATCGGTCGCTGCTATAAGTAAAACAAATTGAGGTTTTGTTCACACAAACCAATAGATTTTGCGAAGCAAAAGACGGATGAGGAGATCACCCTTTAGTTTATATAATTTGCTCTCCTCATCAGTCGCTATCGCGACAGCTTCTCCGCTGGAGAAGCCTCTTTGTGCAAAACGCCTCATTTGTGCGTTGTCATTTCGTCAAATCAATCTCACCGACAAATCAAAATTTGAAGCAATAAATTACAGTTTATAGAGGCGATAAATTGAATAAAAACGGCGGTTTTTTCCCGCCGTTTTATAAAAAATTACTGTTTTCGGAAATTTATCGTTCCCGTTGTGTGATCCATGGATTCAACTATTGCCAAGGATTCGAGCCTATATCCGAGGTTGCGGATAACTCGTCCGCCTATCTGGAAGCCCTTTTCGATGGCAATTCCGATGCCTACGACCTCCGCTCCCGATTCCTCGGTAATAGATATCAGTCCTTGAAGAGCGCAGCCGTTCGCAAGGAAATCGTCTATTATAAGTACTTTATCCTCTTCGGAGAGGAATTTTTTGGAAACGATAACGTTGTTTTTGTTCTTATGTGTAAAGGATTCGACCTCAGCAACGTATACGTCACCGTCGATATTTACACTTTTTGCTTTTTTTGCAAAAACGAACGGAACGTCAAAATATTTTGCTGCAAACGCGGCTATCGCTATTCCCGATGCCTCGATGGTCAGTATCTTCGTGACTCCCGCGTCAGAGAATCTTCTGTAAAATTCCGCTCCTATCTCGTCAAGAAGTTTAACGTCCATCTGGTGATTGAGAAAATTGTCTACCTTTAGGACGTTACCCTCTTTAACTATACCGTCGCGTGTTATGCGTTCTTCAAGAAAATTCATAATAAAGTCCCCCTAAAATTATTTTATAGGCTCAAAATCAGCCACACCGTGTTTACAGAGTGGGCAGATGAAATCATCGGGAAGCACCTCGTCCTCGTGAATATATCCGCAGATAGTGCATACCCACCCCTTTTTACCCTCTGTTTCGGGCTTTGGCTTTACGTTAGCGTGGTAGTAGGAGTAGGTCATAGTTTCAACATTAGAGATAACTCGTGCCTCGGTTACAGAGCAGATGAACATTCCGTGCGTATCAAGGTCAACGTATTGTTCGACCTTGAGAGACATGAAAGAGTTTATATATCTCGGCAGGAACACAAGTCCGTTATCCGAGCGGAGAGGTGTGCAATTTTCAAATTTATCTACGTTTCGTCCGCTTCTGAAGCCGAATGCCTCAAAAACCTTAAAGGGCGCGTCAACGGTCAGACAGTTAATATTCATTTTGCCCGTCTGCTTTATTACGTGGTGAGAATAATTTTCTTTGTTTATCGTTACGGCGAGGCGGTTGGGGGAGTTAGTTACTTGTGTTACCGTGTTCACTATAAGTCCATTGTCTTTTCTTCCATCGTTAGAAGTGACAACGTAGAGCCCATAGCCTATTTTAAAGAGTGCGGTGAGGTCGTTTTTGTTAGCCGTTGAATCTTGCTTTGCAAGATAATCGCGGCAAAGCTCTTCTGTGAGCGCGTCTATCTGCTTCGAGCTTTCTTCGTTAAGCGCAGAAGTTATCTTGACCGTGGTATCGGTGAACGTGAGATTTTTGCTCTTTTCGAACATTCCTCTCATGACCTTTGCGGCAAGAGGCGCCCAGCTTCCGTTCTCAACGAGAGCAACTGTTCGGTTGGAATAGTTTCTCTCGACGAGGTGATTGATGAACTCACGCATAAAGGGGAATATATCAGCGTTATAAGTGGTCGTTGCAAGAACGAGCTTACTGTATCTGAACGCGTCCTCAACTGCCTCTGCCATGTCGCAACGCGCAAGGTCATTTACAACTACCTTGGGGCAACCACTTGCGCGGAGCTTATCTGCGAGGATATTTACAGCCTTTTTAGTGTTGCCGTAGACCGAGGTGTACGCTATAACTATGCCGTCCTCCTCTGGCTCATAGCTTGACCACGTGTTGTAAAGGCCGATGTAGTAGGGAAGATCTTCTGAAAGAACTGGGCCATGGAGAGGGCAAATGATAGAAATATCAAGTCCTGCCGCCTTTTTGAGAAGTGCTTGTACCTGCGCACCGTACTTGCCAACGATGCCGAAGTAATAGCGGCGAGCCTCACAAGCCCAATCCTCTTCAATGTCAAGTGCGCCGAACTTTCCGAATCCGTCAGCGGAGAAGAGAACCTTATCGGTAGAGTCGTATGTCACGATGACCTCGGGCCAGTGTACCATAGGAGCGGTCACAAAGGTGAGCGTGTGCTTGCCGAGGTTCAATGTGTCACCCTCACCGACAACTATACGGCAGTCAGCAAAATCTGTTCCGAAAAAGTTCTTCATCATGTTAAAGGCTTTTGCCGAGGATACGACGGTCGCGTTCGGGTAAACTTTTTTGAAATTCAGTATATTTGCCGAATGGTCGGGCTCCATGTGCTGAACTATGAGATAGTCGGGAGTCTTACCGTTAAGAACGTTCTGAATGTTATCAAGCCATTCGTGCGTGAAAGAAGCGTCAACGGTGTCCATTATTGCTATCTTTTCGTCTATGATAGCGTATGAGTTATATGCCATTCCGTTAGGAACTGCGTATTGACCTTCGAAAAGGTCGATATTGTGGTCGTTTACACCTATATATTTGATATCGTTTGTTATTGTCATGCTACAATACCTCACATTAAAATTACTTATACTATAATTATACCACTTTTTTTGTAAAATTCAATGGGAATTTCAAATTCAATCAAGTATTTTTCCATTAGTTGATATTGTAATTACTTGCCAAGGAATAAATTTTCCGCTTGCTTGAAGCGCGCGCTTTGCCGCGTTTTCAATTCCGCTGCAACAGGGAACTTCCATGCGGACTATTTTGATGCTCTTTATGTTGTTATTGGCGATGATCTGAGTTAGCTTTTCGGCATAATCACCCTCATCGAGTTTGGGACAACCGATAAGCGTTATGTGATTTCGAATAAATTCGTTGTGGAAATTTCCGTAGGCGTATGCCGTGCAGTCTGCGGCAATGAGAAGATTAGCACCGTCAAAATACGGCGCGTTTACAGGCACGAGCTTTATCTGACAGGGCCATTGCATAAGCTGACTCGATACGGAAGCGCTTTTTACACTCGGCACGCTCTGTTGAGCGTCACGCTTTATCGCCTTTGACTGCGTTCCCGGACAGCCGCAGGGAAGCTTTACCCCGAATTTTTGCATCTTTGCCTGTCTTACGGCATCTTCGTTGTAGGCGGGGGCTTCTCGCTCTTCAAACGTGATAGCGTTTGTGGGACAAGCGGGCAGACAGTCACCAAGACCGTCGCAGTAGTCCTCGCGAGTAAGCTTTGCCTTTCCGTTTATCATTTCGATAGCACCCTCGTGGCAAGCGGATGCACAAGCTCCGCAGCCGTTACATTTTTCTTCGTCTATTTTGATTATTTTTCTAAGCATTTTTAAGATCCTCCTTGATTTTCTGACACTATTATAGTATAATTAACAAAGAAAGTCTGTTGAATTTTCAACAAAAAGGAGAATGCTTTGAAAAAGTATTTAAAAATTTTAAAAAATTGCCCGCTTTTTGCCCAGATCGATGACGATGATCTTTTAAGGATGCTCGCATGTCTTGGGGCAAAGGTCGCACCGTTCGATAAAAAATATACTATATTTGCCGAGGGAACGCCCGCTAAATACATAGGAATAGTTTTGTCGGGAAGCGTGCAGATCGTTCAGGTCGATTATTATGGAAATCGCAGTATACTCTCGGAGATGGGCGAGAGCGAGGTTTTTGCCGAGGCGTTTGCTTGCGCGGAGTCAAAGGCTTTGCCTGTTACGGTTATTGCGAATGAGCCGTGTGAGGTCATGCTTATAGATTGCAGCCATATATTGCACACCTGCTCGAATAATTGCGGATTCCATCAACAGCTGATTTTTAACTTGATGAGAGACCTTGCAACGAAAAC
This sequence comes from Eubacteriales bacterium, assembly GCA_045588595.1. Taxonomy (GTDB): domain Bacteria; phylum Bacillota; class Clostridia; order Oscillospirales; family CAG-272; genus HGM12713. The sequence goes on from JAZNEM010000189.1 coordinate 8,812, forward strand.
GATATTGTTTCACCAAAGGATAGAGATAACCTCAAAGCGCTCAACGAGGGAAAAGCTGATGGCGTATCTTATGCTCCAATCAAAGAAAACGGGGCGTAGTAGCTTTGAGATATCTTTTGACAGACAAGAGCTTGCCGATTATCTTGAGGTCGAGCGAAGCGGTCTTTCAGCCGAGATAAGCAAGCTGAAAAAAGAGGGGATTATCAATAACCAAAAAAATCATTTTGAATTGCTGTGATGCAAAAAGCAAATTCTTGGTTATATGTGATAAAGCAGGTAAAATACATTGTTGATATTGCTGGTGTATTTGGACTTTGATTTTTCAACTGAGGGTTGAAAAAGTTCGTTTAAGTAGTTATTGCCAATCTAAGATAAGCATGATATAATATAATCACAAGGCAGGCGCCGCCTAATAATTGGAGGTTATCTATGCATATTGGAAGAAAAATTAAAGAATTAAGAAAGAGCCGTGGTATCACACAAGAACAGCTTGCAAGCAGCATCGGTGTTTCCTTTCAAGCGGTAAGCAAATGGGAAAACAATATCGCCCTGCCCGATATTACACTTGCTCCTATTTTGGCAAATTATTTCGGTGTATCTATGGATGAGTTATTTGATCATAATTTTGAAGAAATTAGAAATGAAACACTTTCTATTGCAAGGGAAAGTGTCAAATACCGTGAAACAAATCAAGATGAGGGATGCAAGATCATTGAACAAGGACTGAAAAAATATCCAAACAATGATATTTTGTTGTGCAATCTTCTTTATTTGATAAACTACTGGAAAGAGCCGGATAAAACCATAGATATAGCTTTAAAGGTTATGGATGTTACAAATGACAATTCCACAAAATATGACGCTCTTCGCTTTTTGGCATACGCTTATAAATCCAAAGGAAATCTTAACGGTGCTCGTTCAGCACTTGAACAAATTCCCGAAATATATTTTTCGCGTTTATCCGAAATGGCTTATGTTTTGAGTGGGGAAGAAAAAATTAATTCTGCACTAAAACAAAAGGGAGTTTCTTTGAGTAACTTGATTGAAATGCAATCTCGTATCGCAGAATGTCTTATTGAAAATGG
>JAZNEM010000190.1:0-1802 GCA_045588595.1 Eubacteriales bacterium
GCGCAGATGCAACAAATCGGTTTTGCGTAGCAAATTTGCGGGACGCAACCGCAAAAGATTTGTTGACGGAGGTGAGAGTTAATCGTGATTAACTCTCACCGACAAACCGCAATTTATTTGATTTTTTATCCGTCATTAGAAAAATATTCAAGAAAGGAACTCGCCTAAAAATATGAACAAGACCGAAATAAACGATATCGTGACCGTTGAAAAATACCGTCGCTCCTTGCGCTTTCTAATGCTCGCTTTGAGTGGTATTTTGACGGGGCTTTGTCTCGTTATATCAAAAATAGGCTTTCTTGAATGGCTCACGCTTGTGCCTTGCGCGCTCTTTCTTTTAACGCTTTGCGCAGGTGAAGAGAGAAAAATGAAGCTTCGCGCTCTTTATGGCTACGGCGTGTTTTTCTTTATGTCATTTTATGTGGTAAACTTTCATTGGTTTGTAAATCTTTATCCACTTGATTTTATAGACGGAATGACAAAGGGCGCGGCTCTTTGTGTGGTTATCGCGGCTTGGATAGGGCTCTCGCTCTTTCAGGCGGTGCAAGGAGGACTCGTTTTTCTCCTTGCGGATATAGTTTTCCGCTCGACCGCTTGTCAGCGATATGTATTTCTCAAGCCCTTGGCTCTCGGAGCGATATGGACTGTCTACGAGTGGCTTCAGACATTCGGCTGGTGGGGCGTGCCGTGGGGCAGACTGCCGCTCGGACAGTCGGAATATCTCGTCGGGTTGCAGACTGCATCTTGGTTCGGACCTTATTTTGTGACCTTTATTATCGTTTCTGTAAATGCTTTTATCGCGCTCGCAATTTCACACAAAGATAAATTAAAGCTTTCCTGCATCTTGGCGGCGGCGCTTTTCGTATTTCAATACGGTGCGGGCACGGCTATCTGGTTCTCGCACAAAAACACGGGCGAGACGGTCAGAGTAGCGGTGGTACAGGGCAACATATCGTCGCATGAAAAGTGGGACGCGTCGAGCTCCCAAAAAACGTGGCAGGTCTACGAGCAATACACGCGAGAGGCGGCAGAAAAGGGGGCTAAAATAGTCGTATGGCCCGAAACTGCTCTGCCATACACCTTGAGCAAGGGAAGCGGGTATTACAAATTCACCGCAAATATAGCGAAAGAGAACAACGTGACGATACTTGTCGGAGCTTTCTCGCGAGACGAAAACGAAGCGCAGTATAATTCTATCATTTGCTTTACTCCCGACGGGACGTCGCTTGACAACGTGTATTCAAAGCGCAGACTCGTGCCGTTTGGCGAATTTGTGCCTTTGCGCGCGCTTATTGAAACTGTTATTCCTCCGCTTGCCGAACTTGTAATGAGCGGAGATGATATAGCGCAGGGCGAGGGTGCGCAGCTCTTCTCAATTGAGGAGGGCACGATCGGTTCACTTATCTGTTTTGACTCGATATACGAGGAGCTGACACGCGAGAGCGTTCTTGACGGCGCGCAGCTTATTTGTCTGTCAACGAACGACTCTTGGTTTACCGATTCCGCGGCTCTCTATATGCATAACGCGCAAGCGCAGCTCCGCGCGATAGAGTCGGGAAGATATATAGTCCGTGCGGCTAATACGGGAATATCGACCGTTATAAATTCACGCGGTGAGGTCATAGACGAGCTTGCGCCTCTCGTTGACGGAGTTATTATTGAGGACGTACATTTGCGGAGCGAGAAGACACTTTATACACGTATTGGAAATGTTTTTGTTTATACGTGCGGACTTGCCGTGTTATCGGTAATAGTCTGTGACGTTTGCTCAAGGGTCTTGAAAAAAGTGAAAAAGAAGTGAA
>JAZNEM010000191.1:0-6593 GCA_045588595.1 Eubacteriales bacterium
GAAAAAAAGCTTGGCAAAAAACTTCCTGAAAAGGATTTATCGTGTAGCCGTTATGACTATGCAAAACCTTGTTTTAGAAAGTTTTTTGAGGGAGTTTGAGGGAACTTTTTTTCAAAAAAGTTTCCTCATCGCGTCCCCCCGATAAACCGCAATTTATGTTTCTTCTGTTTTCTTTTTCAAAAGAAAAAAACAATAAACTTTTTTAATACTCCCCGCTTGCAATGTTTTCTTTTTGGTTACTTTTTCTTTTTCAAAAGAAAAAGTAACAAAAAATTTAAGGACGGTAAATCAATGGCTGCTAAAAAGACATCTAAATCCAAAAAGGCAAACGAGAACGTTGAGATAGTTCACGCTCCCGCCACGCCACAGCTTATCACCGATACAATTGAAAAAAACTACATGCCTTATGTTATGAGCGTTATAGTCTCTCGCGCTATCCCCGAGATAGACGGACTAAAGCCCTCACACAGAAAGCTTCTTTACACCATGTATAAGATGGGACTTTTAACGGGCTCGCGTACAAAGAGCGCGAATATCGTTGGCGCTACGATGAAGCTCAACCCTCACGGAGACATGGCTATATACGAGACTATGGTACGTCTTACAAGCGGAAACGAATCTCTGCTTCATCCATTTGTTGATTCCAAGGGAAGCTTTGGCAAGCAGTATTCGTCTACTATGCGCTTTGCGGCTTCGCGTTACACCGAGGCAAAGCTCGACACGTTCTGTAACGAGCTCTTCCGTGGTATCGACAAAGACTCGGTGGACATGGTCGACAACTACGACGGCTCGATGAAAGAGCCCGTGCTTCTGCCCACCACCTTCCCAAATATCCTTGTAACACCCAACACGGGTATTGCCGTTGGTATGGCTTCGTCTATCTGTTCATTCAATCTTGCGGAGATATGTGACGGCACGATAGCGCTTCTTAAGAACCCGAAAACGTCTGTCGACAAGATACTCGATATCGTTAAAGCTCCCGACTTTTCGGGAGGCGGTATGATAATATACGACCGAGAGGAAATGAAAAAAGTATATGAAACGGGCTCGGGCTCTGTCCGCATACGCGCGCGTTATACTTACGACAAAGAATACAACTGCATAGACGTTTCGCAGATACCCTATTCCACAACGGTCGAGGTGATACACAAGCGTATTATTGAGCTTGTTAAAGAGGGTAAGCTGAAGGAGGTCGTTGACTGCCGCGACGAGACCGACAGAGGCGGTCTTAAATACACGATCGATCTGCGCCGAGGTGTTGACCCCGACAAACTTATGACAAAACTTTACAAGCTCACTCCACTTGAAGACTCCTTCAAGTGCAACTTCAATGTGCTTATCGAAGCAACACCAAGACAGATGGGCGTTGTCGAGATACTCTCCGAATGGATAAAGTTCCGTATGGGCTGTCTGCGCAGAGAGCTTAATTTCGACCTGAAGAAAAAGCAGGATAAGCTCCATCTGCTTTTGGGTCTTGGAAAGATACTACTCGATAGAGACAAAGCAATAAAGATAATCCGCCACACCGAAAAGGAAGAGGACGTTATCCCCAACCTTATGGACGGATTTACCATCGACGAGATACAGGCAAACTATATTGCGGAAATAAAGCTCCGCAACCTCAATAAGCAGTACATTATCAACCGTATTCAAGAAATTGAAGGCTTGCAAGAAGATATCGCAAAGATAGAAGAGATACTCGGCGACGAGCTTAAGCTCAAGGCGATGATTTCCTCACAGCTCACCGAGATAAAGAAAAAATACGGTCAGCCGCGCCGTTCGCAGATAATTCAGCCCGATACTATCGAGGTATATGACGCTCAAGAAGAGGTCGAGAACTACAACGTTCGTCTGTATATGACACGCGAGGGCTACTTCAAGAAGATAACGCTTCAATCGCTCCGTGGAAACGATATACAGAAGCTAAAGGAAGAGGACGAGATAACTCATACCATTGATACCGATAACATCTCCGAGCTTATCTTCGTTACGAACAAATGTCAGATATACCGCGCAAAGACCGCTGATTTTGACTGCGTAAAGGCATCTGTAATGGGTGACTACCTGCCCGCAAAGCTCTCTATGGATGAGGGTGAACGCCCTGTATTTATGCGTGTTCAAAAGGATTATCCCGAAAACGAGAATTTCGTTTATATCTTTGAGAATGGTAAGGGCGTTCGTGTTCCCGCAAATGCGTACGAGACGAAGGGCAACCGCAAGAAGCTCGTAAAGGTATATTCCGATGTCTCTCCCATCTGCGCTGTGTTCTACGAAAAGGCTAAAGAGCCGTTTGAGATAATGCTCGTAAGCGACGCTGACCGCGCGATAATTCTTAAGACCTCGCTAATTCCTCAAAAGACCACTCGCACCTCGGGCGGTGTTACGCTTATGACCATGAAAAAGGGGCAGAAGCTCGTTCGCGTGCTTGATAACTTTGAAGAAGTCTATGAAAACACAAAAGGATATCGCAAATTGAAGATCCCCGCATCAGGTCAGATACTTGCTGAAAAGGATATACGCAAGCAACAGATAACTATTGACAACGCGTAAGGAGACTTTTATGGATAAAAAAACTAAAGCGTGGGTGCGTATAGTGTGCTGGATACTTGCGGGTATGATGGTCGTAAGTGTGGCTACCTATATAATTTACGCTCTTGTAGGAATATTTTGATTTATTAAAGAGGCGGCGTTCACCCCTTTCCCCGCAAGAAAGGGGCGATTCCAAAAGAACTTATAAAAAGAGGTTTTATTAACCTTGGACGGATATGTCAACGGCAGACATTACGTTATCTCGGATTTTGAATTTTCCGATGAGACAAAAAGATTATATCCAAACGTTGAATTTGTTTGCGCTAAAGAATAAGGACGAGAGGACGCGGTTTATGTTTCGCGAAAGAAGAAAGCAAAACAGGAATTATATAAATATAACCGTTTGGAATAATTAAATTTGATTATTTTTTAGGACAGTCGAGGACGCCTGTCCCTACAAGGTATTGAGAAAATCGTTTGCATCTCTCTCGCCGTAAGGCGACGGAAAAACGAGTGAATTTCATTTAACTCTGTAGGGACAGGCGTCCTCGACTGTCCGTTTTATTCAATAAAAACCAAACAAATTGGCTACATATAAAACCTATTTAGTGAAGTTCTTTGGGGCTCGACCCTTTCTCGAAAGAAAGGGTCGAACGCGTCCTTTCGCGTCCCCACGCGCCCATTATTTAAGCAACCAAACGGCGCAGGTGCTTCTCTCGTCCTGCGTTTTTCCCGCGGAGGAATAATCGATAAGAGTTACGTCAGTACCTTCTCTATTCTTCATGCGAACGCAAAGTCGGGCATCAATGACACTCTTCGGTGCGGGAAGTATTTCTGCGTTTACAGAGCCATCCTCTTTCCATTCGATATTGGCGGGAATATATACGGCGTCTCCTATTCGCGCGTCTGCGGCAAGCATGACAGGTCCTCGGCTAAATGCTATGCACTTATCCGCATCAGGTCCGTCAGAATAGGGCGGAAGAACCGCATACACTTTCGTATCAAACGAAAGCGTTATCACGTCGCCCAAACGCCATTTTTTAGTTATGGAGAGATACTCTCCGTTAATTTCCACGGGCTCTCCGCAAATAAAGGCGCTCGTTTTCTTGCTCCACTCGGGAATCCTGAAGCGGAGCGTTTTTTCCTCATCATAAGATGTATTCTCTACCGCTATTTTTACATTAAGGGAATACGGATACTCCGTTTCCATAGAAAAGCTCATGCTGCCTTCGTCCGTACCTTGAGCGCAAAGCTCTCCCGCAAGATAATGATTTATCGCAAAACCGTTCTCTGTCTCCATTACGGTGCTCTGCGACAGAACGCCAAAGCCCGCAGAGCCTATGGCTACGCAACAGCCGTAACTTGTGTTATCCTCCTCAAAAACGCAGATCCCCGCAACCTTTTTACCACGAACGTCCGCACGAAGAGGACTGTAACTGTCAAACGGAAATACAAATTTCGTAGGTATATTTTTCCCCGCCATCGTGTACTCCTTTGCAATACTATGCGTATTGAGCGCGCCTAAAAACGCATTGTAATAAGAACGCTCGATAGCGTCTGCAAACACTCTGTCACCCGTAAGGCGCAGGAGCTGATGACAGAGCTTCATAAAAGTAACGGTAACGCAGGTCTCTTGCATTATATCCTTGGATGTAACGAGCTTCGTCTGTGTCTTTGCGGAATTGTCAAAGTACTCTCCGTGATAACAACCGCAACAACCGATGACCGTAACATCGGTCTTTAAAAGCTTGTATCCGAAACGTATAGCCGCCTCACGATATTTCTCACTGCCCGTTACACGCGCGTATTCGATAAGTCCCTCAAAGCAGGACATCATTTCATACGCCTTTATATAGGGGTACTCAAAGGGGGCTTTTTCGTCCTCATAAGCAAGATTGAAAACTCCGCCGTTATCACATCCGCCCTCGCTGACGATATATGACGCAAAATCAAGGTAACGCTTCTCGCCCGTGATATTATAGAGACGAACGAACGGCTCAAGGATAGAGGACGAATTAAGTCCTCCGTGATTGCCCGTAGCTTTATTTATGGGAGTTTTTCCCTCCTCGTCGCCTATTTTTTCCATGATCCTGTCGGCGTGAGCGCACATAGCTGCGATTATTTCAGAGGCAAGTTCTTCGTCGCGGCAGATCTCAAGGTAATACTGAAAACCGAGAAGCACGTATTTGCGACACCAAAGATCCCAACGCATACAGTCACATTCACGGCTGTACGTCGAGAATCTTCCCTCCTCGTCTGCCGCCGTGAGCATATCACGAACCGAGTCGGTGAGAATAGAATAAAGAGTATCGTCGCCCGTCACAGAGCAGATCATACATGCGCCGCGCATCATCTTACCCCAATATTCTCCGCGCCAACCGCCGATATTACGCTTTACGTCGCGCCAATCGTCAACACCGTAAATACGGTATTGCTCAACAAACTTTTTCCAAAGCCATACATTATAAAGCTGTGTGCGATTAATAAAATTCAAGTCCGAATTTAGATGAGCACCTTGCGGACTTTTGATCTTTACACCTAATGGACGCATTATATCGCCCAACGTATTCACTCCACCTTTTGCACTTTTGATATTTTCCATTATTTTTACCTCTCAAAAAGAATATTTTTAAGTTTAATAGCTAAAATAATTATATAATATAGATAATATAATGTCAATGCTCATATAAATGAACGTAAAAAAATGATACAAAAAAGTAAAATATAAAAAAGTTGTAAAAATCTTTATTTTTTTGCAAAAAAGTTCTTGACAAAGTAAAGTCTTTATGATATAATAGTTGAGCGTTCGACAAATGGCGGGATAGCTCAGTTGGCTAGAGCAACCGGTTCATACCCGGTAGGTCATGGGTTCAAGTCCAATTCCCGCTACCAGGCCCGTTGGTCAAGCGGCTAAGACACCGCCCTTTCACGGCGGTAACGGGAGTTCGATTCTCCCACGGGTCACCAAACGTAACAAATCCGAACTATTTCGTAAATCGAAATTGGTTCGGATTTGTTTTTTACTATGTAAAGGAGTGATTTCTTGTTAACTCAATTTAATAACTATCTCAATTCACAAGGAATAGTGCCATTACAAAACAATTGTACTTATTCAAATACAAATCCTCTGCAATGGCAAAATGGTCAATATCGCTTTACAAACGATTTGCCATTTGTTACAAATCGTGATATACTATATTCTAACACATGCAAGTATATGGAAAAAGTGACTTTCAACACAAACGGAAATAATTTTGCTATTGCTATTGGATATAACCCTGCTTCTAATTCAAATACAACAATTGATAAATCCAACTATTTGATTTCAACGTATCTATCCAATCTTGGTTATGATGGTTATTATTTACTTAATATGTATCCTGACATTACTCCTATAAAAATCCGTAAAATCAATAGTGTATTGGGAAATTACATAGATATGGTATTAAGCTTTTTAAATGCATATGCTCATATTAACTCCCACGATGTTTTTATCTTTTGGGGATCATCTGTATATCTATCGAATAATGTTATTAACGGAATCCGTTCACTGCAAAACAGATGCAGAAGTTTATACACTTTTGGCGTAGGTGGAATACATCATCAACATCCAGGGAGAGGAGTTTCAGCAAATACCATTCGTCATTACAATGCTAATACCACACCTTTATTTAACGGAATGCACTATTTAAGATAATTCAAAGCTACCACTGCGATCGACCAGACGGTCACTCGCAGTGGCGTTTTATTAGCCGAATACCTCTTTTTTAGAAAATCTAATAGAAAACATAATTTATAGCTTTTTCTTCCGATTTCCTGAAAATATGATATAATTAATATGAGTTAATGATTTAATATACCGTCGTGTATAAATATGTTTGTAATTGGGTTAACGGTTTGCTATATTTTATTTTTGAATATTTACTGCTATAATGTGATCAGAAAGAGTAGCTACGATCTTTCTATCAAACTATGAAAGAAGGAATGAATATGTTGAATTTTGGTCAAAAAATAAAAAAGCTTCGCACGGATGCAGGCTTGTCGCAAGCGATGCTTGCAGAACA
>JAZNEM010000192.1:0-3250 GCA_045588595.1 Eubacteriales bacterium
AGACACGTTTGTTTCTCTGTCAAATAACGCCTCTCTTGAGTCTGAAATATCTTCTGAATTTTTATCATTGTTACGGTTCATAGCTTATGACCGCCTTTCTAAATATTTTACGAAATCAATATTACCTTAATTGCCGTCGTCTGACGCCGAGGCGTTAAGCGAAGTATCTGCAAAATTCCCTTCGAGATATTCAAAATATCCCGCAGCCGCTACCATCGCGGCATTATCCGAGCACAAAGAAAGTCTTGGCTTGCAGAATTTTACCTTTCTCTTTTCACAAAGCGTATCGAGAGCTTTACGAATATGCGAATTTGCCGCCACTCCGCCCGCAAGGACGAGAGTTTTAGCTCCCGTTTTCAAAAGAGCGGAGTCTATCTTTTTGACTATCGCGTCAACTATCGTTGCCGTATAAGATGCCGTAAGGTCGGCGGCATTCGGCTCATTTCCCTTTTGGCGTTCTGAATTGATGTAATTGAGTGCCGCTGTCTTTAGTCCGCTGAATGAAAAGTCAAGCGTATCACCAACAAGCGCGGGAGAGGGCAACTTTATCGCTTTTGAGTCTCCCTCGTAAGCAAGCTTATCCATAGCCGCCCCCGCGGGATACGGCATGCCTATAACTCGTCCTATCTTATCGAAAGCCTCGCCTGCAGCGTCATCGCGTGTAGCGCCTATCTCACGAAAATCGGTGTAATTCTCTACGCTGTATATCGACGTATGACCGCCCGAAACGACGAGTGCCAAAAAAGGCGGCTCGAGTGTCGGCTCTTCGAGATACGCCGCCGCAACGTGCGCCTTTACGTGATTTACGGGCACAAGCGGTATTTTATTTGAAAAAGCAAGTGATTTTGCAAAATTCACCCCAACAAGAAGCGCACCTATGAGTCCCGGATGCGAGGTCACCGCCACGCAACCGATATCAGAAATACTCACTCCCGCCTCGCAAAGTGCCTCGTTTGTCACGTTGCTGATAGCCTCTATATGAGCGCGGCTCGCTATTTCGGGGACAACTCCGCCGTAAAGACGGTGTATCTCTATCTGCGATGCCACTATATTTGAAAGTATCTTGCGCTCGCCGTCCTCATTCATGCTAACAACGGCAGCAGAGGTCTCGTCACAGGAGCTTTCTATTCCGAGTATATACATTTTTTAAGTCCTTTCCTTTTCCCACACCATAATGATAGCCGATTCGGTAGGGTCGCGGTAAAAATTCTTACGCAGACCGCGTCTGACAAAGTCCAGCGACTCGTAAAGCGCTATCGCTGCTTCGTTCGACTCGCGAACCTCAAGCGACACCGAAACGATGCCGTTTTTCTCCGCATAGTCCAAAAGCGCGCATACTATCTCTCTGCCATAGCCCTTTCTTCTGTGTACAGGGTCAACGGCAACGTTTGTTATCTGCCCCTCGTCAAGCACAGTAAGCATTCCGCCGTACGCAGCAACCTCATCGTTTACTTCAACAGCAAAGCCGACAGCACCGTTTGACAGAAGCATCTCAAGGCTTTTTTCCGACCACGGCTCTGAAAAGCAAAGCTTTTCGAGATACGCAGCGCCCGCAACGTGTCTTTTTTCAAAAAGTACGGCTTTGTTATCCATTAGAGCCGAATACGCCCGCGGGAAGTCCTTCTACCGAAAGGCAAAGTCCCTCGGAGCGATTAAACAAAAATTTCTTGCCGAAGTTCGTCTTCTTTCCATTCTCGTCCTCATCGACAAAATCCTGCGCGTATTCAAAATACGCAAGAACGTAATAAAGTCCGCTCTGTGTATCGGCAAATTTAAGTCTTATGTTTACATTTGGCACGAGTCCCGCGTTTCCGGGATACGAGCATTCAGTTCCGTTCTCGTAAAGCTCCTTGAGAGCAGTTATCTTTTCGGCATCGGTTACCTTCTCGACGTTCAGATCATCTTGAGTAATATCAACGTAGGAAATATTCATTTCCTTGAGAGTCGGCATCTTTGTTCCCTTCTCAAAATAGATCATTCCAAAGGTATCGATTATCAGCTTTGACGTATCAACGCCCGTAATGGCGAAAAATTCTCTTTTACCCTGCTTTGCAAAAACTTCCTCACTTACCGATATCGCCTCATAGCAGAACGGTGCTATATCGTATGTAATACCGTTCTTTTTGTCGACGAAATTTCCGTCCGCGTCGATATCAAACTCGTATTTTTTTCCACACGAGCAAAGCAAAAGCGTGCAAAGGCAAAGGAGTGCCGCAAGAACTCTTATAATATTTTTCTTATTCATATGTATAAATTACCTCTTAATATCCAAAAGTCCCGCTCAGAGAGTCGTCGTCTTCTATCCAATCGTTTACGATTATCTCTCGGTACTCTTCCTTCGTATCGCGTACGATGACCTTTTCAATGCCCGCGTTGATTATCTGACGCTTGCACATCATACAGCTGGACGTCCCCGCAACGAGCGAATTATCCGTAGGATCGACACAGACCATATACAGAGTCGCGCCGAGCATTCTCTCTCTTGCCGCAGCGATAATAGCGTTTGCCTCTGCGTGTACCGAACGGCAAAGCTCATATCTCTCTCCTCGAGGGATATTAAGCTTGTCTCTCATACAAAAGTTAAGGTCATTACAGTTCTTTCTTCCTCTGGGCGCTCCGTTATAGCCCGTTGAAACGATAACGTCATCCTTTACGATTATCGCACCGTACATTTTGCGCAAACAGGTACTTCTCTCCGCTACTGTCTGTGCTATATCAAGGTAATAATTGTGCTTTGAAACTCTGCTCATTATTTTTTCCACCTTTCAATTGTTATAAACCGCATTCAAAGTTATTATACTACAAATCCCACAATAAATCAAGGGCTTTTTGTGTGAAAATATGTTTTTTTACTAAAATGTTTAAATTTTTTATAATATTATAAAAACAGACACGCCGCTTTGGATATTTCCCCAAGGACGTGTCTTTTATTACGCTATCAACGCTCGACTTCTGACATAGAGCCGTCGAGAGCGCATATCGTCGTGTGATAATATTTTTCCTGAAAACGCACCGCTTGCGCTATCTCCTGCGCGCTAAAGGTCATTCCCTCGGGCGACATGACGAGCTTATCCTCTACGTCGTCCGCTCGGTAAACGATGCCGATTATCCTGCCCGTAAAGCTCTCAACAGGAGTATCAACTCCAATCAAAAATACGTCAAGCTCCTCGCCGTCGCCTCCCAATACGCCCTTAATATATCCGTAATTTATCGGGTACACCAAGGTCTTTTCGCCCTTGTGATGCACGTA
>JAZNEM010000193.1:0-16490 GCA_045588595.1 Eubacteriales bacterium
CCAACTCCTTGGCTCACAGAACGACATGGCTACGATCCGACTTGACAGATAAGTACAATTCACAGGGTACGACATCCTCTACCGCCCTTTGCATGATCTTCCATGCTTTACAGACCGCGCTTATTGAGGAGACCGACTACAAAAACGAACAGTTTGCTCTTATCCATCCGGGCGGAGCTGTCGGCGAGCGTCTGAATAAATAAGGACGCGCTTAATTTTTCTTTTAAAAAAGAAAAAGTAAGCAAAAAGAAAACGTTGCAAGTGGATCAATTTTAATCCCGTATAGTTAGTGTAAAAATAAAAATTAAAAAATAAAAAATTATATTAAATTAAAAGGAGAATTTTATTATGGAATTCAAAGTTTTTCAGAAAGAAATCGAACTTCAGTCAAGAGGCTGGATCCCCACCTTCCACGACATCAGAAAAGAGATCCTCGAAATAGTTGAGGCTTCTGGCGTTAAGAACGGTACGGTTGCTATCGTATCTCACCACACCACCTGCTCTGTTATGGTACAGGAGTGTTCTCACGACATCGACTCCTTCGACCTTGAGTATCTCCAGCACGACCTTCTTGACATCATGAGAAAGATGATCCCCGACTTTGCTGAGGAGCATCAGTACCGTCATCCCGGTCCGATCCATGCTCAGTACGGCAGATACGTTAACGAACCCGGCGACTACTCCAGCATGAACACCGACGGTCACCTCCGTTCCGTATTCTTTGGCAGAAGCGAGACCCTCACCATCAAGGACGGCAAGCTCGACCTCGGTCTCTTTGCTCACATCTACTTCATCGACTGGGACCACGTTATCGCTCGTCGCAGACAGGTCAACGTAACCGTTATGGGTACTACCGACGACGTTGAGGATAGAAAGTGGAACGACGGTCAGGTAATCGACACCAAGCATAAGTTCACCGACGAAGAAAAGGCTTACGACGTTCACTACGAGCTCCAGCAGCAGAGATAAGACAATGAAGTTTATGGGAATTGACATTGGCACAACGTCTGTAAAGACGGCTGTGTTCAATGAATCTCTTGAGCAACAGATGTCCCTTACGGCAGATTATACGCTGGATTCCCACGGTGATATCGTTGAATTCGACGGTGAAAAATATTGGACTATTGTTAAGGGAGAGATAGAAAAAGTCAAGGCAGAAATGTCTATTGATGCCCTTGCGGTAGATACTCAATGTGAAACCTTGATACTTACCGATGAAAACGGCACTCCCGTTCGTCCCGCTATCGTTTGGCTCGATAACAGAGCGGTCGAGGAAGCCGAGATAATTACAAGGCACTTCGGTCACAAAAAGGTCTATGAGATCACGGGACAACCCGAGATCACTGCTACGTGGCCCGCTTGTAAGCTTTTATGGGTAAAGCGTCACGAGCCTGAAGTTTGGGCAAAGACGAAAAAAGTCTTTTTGCTTGAGGACTGGATACTTTACAAAATGACGGGCAAATTCATATCCGAAAAGACGTTGCAATCCTCCACCATATACTTTGATATACACAAGGGTGCTTGGTGGGATGAGATGCTCTCCTTTATCGGTGTTGAAAAAGAAATGCTCCCCGCCCTTTATTCAAGTGCGCAAAAGGTCGGTGAATACGAGTCTTGCGCGGTAGTTACGGGTGCTATTGACCAGATCGCAGGCGCTATTGGCGCGGGCGTTGTCAAGCAAGGTATCGTGAGCGTTATGACAGGTACGACGATGGTTATCTTTTTACCGTCCGAAAACATACCTGCTTACGACGAAAAAAGTATAGTTCCCTGCCACTACAACTATGACGACAAGTACTGTCTTCTTTCATGGACACCTACCGCTGGCATGGCTTTGAAGTGGTTTAGAAACGCGCTTTGCGAGAATTTTTCCTTCAAGGAGCTTGACGAACTTGCAGCTTCCGTCCCCGCAGGTAGCGACGGTGTCACCTTTTTGCCCTATCTGTGCGGCTCTACTATGCCAAAGTACAATCCCGCGGCAAGAGGAAGCTTCACGGGGCTTACCACAGAACATAACAGAGGTCACTTTGTTCGCGCTGTTATGGAATCTGTTGCTTGTATGCTGAAATCGAATCTCGACTATCTCGGTCTTGAGGTAGAGGAGATACGAGCTATGGGCGGCGGTGCTAACAGCCCTCTGTGGTGTCAGATGAAGGCAGATATGACGGGCAAAAGGCTCGTTACCCTAAAAAACAAGGAGACAGCTTGTCTTGGATCTGCAATTCTCGCGGCAGTCGGCATCGGTCATTTCGCGAGCGTTGAGGAAGCAACAAAAATGATCGAGCTTGACAGAGTTTTTGAAAACCGCGGCGTTGATTACAGCGAGTGCTATGAAAGATACACAAGCTATGACAAGCTTCTTAACGTTACACAATAAAGTATTAGGAAAGGTTAAATTATGGCTAAAGTAGGATTTGTTGGCTTTGGCGAGGTTAATACCCCCGTTGACGTCATAATCAGAAAATGTTCCGCTGCGGAAAAGGCATTGAAAGAAGAGGGGCTTGACCTCGTTTCCGTATATCCCGTGGCGGACGATTACGAAGAAACCCAAGTAAACAGTGCAGTTGCGGCTCTTGCAAAAGAAAGCTTTGACGCACTTGTAGTTTGCGTTGCGGGTTGGATACCCACTCACGCTGTCGTTAAGGTTACAGAGCATTACAGACATCTTCCTATGGTGCTTTGGGGTCTTTGCGGCTGGTATGAGGGCGACAGACTCGTTACGACCGCCGATCAGGCAGGTACTACGGGACTTCGCGCTACCTTTGAGGGTCTTGGATACAAGTTTAAGTACGTATATGATATCATAGGCAAAAAGACCAGAAGCGACGTAGTTGCGGATTACTGTAAAGCAGCTATCGCGGCAAAGCAGCTCCTCACCGATAAGGTAGGTATGGCTGGCTACCGTGATATGAACCTTTACGGCACTCTGTACGACGGAATGTCGCTCAAAAAGACTACGGGCGTTGAGATCGAGACCTTTGAGATGCTCGAGATCCAGCAGAGATACGACGCTCTTGACGAATCGGCAAAGCGCGACGTAGTCAATAACAGAATTTTGAAATGGAACTTCCTCAAGCCCGCAAAAGACGAGGGAATGATGATGGCTGCGGGATATTATCTTGCGGTCAAACAGATAGCGGACGAGAGAGGCTACAAGTCCATTTCTCTCAAGGACGTTGACGGTATGAAGAAGCTCTGCGGCTTCCCTCCCGCCCCCATATTCATGCTTTTGTCCGAGGACGGATACACCACCGTTCCCGAAAACGACTCTTTGGGTGCTGTAACACAGCTTATGATGAACAGACTTACGGGTCAGCTCGCAGGCTATCTTGAATTCTATGAATTCTTTGATAACAGCGTTCTTGCGGGTGTTCCCGACTTTGTTGCATGTGATATGATAGACGGTGATACCTATACCGTGCTTCCCGCGGCATTCGGATTGCTTACTCAGGGTATTCTCAACGTTTCAAAGGTAAAGACAGGTACTGTAACCATGAGCAGACTTGTATACGCAAACGGCAAGTACACTATGCAAGTGATCCTCGGCAACGGAAAGACTCCTCCAAAGTGGGAAGAGTGCGGCTGGGATCAGCCCGCGCCTCAGCTTTCCGCTCTCGAAATCGAGATAGGTAACGTTGAGACCTTTGCCGACAACGTAGCTTGCCAGCACTATATCATTACCTACGGAGACAACAGAGCAAAGATAAAGAACCTCTGCTCTATCCTCGGTATTGAATTTTTCGAAGTTTGTTAAATACTAATTCCCTATTATATAAGGAGACTTATAATGATCTACATTCTTGATACCGCAGATCTTGCGGCAATTAAACACTGTAACGAATTTTACCCCCTTGCAGGAGTAACTACGAACCCCTCTATCATTGCAAAGGCAAAGACGGATTTTTGGAAGCTTGTCAAGGACATTCGAGCTATTATCGGTGAGGATAAGATGCTTCACGTTCAGACGACACAGACCGAAGCCGAAAAGATCGTTGAGGAAGCAAAGCTTCTCAAAAAGGAGCTCGGCGGAGAGTTTTACGTAAAGATCCCGATAGGCGAGGAAGGCTTAAAGGCTACTATGGAGCTTAAAAAGCTCGGTATCGGCGTAACCATGACCGCTATCTTTACACCCGCGCAGGCTCTTATGTCTGCTATGGCAGGCGCATCCTTTGTAGCACCTTACGTAAACCGTCTTGATAACATTCTCGGAGACGGCTGCGAGGTAGTTGCGGAGATCGTCAGCCAGCTTGAAAACTACGGTTCGGACTGCAAAGTTCTTGCCGCAAGCTTCAAGAACGCCGAGCAGGTACATAAGTGCGCATCCTACGGTTGCCATAGCGTTACCGTTACCGACGATATCATGAAGACACTCATTTCTCATCCTATGACAGATGCCGCAATTGCAGGATTTGAAAAAGATTGGAAGGGCGTATACGGCGATAAGACAATTTTGGATTTTTGACAAATATTCAAAAGTAAAAAAGGAGAACTACATATGAATAAGATAAAGATCGGTTGGAGCGAGGTAAGTATCGTTCCCGAGGGAAGAAGAGTTGACCTTGTCGGTCAGTTCTATGAAAGAATTTCAGGCGAGGTAGAAACACCCATTTCGGTTACCGCTCTTGCTATGGAGTGCGGAGACGATCATTTTATATTCGTTTCCTGTGACCTCGTTGGCATAAGCAATGTCATGCTGCAAAAGATAAGAGCCTATATTCCCGACGATTGCGGCTTTGACAAGAGCAAGCTCATAACAAACGCTATCCATACACACACATCAATGGGTTATACGGATCGTTCCGATGCGCTGAAGGCAAACTCGGGTGCCGGAACTTTGGCTGTACTTAATGAAATGAAACCCGACCACATTAAATACGTTCCTCTTACACACGATGATTCGCCCGATATAATGAGAGACGATGAAGCAAGAGACTTCCTTATTGAGAGGATCGCGCGCGCCGCTACAGAGGCATGGAACAACCGCGCAGAAGGCGCGTATGCCTGCGGATTCGGACGCGCGGCAGTTGGTCTTTGCCGCCGTGTTTGCTACGACGACGGCTCTGCGAAGATGTGGGGCAACGCAAATCACGCAAACTTCACCGAACTTGAATCGGGCAACGATTCGGGTATTGAGCTTATGTTCACTTATGATGCAAACAAGAAGCTTACGGGTGTTGTCGCAAACGTCGCTTGTCCCGCGCAGGTGCTTGAGCATCAGAGCTTTATTTCCTCTGACTATATGGGTAAGCTTAAGGGGCTTATCCGCGAAAAATACGGCAAGGACGTAAATCTTCTCGGACTTATCTCTCCCGCGGGCGACATGTGTCCCCGTGATCTTATCCGTTGGGTAGACTCTCCCGTATGCAAGAACGACCCCAACATTCACCGTGACGAAGTGGTTGAAAGACGCGCTGACCCCTCGATGTTCGATATCAAAGGCTGCGAAAAGGCGGCAAAGCGCATAGCTAACGAGATATTCTGGGCGCTTGATGACGTTACCGAGTACGTAACCGAAACCGAGATCACCCACAAGAATCTTACGATAGATATGCCTCTTCGTAAGGTAACTATTGCGGAATATGAGAATGCGGAAAAGATCATTCGCGACTTCTTTGCTACTTGTAAGGGCGATATTAACTACGAGGACAACGCAAGACTTCAGATATACAGCGGTATAGTTGAGAGATATAAGCTCCAGCAAACAAAGTCGCTCTATCCTATCGAAGTACACGTTCTTCGTGTCGGCGACGTTGCGTTTGCTACCAATCCCTATGAGTTGTTCCTGAATTACGGTAACCAGATAAGAGCACGTAGCAAGGCAAAGCAGACCTTCCTCGTTCAGCTTTGCTGTGGTTCATTTGCTTATCTTCCTACCGAAAAGGCGGAAAAAGGAAGCCATTACTCCGCATTCGTCGGAAGCGGCAACTCGGGTCACGAGGGCGGCGAATTGCTCGTACGCAAGACTATTCAGGAGATAAACGCCCTGTTTGCCGAATAAAAGTTATTTTTAAAAGTTTTTAGTATACCCAAAAAAGCAGGGAAAGAGCTACGACCTTTCCCTGCCTTGAATTTTAAGGAGTATCAATATAATGCGTCATCTTTTGTCTGATACAAATATTCATTTAGAAAACAAACGTCTTAGCCGTATATTTTTCATATTTTTATTGATAATGTACGCTTTGGTCTATATGACTAAAAATTGTTTTACGGGAGCACTTTCCAAGATAGTGGCAGAAGGTGCTTTGACCTTGACACAGGCAACTTGGATAAATGCCGCTTTCTATTTTGTTTACGCGCCGTTACAAGTGCTTGGAGGTATTTTTGCTGACAAATACAGTCCCGAAAAGCTTATAACCATAGGTCTTCTGGGAAGTGCTGCCGCTAATCTTGTCATATTCTTTAACCAAAGCTTTACGGTCATACTTCTTTGTTGGATATTCAACGCCATAATCCAATTTGGACTTTGGCCGGGCGTTTTTAAAGTCATGTCATCACAGCTTGTACGAAGCGACCGACAAAAAATGGTATTCTTTATGTCATTCTCAAGTTCCGTCGGTCTGATATTCGTCTATATAGTATCGGCTTTCACTCCAAAATGGCAGTATAATTTTATGATCTCCTCTGTTACTTTAACCGTGTTGGCTGTTATCTTGCTGATCTTTTGCCGTATTTTAGACCCTATGATGAAAAATGACAAGCTGCCCGAGCCTGTAAAAAATGAAAGTGAAGAAAAAAATGAAAGATCCTCTGTGAAAATGTGGCATATTTTCCTGATAAGCGGATTTTTCGCGTTGCTTTTTGCCACGCTCCTCAGAACGATGATCGGAGAAAGCGTAAAGACTCTTTCCTCCACCATGCTGAGTCAGAGCTATGAGCATATTTCTCCTACACTCGGTAATCTTTTAAGTATACTTATCATTCTTGCGGGTATTGCAGGGTCGCTTCTCATAAAATTTGTCATTTTCCCGCGTTTGATAAAAAACGAGATCGTCTGCTATCTGCTGATGCTGATACTCTCCTTCCCCTTCGTCTTTGCTCTGCGGTTCGTGGGCAAAATGTCTGTCGGCTTGATCGTTTTTTCGCTTTGTATGATAAGTCTGTTTTTCACCGCGATAGGTCTGTTGACAAACTATTTTAATATGCATTATACGAAATACGGGCTTAACGGCACGGCGGCGGGCATTATAAATGCGGCATCAGCCTTGGGCTTTGCTTTGCAATACTGTCTGTTCGGCTCTATTGCCGACAGCTATGGTTGGCCCACGGTAACTACGATCTGGATAGTCTTGTCGGTCGTCACGATAATATGCATAGCACTTGCTATACGTCCCTCAATACGTTTTATTAAAAACGGTCAAAACAAAAAATAACAAATAAAGATCGCTTTATCTGTCCTTGTGATGTGTAAAGCGGTCTTTATTATTTATACGACGATTTTTTCTTTGATCTCAAATGCTTTCTCATAATTAATATAAGGTTGACAAAGTCTACACTTTATGATAAAATAGATAAGTAATGTAAAAAGAAAGGTAGGTTTTAAAATGCTTTTTTCTTTAAACGGTGTTCACGTTCCTCATAGAAAGCATACCGCGAATATGAGTGCTGCTCGAATCACCGACATAAAATCAGTAACTATCCCTATGTCTATGCATATAGGCGCTCCTGCCACCCCCATCGTAAAGGTAGGAGATCTCGTTAAGGTGGGCTCTTTGATCGCGGAAGCATCGGGCTTCGTTTCCGCTCCCATCCACTCAAGCGTGTCGGGAAAGGTAACAAAGATATCCGACGTGCTTATTTCTACGGGCAATACAGTACCCGCTATCACTATTGAATCGGACGGTGAATTTTCTCCGTGCGACGATATGTGCGCGCCCACGGTAAACAGTCGCGAGGAGCTTATCGAAGCTATTAAAAGCAGCGGCGTGGTCGGTCTTGGCGGTGCGGGATTCCCTACTCACGTAAAATTCAACGTTGACCCCTCTCGTATTGAAGAGATCGTTATCAACGGGGCAGAGTGCGAACCGTACATCACAAGCGACTCTCTCACTATGACCGACAGAGTTGACGACATGGAATACGCTTTTGCCGCATTCCAGAAATATCTCGGTGTAAAGCGCATCGTTATCGGGATCGAGAGCAATAAAAAGAACGCGATAGCTTCTATGAATGCTCTTGCTTCTCGAATGAGCGGCGTTGAGGTCAAGGTTCTTCCCCAAGTTTATCCTCAAGGCGGTGAAAAGGTGCTCGTCTACCACACCGTAAAGAAGGAGATACCCACGGGTAAGCTTCCCATTGACGTTGGTTGTATCGTTTGCAACTGTACCACCGTTGCCGCTATCGGTACTTATCTTAAAACGGGTATGCCTCTCGTTGAAAAGTGTGTTACCGTTGACGGCGGAGCGGTAAAGACTCCTCAAAACGTAATAGCCCCCATCGGAACTTCGATGGAGGACGTATTCGCATTCTGCGGCGGTCTTACCTCTACCCCCTACAAAACTCTGTACGGCGGTCCTATGATGGGAATTGCAGTTCCTGATCTTTCAGCACCCATTCTCAAGAATACGAACGCAATTCTTGCCCTCACGCAAAAGGAAGCAAAGCTTCCAAAAACAACGGCTTGTATCCGTTGCGGCTCTTGTACTAACGCATGTCCCTTTGGTATCGACCCTGCGGCTATCGCACGCGCTTACGCAAAGAAGGACGCAGAGGCTCTTGAGGAGCTGTGCGTAAACACCTGTATGGAATGTGGCTGTTGCAGCTTTATTTGCCCCGCAAACCGTCCTTTAGTACAGAATAACAAACTCGCAAAGCTCTTTTTGAGAGAAGAAAAAGCAAAGGAGGCGTCCAAGAATGGATAATTTAATGCATTTGTCGGTTTCACCGCACATACATAGCGGACGTTCCACCGCAGCTATAATGCGTGACGTTATAATCGCGCTTTTGCCCGCCGCTATTGCGGGAACGGTCATTTTTGGACTTCGCTCTCTCTTGGTCATTGCGGTAACCGTAGCATCGGCAGTATTATTTGAAGCTCTCTTCAATATAATAACTAAAAAGCAACAGACTATCGGAGACTTTAGTGCCGCAGTAACGGGTCTTTTGTTAGCTCTTAATCTGCCCGCGGGTATTCCGATATGGCAGTGCGTTGTAGGAAGCGCATTCGCTATACTTCTCGTTAAATGCATCTTCGGCGGTATCGGCTGCAACCTTGTTAACCCCGCTATCACCGCGAGAGTATTTATGCTCGTAGCTTTCGGAAGCATGACAGTTCAATCCTTCCCTAAGATAGTAGATACCGCGTCAAGCGCGACTCCTCTTGCTCAGATGGCAGAGAACGGTAACGCTCCCGCTATCAAGGATCTGCTCCTCGGCACGACAGGCGGAGCTATCGGTGAGACCTGCGCTATCGCATTGCTCGTCGGATTTGCGTATCTTCTTATCCGCCGCGTTATCACTTGGCACATTCCCGTTGCATTTGTAGGAAGCGTTTTCGTGCTTTCATTCCTTATGGAAGGCTTTGACGTTATGAGAGCGTTAGCACTCGTCCTTTCGGGCGGACTTCTTATCGGTGCTATCTTTATGGCTACCGACTACGTAACCTCTCCTCCCACCGCGGCAGGAAAGATAATCTTCGGTATAGGCGCGGGTCTTATGACCTTCCTTATACGTTATTTCGGAGTATATCCCGAGGGCGTATCCTTCGCTATCCTCTTTATGAACATACTTAACCCTTACATTGAGAAGTTAACAGCACATAAAGTATTTGGAGGAAAACGAGCATGAAAAATCTAATTAAAAGTGTCGTAGTCCTCTTGTGCATCTGCCTTGTAGTTACAGTTCTCATGGCTGTAACGAATCAATTTACCGCACCCATTATAAAAGAAAACCAAAATGCCGCAGAAAACGCGGCTCTGCTTGAGGTAATGCCTGAAGGCGGAAGCTTTGAAAAGGTAAACATCAGCGCATTTACTCTTCCCGCAACCGTTTCCGAGGTTTATTGCGCAAAGAACGGCGGATATGTAATAAAGCTTACGACCACTGGTTATTCCACGGGAATGATAATTCTTTGCGGAGTCAACGCAGACGGAACTGTCAGCGGCGTAGTTTGCCTTGAATCTACCGAAACTCTCGGATATGAAAAGACCTTTGGCTCAAATTTTGTCGGAAAGAATTCAGATGATGTTGAAACAGTAGACATTATTTCGGGAGCTACAAAGACCACAGGTGCGTACAAAGTAGCTATAAAGGATGCGCTCAACACTGCCGTTATTCTTGGCGGCGGCTCTGTCGATATAAGAACAGAGGAGGAAATATTCCTCGACAATCTCTCAACTGCTCTTCCCTCCGCTGAGGGCAAATTCACAAAGCATTTCTTCGTTGAAGTCGTAGAGGGCGTTGATGCTATCTACGCTGCAGAAAACAATACAGGCTTCGTTTGCATCATCGGTGAGAAGTTCATAGGTACTGATACTACGGGTAAGACTGTATCCGAGTGTGATGCAGCTACTGCGACTATCGTAGCTACCGCAATAGAAAAGATAAGCAAGACCACTACTGAAGATATAGATCTTTCGAAGTACGAGGGACTTCCGAGTCAGCTTATCTCGGCAAAGAAGACCGCAACCGAGAACTATATTATTGAAATAAAGGGCGTGGGCTACGGCATCAACGGTGACGACACTTATCACCCGATCTCAAACGAATATATCGTCATTCGAGTTTCTATGACTAAGGACGGAAAGATAATCGACTGTCTGACCGTTTCTCAGGCTGAAACGAACGGCTTAGGTTCTGCTTGCGCAGACGAGTCCTTCTATGGTCAGTTTGACGGCAAGACCGAGCAGAATTATCTCAACATTGACGCTATAAGCGGCGCGACTATGACAACGAACGGCTATACCAAAGCTATCGAGCGCGCATTTGAAACCGTAAAAATACTTAAAGGAGGATCTAATTAATGAAAAAGAATAGCTCTCTTTCGGTTTTAACGAACGGTATTCTTAAAGAAAACCCCGTTCTCGTACTGATCCTCGGAACTTGTCCCACACTTGCGACAACAACTAACGTTTTCGGAGCTTTCGGAATGGGAATCGCGGCTATGCTGGTTCTCATCTGCTCCAACGTTTTGATTTCTCTGCTCCGCAATGTCATTCCCGATAACGTACGTATTCCCTGCTATATAGTTATCATCGCGGGATTCGTTACTATCGTTCAGATGGTCGTTCAGGCATTCTTTCCCGAGCTTTACAGTATGCTCGGTGTTTACCTTGCTCTTATCGTTGTTAACTGCATCATTCTCGGAAGAGCCGAAATGTTCGCAAGTAAAAACAACGTTGGCAAGTCCGCGCTTGACGGATTGGGCATGGGAATCGGCTTTACCCTTGCGCTCTGCGTTATCTCCACGATCCGTGAGGTTCTCGGAAACGCAAGCTTTGCGGGTATTCCGATACCTTTCCTTGAGAACTACAAAATAGAATTTCTCGTAAAAGCTCCCGGCGGTATGGTCGTTTACGGACTCGTTATCGCTCTCGTTTACGTTATTACCTCGGGTAAAGCTCCGAAGAAAAAAGATTTTGCTTGCGCAGGCTGTCCCAATGCGGCAAATTGCCAGAGCGCAGATTGCGCAAAAGAAAAGGAGGAGATATAAATGGAAACTTTCAAGACATTGATAGTCATTCTCTTATCCTCTGTTTTAGTTAACAACTACGTTTTAAGCCGATTCCTCGGCATTTGTCCCTTCCTCGGCGTTTCTAAAAAGCTCGACCAAGCCGTAGGCATGGGAATCTCGGTTACCGCAGTTATGCTTCTCGCTACCGCGGTAACGTGGCCTATCCAGTACCTCGTGCTTGAACCGATGAATCTCGGTTACATGCAGACAATCGTATTTATTCTCGTAATCGCGGCACTCGTCCAGATGCTCGAGATAATCCTCAAAAAGTTCTCACCCGCTCTTCACAAGGGTCTTGGCGTATATCTGCCCCTTATCACGACTAACTGCGCGGTTCTCGGTGTTGCTATAAATAACATCACCGACGGCTACAATTTCCTTGAGTCTATGATAAGCTCCCTTGGTTGCGGTCTTGGATTTTTGTTTGCAATGTTCCTCTTCTCCGGTCTGCGCTCACGTATCGACGAAACGGGCATTCCGAAATGCTTCCGCGGAGTCGCTTCCACTCTTATCGCCGCATCCTTTATCTCTCTTGCATTTATGGGACTTGCGGGAATCGTCGATAAGATATTCGCGTAAGGAGGCAAGACATGGTAATTGATATTTTGATAGCAGTTGCGGTAGTTGCCGTAATAAGCTTGATACTTGGAATCCTTCTTGCAGTCTTCATTAAATTCTTTGGAATAGAAGACGATGAAAGAACAAAAGCTATAAGAGCATGTTTCCCCGGAATAAACTGCGGTTCTTGCGGATTTAAGGGTTGTGACGACTACGCTGCGGCTCTTGCCGCTGGCAAAGCAAAGCCTAACCTCTGCGTTCCGGGTGCGGAAACGACCGCTACGAAACTTGCGGAAGTACTTAATATAGAGGTGGAAACACCTCATGACGTCGTTGCGTTCGTTCACTGTAACGGAGTTTGCGACGCGGTTGTTAAAAGATCCATTTACGAGGGCATCTCTTCTTGTAAAGCTACTTCTATGGTATACGGTGGTCCTAACGCCTGCCGCTTTGGGTGTATCGGCTGCGGAGATTGTGCTAACGCTTGTCCCGCAGGCGCGATCTGTCTTAAGGACGGCATCGCTCGCGTTGATACAAGCCGTTGCCTTGGTTGCGGTCTGTGCGAGGACGTTTGTCCAAAGAAGATAATCTCTATGGTTCCTCAAGACACCAAAGCGGCTGTATTCTGCAGCAATAAGGATAAGGGAGCTGATGCGAGAAAGGCTTGTAAGAACGCTTGTATCGGCTGCAAAAAGTGCGAAAAGACCTGTCCTAACGGTGCAATTTCTGTAGTGAACAACTGCGCTGTGATCGATTACAGCAAGTGCAGCGGTTGCAAAGAGTGCGTAAGCGCTTGTCCTACGGGTTGCTTGAAGGAAGTATTCTTCCCCGACCTTGGCGAATAAGGTTTAATAAAATAGTTTTCTGAATAAGGAGCATTCTCATGCGCAAAACAGAGACAAGAAAGCTTGACGAAACAAAAAAGAAAAGAAAAATGAAAAACGATATAATTTTCGTTTCGGCTTTACTTTCCGTCATTCTTGTTGCCGTATTGGGAATGCTCCTTTTTAGGAGCTCGGGCGATACGGTGACGGTAACGGTGGACGGTAAAAGTTTTGGAGAATACTCACTTGACAGAAACTGCTCCGTTGAGATAAAGACCGAGTACGGTTTCAATCTTTTAGTCATAAAGGACGGAAAGGCTTACGTTGAGAGCGCAAGCTGTCCGGACGGAATATGCTCAGCACATAAGCCTATATCTTACGACGGTGAAAGCATTATCTGTTTGCCAAACAAGGTAGTCGTCCATGTCGATAAGCAGGACGTAAGCGCGCCTGACATTATTTCATAAGGGGAAGACAGTGAAAAATAACACATCAAAAATTAAAAGACTTACATTCCTTGGGATATTTGCTTCCCTTGCAATGCTGCTATCTTACGTAGAATTTTTGCTTCCGCCTCTGTTTGCGGCTGTTCCCGGTATAAAGTTAGGACTTCCTAATATCGTAATTATATTCATTCTTTATAGATTCGGCTTGTGGGATGCCGCAACCGTATCATTTATAAGGCTTGCATTGTCCGCGCTTCTCTTCGGAAGCGTTATAACTCTTGCTTATAGCTTTGCGGGGGCAGTCTTGAGTCTTACCGTAATGTCTATTTTGAAAAAGCTTGATATCTTTTCGACCGTTGTAGTAAGCATCGCGGGCGGTGTTTGTCACAATATCGGTCAGATACTTGTTGCCATGCTCCTTTTAGATACCCCGCAGATAGCTTATTATTTGATAGTTTTAACAGTCACAGGAACGATATCAGGCACTTTTATCGGGCTTTGCGGTGCTCTTATGATAAAACGGCTCTCTTTCCCAAAAAAATAAATTAATATTTTTTAACATTTTCTGTGTTTTTTATTGACAAATATCAAATCCTATGATATAATACCCACGACCTATTTTAATTAAAATTTTAACAAAAAAAGGAGATCGAAAAATGAAAAAGTTTTTGAGCATTTTACTCTGTGCTACCCTTCTCCTTTCTACGCTCCTCCTCTTTGGATGTGGAGACAAGGAAGAGACCCCCGCGGAAACCTCTAACGCAACTACCGAAAAAGTTACCTTAAAGCTTGGACTTGGTGTTTCTACCGCCGTTAAAGCTTCCAACGCAACAACTGACAAAAACGGTCAGGGTCAGGCAACCACAACTGCCGCCGCAGTTCTCGTTGACAACGACGGTAAGATCGTTAAGGCTTTCATTGACTGCGCTGATAATAAGGTTGACTATACCGCTGAAGGTAAGGCTGTTGCAAACGAGTCCTTCAAGACCAAGTATGAGTCAGGCAAGGACTACGGCATGAAGGCTTACGGCGGCTCGGCAAAAGAATGGTTCGAGCAGGCAGACGCATTCTGCGCTCTCATCGTCGGCAAGACCGCAACTGAAGTAAAGGCTCTCGTTGCAGAAAACAACAAGGGTACTGAAGACGTTATCAATGCCGGATGCACTATTCTTATCGATGAGTTTGCAAAGGCTGTTGACAAGGCTATCGCGAATGCCGTTGCTTCTGACGCTACAGCAGACGATACCCTTAAGCTTGGTGTTTCTACCAATCAGTCTTCCTCCGATGCCACCGCTGATAAGGCTGGTTCTAATCAGGTTGAGACTACCTTCTTCGCTGCTGCTGTAAACGCAGAGGGCAAGGTAGTTGCCGCTGCCAGTGATTGCGTTCAAGTCAAGTTCACCTTTGACAACAAGGGAGCTTCTACCTTTGACGCTACCAAGGCTGTTTCTTCAAAGAAGGAAGCAGGCGACAAGTACGGCATGAAGGCTTACGGCGGTGCGGCTAAGGAATGGTACGAGCAAGCAGCTGCTTTTGATGCGGCTTGCGTTGGCAAGACCGTTACCGAGATCAAGGCTCTTATGGGTGCTGACAACTACGCTGTCGGTGATCTGAAGGCAGGTTGCACTATCCTCGTAGACGGATTCGTTAAGGCTGCTTCCAAGATCGGCTAATTAAAAACACCAAAAGGGAGGCTTATCCTCCCTTTTTTAGACCGTGAGGTTTTTATGAAAAAAAGACGTTTTTTCTCTTCTCTTTTGTTCTTGGCTCTTTTGCTTTCCTGCTTTTCTCTTTATGCTTGCACAAAATCCGAGAATGAAAACAATAATCACAAAAAGACCGAAAAATTTTCGGAATATTCTCTCGATTATTTCGACACTGCAACGACCATCACAGGCTATGCCGAAACTCGCGAGGACTTTAATAAGATAAGTCAAGAAATACTCTTGAAGCTTGATGAATATCACAAGCTGTTCACTATTTATCATCGCTATGACGGTCTTAAAAATCTTTGCACTGTAAACGAACTTAAAGACGGTGCTCACAGAACAGTTACGGTAGATCCACGCATTATAGATCTTCTGCTTTACGCAAAGGACGTTTACGCGAAAACGGGCGGTAAGGTAAATATCGCCATGGGTAGCGTATTGTCCATCTGGCATGATTACAGAACCGCGGGTATGAATGAGCCCGCGGAAGCCAAACTTCCGCCAAACGAGCTATTGACCGAAGCCGCAAAGCATACGGATATCGATAACGTCATTATCGACAAAGAAAAAAGCACGGTATTCCTTGCCGATCCCCAAATGAGCCTTGACGTCGGAGCTATCGCAAAGGGCTATGCCGTTGAAATGATAGCTCGCTCTCTTGAAGAAAAAGAAATCACGGGATACGTTATAAATGTTGGCGGAAACGTGCGTACTATCGGCTCTAAGGGAGACGGGTATCCGTGGGTAGCGGGAATTGAAAATCCAAACGACGACGAAAACGAGCCTTATATAGCCTATCTGAATCTTTCGGGTGAATCTCTCGTAACGAGCGGCTCTTATCAGAGATATTACACGGTAGAGGGTAAAAATTATCACCATATAATCGACCCCGCTACAAATATGCCTGCCGAAAGATACCTTTCTGTATCGATAGTGTGTAAGGATTCGGGGCTTGCCGACGGGCTTTCCACCGCTCTGTTTTGTATGTCATATGAAGAAGGACTCGCGATTTTAGAATCTATCGACGGTGCAGAAGCTCTTTGGGTACTTCGCGACGGAACGAGAAAACAATCAAGCGGATTTTTCAAATATGTAAAGTGATACTTTAATTTACAACCATCATTAAAATCAAAAAAGCTGACCGAAAAGCGTGATGTTCTTAGCGGAGAAATCATAAATAACCTTGCTTGATTTAATCCGCAGAAACCAAATAATGAACGCCGGCAGATTTTCAAAGTCTGTCGGCGTTTGCTATTCGATAAATTGGAATTTACTTTTTCCAATG
>JAZNEM010000194.1:0-2270 GCA_045588595.1 Eubacteriales bacterium
TGGCAGCGCAGATGCAACAAATCGGTTTTGCGTAGCAAATTTGCGGGACGCAACCGCAAAAGATTTGTTGACGGAGGTGAGAGTTAATCGTGATTAACTCTCACCGACAAACCGCAATTTATCAACCTTTTAATATTACACACCTTACACATATATTATAAATTATTTCCCTTGCTTTTTCAATAGGATTTGAAGATTTTACGAAAAAAAGCATTTACAAAGCTTTGCTTTTATGATAAAATATATTTACCTATATTAAATTTAGGAGTTTTTAATGGCAGAAAATATCCGTACCGTAGGCATCTACACATTGGGATGCAAGGTCAATCAATATGAATCGGAAGCTATCGCCGAGGAGCTTTTGAGAAGCGGAATTTCAATAGATTCACCCGCTAACGCTTGCGATGCGTACATAATAAACACCTGTACCGTAACGGCAGAGTCGGACAGAAAGGCTCGGCAATTCATTCGCAGAGCGATATCGAAAAACCCCGACGCTTACGTCGTCGTCACAGGGTGCTTTGCACAGGTCTCACCCGAAAGCATAGCCGCGATCGATGGAGTCGACGCCGTCATCGGAAACGGTAACAAGCTCGATGCCGCAAAGGCTGTCATCGACATGCTGAACAACAAAAATAAAAAGACCTCTCCGACAATAAGTGTCGGCAATATCGAAAGCTCTCCTTTTGAGCCTATGCGGATATCCTCATTTGAGCGTACACGTGCTTACGTTAAAATAGAGGACGGCTGTGAAAACAGATGTACTTATTGCATCATTCCCTCGGCTCGCGGAAAGGTACGCTCGAAGCCGATGGATGAGGTACTCGACGAAGTCCGCGCGCTTACAGAGAACGGTTGCCGTGAAATAGTTTTGACGGGAATAGAGACCGCTTCTTACGGCAAAGACCTTGAGGATACCGACCTCGCAACACTTCTTGAGGAGGTAGATAAGATAGAGGGCATTGGAAGGATACGTCTTGGTTCTCTTGACCCGTCGCTGATAAAGCCCGACTTTGTAAAGAGGATCTCCTCGCTTCACTGCCTTGCGCCCCACTTCCACCTCTCGCTTCAGAGCGGAAGCGACCGAGTGCTTGCTAAAATGAAGCGCAAATACAATTCAACGCAGGCAATGAGAGCGATCGAGCTTCTGCGTGAGAATATCAAGGACGTGAAATTCACGACCGACGTTATCGTCGGATTTCCTACCGAGACAGAAGAAGACTTCTCCGAAAGCGTTGATTTCGTTCGTCGCGCGCGCTTTCTTATGGTACACGTCTTTCCCTATTCAAGCAGAAAAGGCACTCCCGCTTGCTCTATGCAAGGACAGATAGCGGGTGAGGAAAAGACGCGCAGAGTTCATTCTTTATCCTCCGCGGCACAGGAAACGAGACGCTCCTTGCTTGACGAGGCTTGCGCCTCAAAAAAAATATGCGAAGTCCTTTTCGAGACCTTTGAGAATGGCTTTGTTTACGGTCATACACCCGATTTTCTTGAGGTAGCCGTCAAGAGCGATTCTCCTCTGCACGCAGAGACACGCAAGGTAAGGCTTACCCATACCGACGGAAATGTTTGCTTTGGTGCTATAGTTGATTAAATAAATTGTGGTTTGTCGCATCTGCGCTGCCATTATGGCTATGCAAAACCTATTTTTTAGGAAGTTTTTGAGGGGTCCCCGACAAATCAAAATTTGAATTTTTTAACAAATTGTTTGGCAAATCTACAAAACATTTATCCCTTTATGATATAAAAAAGAAAAAATAAAAAATCTTTTCAAAAAACTATTGCATTTTTGTTTTTGTTATGATATAATATATAGCGTTCTATGAAATTTGATTGAAATGTATGCATATAATGCGTATCTGAGGAGGTGTCAATATGGCAAAGTGCAGCATCTGTGGAAAGGGCGTTGTTTTCGGACAGGCAGTATCCCATTCCCATCGTAAAACCAACAGAACTTGGAAGCCCAATATCCGTAAGGTAAGAGCTATCGTTAACGGTACTCCCAAGACCGTTGCTGTATGTTCTCGTTGCCTTCGTTCGGGCAAGATCAACAGAGCGTAAGAGCTTTTTTGATATTAAAAACGATTACAAAAGAATTAAGGCAGATTCGGTTATGCATCACGCGCCGCATCTGCTTTTTTTCGTAAATCACCAAAGGAGGAAAACAATGCAAAAAGCACTTGCTATAATTGCCTCAAACGCTCCCTCGGAGCTTGAATATACACTCGCGCGTGACGGATTTGACGTTTTGCGTATTCCCTCCTCGCCCT
>JAZNEM010000195.1:0-6305 GCA_045588595.1 Eubacteriales bacterium
GCGCGCCGCTTTTGGAAGCCTCTCTCCGCTACGCTCCGTTCGGCTTCCAAAAGCTTAAAGATTGAACATAAAATGTGTATACAATCCTCTTGCACAACTGTTTACAATCTTGCTCTTGACAGAGGACGCCTGTCCCTACAATGTATGGAGAAATTTTATGTATATCCCTCGCCATGAGGCGACGGTAAAACCTAACAATTATAATTTGTCTTGTAGGGACAGGCGTCCTCGACTGTCCGATTTAATAAACAAAAATAGAATCAATATAATAAAAGAGGTATAATATGTCAGGACACAGCAAATGGGCTAACATCAAGCATAAAAAGGAAAAGACCGATGCGCAGAGAGCAAAGGTATTCACAAAGATAGGTAAGGAGATAACGATTGCCGTTAAGGCAGGCGGAGGAGACCCCGCATCCAACTCGAAGCTCCGCGACCTTATCTTGAAGGCAAAATCGAATAACGTTCCTAACGATAATATCGAAAGAACTATCAAAAAGGCTCTCGGAAGCACAGGCGAGAATTACGAAGAAGTAGTATATGAGGGCTACGGTCCTGCGGGTATCGCTGTCATCGTTGAGGCTACGACCGACAACAGAAACAGAACCGCGGGCAATGTCAGAGCCGCTTTTTCAAAATATCATGGAAATCTCGGTCAGACGGGAAGCGTTTCTTATCTGTTTGAGGATAAGGGCGTTATCATCATCTCTAACGAGGACGGAGATATCGACGAGGATAAGCTTATGGAGACGGCTCTTGAGGCGGGTGCAGAGGACTTCGCCGCAGAGGGAGAGGTGTTTGAGATATACACCGAGCCCGATGACCTTTACGCAGTTCAGGAGTCTCTCAAGGAGGCAGGATATGAGATAATGTCTGCCGAAAAAGATAAGATCGCGTCCAATTACATCACACTTGAAAATGAGGACGATATTAAGTTCATGGAGCTTCTTATCGAAAAGCTCGAGGAAGATGATGACGTAATGAACGTATATCACAACTGGGAAAACTAAAAAGCGTACAATGGGACGCTATAAAAGACTTTTATCAAATACGGCTATTTTGGGAGTGGGCACTTTTGCGTCAAAGGTGCTCGTCTTCCTTCTTATGCCGTTTTACACGGCTATACTATCGGCAGAGGAGTTCGGAGTTGCCGATCTGATATCTCAAACGGCTAACCTTTTGATACCGCTTGCGTCGGTGGGGATTTGTGATGCACTCTTTCGCTTTACGCTTGATGCTGACGACACTGACCAAAAAAAGATATTCACATCGTCAATTACCGTGCTTTTTGCGGGAAGCGCAGTGCTTGCGCTTGTATGCGGTGTGATTACGTTTGCGAGAATTAGCTTTTCAAGCTATCTTCCGCTTATAACACTTTACGTTATATGCGCAAACTTCCATTCTGCGTGCGCTCATTATATGAGGGCAAAAGGGAAAACCGTACTTTTTGCCGCGCAGGGAATAGCCAATACGGTGCTTACGATAGCGCTCAATATCCTTTTCCTTATCGTATTTGATATGGGAAGTACGGGCTACGTTTTGTCGGTCGTCGTTGCTGACTTTACTATAACGGTCGGACTTTTTCTTGGTTGCCGTATGTGGCGTGAACTTGATTTCAAGTGCTTTGACCGAGCGATGCTCAAAAACATACTGAAGTTCAGTATTCCGTATATTCCGACGACGATGCTCTGGCTCATTACGTCGGTATCCGACAGATACGTCGTGACCTACTATTGCGGCACAGAGGCGCAAGGGCTTTACGCCGCGGCAAGTAAATTGCCAACACTTGTCATACTGGTCAGCGGAGTTTTTATTGAGGCGTGGCATTTTTCGACCGTCAAGGACGCATCGAGCGAGGAAAGAACCTCTTTTTTCAGTACCGTGTTCCAAAATTACATGAGCGTAATGTTCATGGGCGCATCGGTGCTTATCGCGGGTTCGAAGATACTGACAAGATTGTTGCTTGCCGATTCTTATTATTCTTCGTGGGAGTTTGTCCCCGTACTTGTTATCGCTATGGTATTTTCAGCGTTTTCAGCCTTTTTCGGAAGTGTTTACTTTATTGAGAAAAAGAGTATGCTTTCAATGCTTACAGCACTTGCGGGGGCTGTAATAAACGTCGTGCTAAATTTTGTGCTTATCTCAAAGCATGGAGCTATGGGTGCGGCTGCGGCAACCCTTATAAGCTATCTTGCGACTTACGCGATACGCTCCTACGATACGTCACATTATTTAAAATTCAAGCAGTATCACGCAAGAGTTATAATAAATACGGCAGTTCTTATCATTCAAAGCTTAATAATGATAAGCGCGGTAAGATATTGGAAATATATGCAGCTTGCGATACTTGTTTTTGTGCTCGTGTTTAACGGAAAGGGCATAGTTGTGACGGTAATTACGGTTGCAAAAAAGTTTTTGTCAAAAAAAATTAAAAAAAGTTAAAAAAAGACTTGCAAAATCAAAAACAATATGGTATAATATATCGGTCAGTGTGTAAAACACATAAAAAACGGACGGTCCGCTGCGCAGCTCTGCATGAACGTCCCGATATTTAAGGAGGACTGAAAAATGAATTTGCTTCAGGCTTTTACAAACGAGCAGCTTAAGACCGAGATCCCTACGGTCAATGTTGGTGATACCATTCGTATCCACAACAGAATCAAAGAGGGCGCACGTGAGAGAATCCAGCTTTTCGAAGGTACCGTTATCGCTAAGCACGGCGGCGGAATCTCCGAGACCTTTACTGTAAGACGTGTTTCTTACGGTTGTGGCGTAGAGAAGACCTTCCCGATCCATTCTCCCAACGTAGTTAAGGTTGACGTTATCCGTCAGGGTCGCGTAAGAAGAGCAAAGCTCTACTATCTCCGCGACAGAGTCGGTAAGGCATCCAAGGTTAAGGAAAAGATCTAACTCTTATTCCAAATTACCTAAAAATATACGGCGGAAGCAAAACGCTTCCGCCGTATATTTTTTTGTTTGTGCTTTATAAATTGCGGTTAGTCGGTGAGTTTGAAATATAGAAACGGCAATGCACGAACCATAAAATTCAATCTAACCTTGTAGGGACAGGCGTCCTCGACTGTCCGAAAACAAGCAAATTTGATATTCTTCACGGAGAGGCATAAACCTTTATTATAACTTTATTATAATATTTAATCAATTTTATAAATTCAATCCGTTTGTAACGGACAGTCGAGGACGCCTGTCCCTACAAGTTTAAATCGTTTCGTTCGTGCATTACCGTTTCGTTTGTGCCTTGCCATTTCGTCAAATCAATCTGCTCGACAAATCAAAATTTGAAATACACATAACGGCTACACAATAAATTCTTTTCAAGAAAGTTTTTGAGGGGGGACTTTAAAAAAGTCCCCCCTCATCGTGTCCTCGCGAATCGTGTACTTATTTAACTATCTGCCAATTTGAAATATCTGCGGATTCGACCGTCGATATTATAGAGCTTTGCTTTTCTGCATCTTCTAAAGAAGGAATAATGACACGCATTTCATACATTAGCAAGAATAGATGCATAGCATTTATACGCTCTTTTGCAAATTCAAGAGGATCGGCATCTCCGTATTTTGTAAGGTCAAGAGTTAAAAAACTTATTTCTTTGGCAAGGCTTGCTATAAGATTGGAATTGTTTGATTCAACAAGCGACTTGGGAAGCGCAAATCCGATGACCGCATCGGGAACGAACGCGCGTATCTCGGAGATAAGGTGTGTTACCTCGGTACATTGTTCTTCTGTAATATCGGGGGCTAAAAGAATAACTTCGTCAAGTCCTGCTTGCA
This sequence comes from Eubacteriales bacterium, assembly GCA_045588595.1. GTDB lineage: Bacteria > Bacillota > Clostridia > Oscillospirales > CAG-272 > HGM12713. Next base: position 3,792 of record JAZNEM010000195.1, read on the forward strand.
GGGATTCAGAAATCACGGTCGCAAGCTCGGCGACATAGACTGAACGCGCAAGCTCGTCGGATTCCGAGAAAGCTGATACGTAATATACTCCGCTAACGTAAAGCGAGCGATCCTTTGCGCTTTCCATAAGCTTGCTTACCGATGTTTTTACATCGTTAAAGCTTTCATATTTAAGACGTTTTGCAATATCCGAATAATGAGTAAGCTTTCCGTCGGACGTGTTCAACATTACGGATACCGCATTAAATCCGCTCGCCTTTGCCGAATCAAGTGCTGAATTGAGACTTGTTTCCAAGGAAATAGCCGTAGCCTTTATTTGCCGTACACTGTCCGCGGGAATTGAGTCGTTATTTTGTGGAGTAGTTGTTTGCACAGGCTCGTTTTCACTTTCGTTAGCCTTGTCAAAAAATACGTTTCCAATTATCAAAAACAAGATCGCAAGAAGCGTTAAAATGACCGCAGATGTAATGATTATTACGCGTATGCGGCGTTTTCTGTATATGCTTCTTCTGTATTGCATATGTCTGTTTCGGTTCATAACGCTTCTCCTTTCAGAAAAATTATTTCAACGCTCTTTTTGCGCGTCTTTTTTCAATGCGCTTCTTTCTTCTGATTGCCATGAATACGATGATGAGCGCAATTCCGCCTATGACGACTATACAAGCCAGAACTATGAAGAAAACGACGAAATCAAACGCGTCCTTGGGGTAATCAAGCGAAGTAAGGTCAAGAGACGAACCGAAATCGTTGGGCTTGAATTCAAGCTCCGCTTTCTTTTCGTCAAGCTTTTTTGCTATCAACGCGTCGGCGCACTTCCCTTGAATATCAGAAAGATTTTTCGTTACGTACGTATCGTCTATATCAAGTCTTTGAATTATGTAAAAGCAGGGAACTGTATTTCCCGTAACGTTGCTGATACCTGTGCTTTCAACTATGCCGCTTACTCCGTTTATATCAAGCGCCAAAGCGGCTTTTTCGTATTCCTCCTCCATAGAGCCTTTTACAGAATAATATCCGTCGTCGCTTGTTTGAGGAGTAAGATCCTCATTGTATTTGCTTCCGATAAGCTGGAAGAATGAAAGCTCACCGTTTTCATATGCTGCAAGTGCCTCTTGAGCCTTTTTCAAATTGTCTTCACGGCTCTCGCCATTCTCAACGAGTACGGCTATGTGCTTTGTGCGGACGAGATTTTCTTTAGCGAAAGCAAGGATATCATCCTCACTTGAGGGAATAAGTCCTTCTTGGGAATATTTAGCGGGAAGCTCGGAATATAGAAGCTCGATGCGTATCGTTTCTCTCATATAGTGGTCGGTCATGTTAGCCGATTTGAGCATATCTCTGTAATCCGAACGGCTTCCGTTACATTCTTCCTCTACGAGCGCGTCTATCTCGGCTTGAATGTTTTCATTCAGCATGTTTTCGTCTACCGAAACACCTGCGTCCTCGCAAAGAGCAAGTATTGCGTAGTTAGATACGATATTTTCATAGACCGCATCACGAAGAGCTTTTTTTAAGCCCTCGGTATCGTTGCCGTATTTTTCTTTCAATGCGGGCAGATAGTTTGCTGTGAGATAGTAAAGCTCCTCGTAAAGAACTTCCTTTCCGTTAACCGTACCTACCGAGCTAAGCGCAAGCTTGCCCGCGGGAACTTTTCTTACCGAGCAAGCGGTAAGAAGAGGGAGCGTCATAAGCGCAATGAGTAAGAGTGCCAAAGCTTTTATAAAGATATTGTTTTTCATATTTTTTCCTCAAAATATAAATTTACATTTTATTATACAACAAGAATGTGACAGTATTATGAATAAAAAAATATTTGCATTAAATATCGTATAAAAAAAGACAAAAATAATAAAAAAGCTCTTCCTTTTTTTGTTTGTTTATGATATAATAAAATAAATAGGCAGAAAGAAAGGAGAAATAGAAAATGCAATCAAAATACAGCATCCCGCTTTCATCTGTTATAAAGGAGTTTCAGCTTGAAGAAATTTATATGCCTGTTTCTTCAAAAGAGATAAAGATAAAGAGCCCCGAGATAAACCGTCCGGGTCTTGCTTTTTCGGGATTTCTTGAGGTCTTTGAATCGCACAGAATCCAAGTTATCGGACGCGCGGAGCATCAATATCTTGTGGGACTTCCCGAAAGTGAGCGAGCAGAGAAGCTTGAAAACTTCTTTGCGCGTAAACCTGTTGCTATAGTTGTTACAACAGGGCTTGAAGTGTTTGACGATATGGTAGAACAAGCTAAAAAGTACGGTGTTCCTATTTTGCGTACCTCGGAGAGAACGAGCGCATTTATGGCGGCTATAATCAGCTCACTAAATACGAGTCTTGCGCCTCGTATGACCTGCCACGGTGTTTTCGTTGAGGTCTACGGTGAGGGTATCCTTATACTCGGAGACAGCGGTATAGGTAAGAGTGAGACGGCTATCGAACTTGTCAAGAGAGGTCACCGGCTCGTTGCCGACGATGCGGTCGAGATAAAGAGGGTTTCCTCAAAAACCCTTCTCGGCACAGC
>JAZNEM010000196.1:0-10877 GCA_045588595.1 Eubacteriales bacterium
GCGAATATCTTTTCTTTTCGGAAATTCTTTTTTGTTATCCATTTTCATCACCCATCCCATTATAGCACAAATCGGCAGAGAAAACAAGTTCTCTGCCGAAATTTTGTACCGGCAAATTCTCCGTTAAGGACAACAGATAAATTGCGAGAAAGCTTTTTTGTTTAATATTGTTGAATCGTTTGTTCTTGCTTTAAAATAGATACGAGACGGCTTGTTCCGAGACGGTCAGCACCAAGAGAAATGAATTCTCTTGCATCGTCAAAGGTCTTTATACCTCCTGCCGCCTTTATCAAAAGACCATTCGGTACGTTTTCTTTGAAAAGACGTATGTCATCAAAAGTCGCACCGCCGCTTGAAAATCCAGTTGACGTCTTTATATAATCCGCGCCCGCTTCTCCTACTATTTTACACATGGCTATCTTTTCTTCATCGGTGAGCAAACAAGTCTCGATAATGACCTTTAAAATATTTTTACCGCACACCGATTTTACCCTGCGTATTTCCTCTAAAAGATCGTTATATCTCTTTTCCTTAAGAGCACCTATATGAATGACCATATCTATCTCTTTTGCACCGTTTTTCAATGCGTCCTCAGTTTCAAAGCACTTCGTTGCGGTTGTTGTGTAACCGTTTGGAAATCCAATAACGGTACAAACGGGCATTTTTTCTCCAAGATATTCGCCGGCACTCTTTACAAAAGCCGCGGGAATACACACAGATGCCGTTCCGTATCTGTATGCATCGTCACATATTATCTTTATATCCTCCCACGTTGCCTCCTGTTTTAGCAAGGTATGATCCACGTGAGACATTATTTCCTTGATATCCATTTTTTATATACCTCAATTACTTTCTTGGGGCGTATACGACCAGCTGATAATTTGGCATATCTTTTCAATGTCGGTATCGTGATAGGTTACTGTCAAACGATCATTTTGCTTAAGGAGCAACAAGCTCTCATTTTCAGAAATATTCTGCTTATACAAATTACCGTCATCACCCGTCAGATACATTACAGAATTTCCGTCTACCGTTATTATGCGTATATCCTTGACGGTTATAGTTGCGGATCTCGTTTCGACCTCGGGCGGTGTTATTGAGGGGGCTTCTTCCTCTTTAATGATTCCCTCCTGCATCAAAAGCTTGACATAAGCCTGCTTTGCGTCAATTTGTGTCGTTCCCGTAGCAACGATACTGTAATTTTCCACATTGACAAGAGCATGCATTTTTACGATTCCGTTAGCATCTTTCAATACCATAATATAGGTAGCTTCGCCCGAAACATTTATAAGTGATGGAAATGATGCAACATATCCCTTTTCTTGAACCTCACCTTGCGCCGCACCCATTGCAGAATATTCTTCCGCTCCGATCACAGGATAGAATTTATATTCACCCGTTCTTGCGTTACTTACTATAAATCCAATGTTAGATTCGTCACTGCTGACCGAAGTAACTCCGGTGAAAAACCAAACGTCGTCGCCTATAATTATATAGCCGAAATCATCGGTAGTGACCTTACAGTCCTTATTTCCGATAACGCTATTCCAATAACCGTTTTGAAGCGTTCCGTGCCAATCGTATTTTTGAGACGCAAGATATCCCGTAAATACGTTATCGACCCAACTTGGCGTATCTGCAAGAGCATAGAGTGACGAAGTTCCATCGCAGGGATTAAATATAATAACTTCGGAAACATCCATTCCACCAAACAAAGCAACCTTAGGCTTCATACAAGAAATGATATAATACGGATTTCCCGCTTCATCAATTTCAAATGCAATAGAACCGAATATTTTTGTGGGATAATCGAATCTTAATTTTCGCATAAGGTCATCCCCAAAATACGCGCTATCGGTATATTTTATTGGTGTATTGAATTTAATATAATCAGCAGAGCTGTTTACAGGATCTACCATTACATATCCCGGGATACCGTTGTTGCGATTATTAAGCCATTTAAAGAAGTCTACGTATTCAAGAGTCGAAACCTTTTTAGGAGTACCTTGATAATTTATCTGCGCGTATGAGCCATTTACCTGATACTGCGATACAACGTCAGACAATGCACCAAGCGTTCTGTTTCCTATGATATTTGCCGATTCAGAATCCATAAGAGGAATATTGGTAACAAGGTCGCTCTCGGGCATGTCCTCTTCGAATACTGCTTCCGGCACGGTAATTATATTTGCATATGCAGTTGCGTTAAAAAACGTTGAAGATATAAAATGTCCTATTATCAATACCGCAATAGGAAACACTGCTATTATGATGAAAATCTTTGTTGTAAGGTTACTGTTTTTGTATTTTTGTTTTTTTAATTTGCCTTGGAATATATTTTTCAACCCGTCTTTTGCGCCCAAAGATGCATACGCAAGACCGAAAACTATTACAACAAAAGTAATGGACGCCCAAAAAGTCGAGCTATAAAGGTTCAACGGAGGCAAAACAACATAATATGCCAGTGCTGAAATAACAACCGTTATAACGACTGACAATATCCATCTCGTAGTTTTTTTCATAAAAAATCTCCTTTTTAATTAAAATTTGACGTACTTGGTGTATCAAAATCAAAAACGCATCTTCCGTCCGAAATTTTTAATACCGCATCAAAATTTTTACCGTTTTTAGAAGTAAATCCTTTTATTTTTGAGGTCTTTCCTTCTTCTAACAGCATTTTTGCGTTTCTTATCGATATCGCTCTACCGCAAATATAAGAATTGACGCTGAATTTGCAACCGCTTTTATAAGCCGAGCAACCGTATCCGAATTTATTGCGTTTTACATCTGCTCCGCATACAGGACACAAGCCGACAACGTCACCAAAAAAGCCTATGTCTTTATCCTCCTCAATAGGAAGCTCCTCGGGTGCTTGAAAATACCTTGCTATTTCATTTACCGCAAGCTCTACGCTATCTTGTATCTGCATTTCACCTCTAAATACCTTTTTCAAGGCTTTACCCATTTCGGAGGTTTTGTATTTATCCATGCATATTTCCATACGCTGCAAAGACTCTATAAAATATATTCCATCTGGTAATATAGTATATACGTCTTTTTTCAATTGTATATATCCGCTTTTTCTTGCGTTATCGATAATTCCCGTACGAGTTGCCTCCGTACCAAGCTCTACACCCTCGAACATTGCTCTGTATTCCTCGGCATCATCCGCCCCCACCGAATCGTCAATAGCGGCTTTTTCCTCTCGAAATGGATTTTTTAAGTAATTGTTGAGTGTTTCTATAGTATAATGCTTTGGCGGTGTAGTTTCTTTTTCATTTGGAACAAAATTTATATTTACCTCATCGCCCTTTTTTAGATCGGGCAATATTTTGTCCTTTTGAGTTGAATCGTCGTATTTCATCCAACCTTTTTCCTTTATAGCCATTCCCTTGAGGACAAAATCCTCAAGTCCGCCAACGCTTATGGTTATCTCTACCTTCTCGACAAGACAATCTTCCGAGCAAAATACCGCTATAAAGCGTCTGAATACGGTAGAATATACCTGCATTTCCTTTTCGGAAAGACGGCTTTTATCGGGTATCTTATACGTAGGGGTAATAGCGGAGTGTGACTCTATCTTTGAGTCATCAAATATCGTTTTCTTATCCTTGAAAACAACGGGATATCCTATCTTTGCGCAGTTATCGAGTATCTTTTTCACCTTATCCTTTTCGGCAGTAGCCAAATATTCGGAATTTGTTCGCGGATACGTAAGGTAACCAGATTCGTACAGCCTTTGAATTATCTCAAGGCTTTCCGCCATCGACATTTTATATTTTTTACCCAATACGTTTTGAAGCTTTGAAAGTGAATAAAGTTTGCCCGAAGAAAGCGTATCCTTTTTTCGCTTTACCGAAACGACTGTCGCTTTTTGCGCGTTATAACGCGCACACGCTTCTTGAGCTTTATATAATTCGTTTCCCGCAAAGCGTTGCTTGCTTTGAAGCTCTACAGTCTCTCCGTTAGTTTCTTCTTTGCTAACGATAGAATAATATTTTTCAGGAACAAAGTTTTTTATCGCCATATCGCGATCATAAATCGCTTTAACAATGGGTACGATGACACGCCCCACTCTTAAAAGTGTTCCCGTTTTTAGCGTTGCGTAACGCGTAAGATTAACTCCGTATAGCCAGTCTATATACGTCCTTGCATATCCCTCTGCGGCAAGACATTCATACTCCGAATCGTTTTTCATATCCGCAAATGCCGCCGCAACCGTTTGCGGAGTCTGGTCGGGCAACCACAATCGCTTTACGTTTTTTGGAGTTTTCAATGCTTTTTCAATACAAGTACGAACTATTATCTCTCCCTCGCGATCGGCATCTCCAGCGTTTACGATAAGATCTACGTCATCGCGGTTACAAAGCTCTTCTATTATCTTGAATTGGCGAACAACGCCATCATCAAGCGCTTTATCATTTCCACGGCGAAGCTCATATTCGAATTTTTCGGGAAAGCAAGGAAGATTTTTCATCGTCCAATTACGTGCGCCGTCAGGCAAGGGATTATATCTCTCTATATCTGCCAGTGAAAACAAATGACCGAACGCCCACGTTATAATACAACCGTCTCCTTGTAAAAAGCCATTGCATTTTTTAAAGTTTCCTATTCCCGCCGCAATATTTCTGCCAAGACTCGGCTTTTCGGCTATAATAAGTATCATAATAAACCTCTATATGCGACTCTTTTAAACAATGAAAATTTGAAGAAAGCCTTCGGCAAGATCCACCGAAGGCTTTTAACTATAAAAATTAGGTATGTCAAATATACTTCTTTACAGTTTCAGAAGCGTTTTCAACGGGAATAGAAGAAGTCATGACTATATTGATATTGAGCTTGGTTGCCAATGTATTTATTTCTTCAACAAAAGTATCAAATGCAGCTGCATCATCATTACAGATCTTAAGAGCAGAGTCAATGAACAGATCAGTAACATCATGATTGCTTGCAAAAATACCTGCTACAAAGCCATAAAGAGACTGTGCATCCGAAACAAAATATTCATTGGTATCAATAAGTCTCGCTTGATATTTTACGTCATAGCGAAGCTTTACGCCTTTTTCTATGCAAACTACGTCACCGTGAGAGTGATCTACAGCGGTGTTGACCATGCTGATAAGAGCCTTAGTTTTTCCTGTACCTTTAACGCCGATAATTAACTTTAACATTTCGGACCTCCGATGATTTTATTAAGCTTTTATATGCTTATATTTATTATATAACATTTTATCGGATTTTTCAATAGTAAATTGGAAAAAATATAAAATTATTTTAATCTTTCTTCCAAAATCTTCTTTTCCGCCTCATAACCGGGTTTTCCTAGAAGCGCAAACATATTCTTTTTATATGCTTCTACTCCGGGCTGATTGAATGGATTGACCCCGAGAACGTATCCTGAAACACCGCATGCATACTCGAAGAAATACAAAAGACAACCAAGCGAATACTCGTCTCTCTTATCCATCTCTATAAGAATGTTAGGTGCACCGCCGTCGATATGAGCAAGTATAGTTCCCTTCATTGCCTTCTGATTGATCTCGTTAAGATCAACACCTGCAAGGAAGTTAAGTCCGTCTACGTTTGCTTCATCATAAGGAACTGCATATTTTGTGTTGGTTTCCTTTATAGAAACTATCGTTTCAAATAAATTACGCTTTCCATCTTGTATAAACTGACCTAGAGAATGAAGATCTGTAGAGAAAATTACCGATGCGGGAAACAGTCCTTTACCATCTTTACCCTCACTCTCACCGTAAAGCTGCTTCCACCATTCGTTAAGCATAGTTGCGCAAGGCTCATAGCTTACAAGTATTTCTGTGGATTTGCCCTGACGGTACATTATGTTACGAAGAGCAACGTACTTCAAAGCATCGTTTTTATCAACATCATCAGTTTTAGTATAAAATGCCGCTGCATCGGAAGCACCTTTCATAAGTGCAGAAATATCAACACCGGAAACAGCTATAGGAAGCAAGCCTACTGCCGTCAATACCGAGAAACGTCCGCCTACGTTATCGGGAACGACGAAGGTTTCATAACCTTCCTCCGTAGCGAATTTTTTAAGTGTTCCCTTGCACTTGTCAGTGGTTACGAATATTCTTTCCTTTGCGCCATCTTTTCCGTATTTCTTTTCAAGAAGCTCACGGAATACTCTGAATGCAACCGCAGGCTCTGTGGTAGTACCGGATTTGGAAATCACGTTGATACAAACATCCTTCCCCGCGCAGATAGAAAGAAGGTCGTTAAGTGCCTGTGCGCTTATATTACAGCCCGCAAAATAAATATCGGGTGTATCTTTCTTTAAATTATTATACATCGGAGATTTTAAAAACTCTATCACGGCGCGAGCACCGAGATATGAGCCACCAATACCTATAACCACAAAAATATCGCAGTTCTTCTGGATCTTCAACGAAGCCTTTTTGATTCTTTCAAACTCTTCCTTATCATAATCGTTAGGAAGGTTTATCCAACCTAGAAAATCACTTCCTTCTCCGTTACCTGCAAGCAGGCTTTTGTGTGCATCAAGAACCTCGCTCTTGATAGAAGCCAACTCTTTTTCGTCAACAAACGACTTCATGTAAGTGTCATTCAATCTGACTGTCATGCCCTTTTCCCCCATAACATTGCTAAAAATTTTGAATTTCATTATACAACATTTTTTATAACAATTATATAATAAATTGTGACTTTTTTTTAACTTTTTTATTTTCAAATTTATAATAATGACACTCTTATAAACATTTTCCCAAAAACACCCCAAAAATCAATTTTCTCTACTGTTTCATTAGCCAATATTTGACTTTCTCCGATATACTTACCATTGATTTTATAAACGATTTTGCCTATTACATCTCCTTTTTTTATAGGAGCTTCTAAATTTTCCGACAACTCTATAGCCGAATCTACTTTTCCAAAATCTGATTTATTTATGACGTTAGAAAAGCCATTTGTTATAATTTCACATTCCGACTCTACTCCGCCTTTTACTTTCATTTTTTCCAAAGTTTTCGGTGCATCTTCAAACAACGTGTAATTCGCAAACCCAAAATCCAAAAGAGATGTTGCCGCCGCATTTCTGATATCACGGCTTTCAGCCCCCATTATAACGCATATCAATGTCATACCTTCTCTTGTAGCGGTGGCACTTATGCAAAATCCTGCCTTTGATGTAGAACCTGTTTTAAGTCCCGTTGCACCTTTATAAAATCTTACTAAACGATTTGTATTGGTCAATCCAAACTCTCCGTTTCTTATGGTATCCATCCAAATCGAGCTATATTCCGTTATTTTTCCGTGTTTTAAAAGCTCTCTTGACATAATAGCAATATCGCGCGCAGATATCAAATGGTTCGTTGCCGTATCATCAAGTCCGTTAGTATTTTCAAAAGTCGCGGAAGTCATGCCAAGCTCCTTTGCTCTTTCGTTCATACGAGCTACAAATGCCTCTTCTGTTCCTAAAACGTACTCCGCAAGAGCAACCGCAGCATCATTTGCAGATGCTATTACAACACTTTTTAACATATCCTCAACGCTCATCTGCTCGCCTTCCTTTAAATATATCTGCGAGCCTCCCATAGAGCATGCGTGTGCGCTTGCCGTTACCATATCGGTATATCTTATTTTACCGCTGTCGATAGCCTCCATCACAAGCAAAAGTGTCATTATTTTTGTGACCGATGCAGGCGGCAAAGCCTCATCTGCATTCTGTTCAAATAATACCTTTCCCGTCTCTGCCTCCATCAATAATGCAGATCTGCAATTGAATCTCATATTGCTTTCTTTATCCGATTCATTATATGGCTGTGCCGCTATCGGAACAACGGTAAGCCCAACAATTATAAATACAGACAAAACAACTGAAAGAATTCCCAAAAATTTTCTTCTTGCATTTTTTAACATAATATATCCTCTCTTTCTTCTATAAACTACTAAATAATATTATAGAGCAAAGAAAAAAAGAATTGCCACACGGTCGAATTTTCGACCGTGTGGCAAAATATTTTAATTAAAGACCGCGCTTTACGTAGTGCGTATGCAGGATCTCATGTGCCTTGTGGCTATTAGGCTCACCGAAGAACTCGTCGTAGAGCTTCTTAACCGCAGAGTTTTCATGAGACTTGCGAAGGTCTGCGTTAGCGTCGTCATTATAAAGAACAGCTGCTCTGACAGACTTAAGATCAGTCGTCATTCTAACGCTTGCGGGCTGATAAGGCTGACCGCCACCGTTTACGCATCCACCGGGACAAGCCATGATCTCGATGAACTGAACGTTGAGCTCTCCTGCCTTAACTGCATCGAGAACCTTCTTTGCGTTTGCAGTACCTGAAGCAACTGCAACATTAAGTTCGATATCACCAAGCTTATAAGAAGCAAGCTTAACGCCTTCAATACCACGAACTTCCTTAAAGTCAAGAGACTCGAGAGGCTTTCCTTCGATAACCTCTGCTGCGGTACGAAGTGCTGCCTCCATAACACCGCCGGTTGCACCGAAGATAGCACCTGCACCCGAACCGATATCGAAAGGATTATCGAATGCCTCATCTGCAAGATTCTTAAAGTTGATACCTGCCTTGGAGATCATTCTACCAAGCTCACGAGTGGTGATAGCAACGTCAACGTCGGGAACACCTGCTGCGGACTGACCGGGTCTGCCTACCTCAAACTTCTTTGCGGTACAAGGAATTACGGATACGAAGAAGATATCCTCAGGCTTCCAGCCCATCTTCTGTGCGTAATAAGTCTTTATAGTTGCACCGAACATCTGCTGAGGAGACTTACAAGTAGAAAGATTCTCTGTAAACTCAGGATAGTAGTGCTCGCAGTACTTTATCCAACCGGGAGAGCAAGAGGTGATCATAGGAAGCGCGCCGCCATTCTTAACGCGTCCGAGGAATTCGGTTGCTTCTTCCATTATTGTGAGGTCAGCGGTCAGGTTCATGTCGTAAACGCCGTCAAATCCGAGGCGCTTAAGAGCTGCAACCATCTTGCCTTCGCAATCTGTTCCAGGAGCGTAATCGAAGCACTCACCTATCTGTGCGCGAACAGAAGGAGCGGTACATACGAATACATGCTTGGTAGGATCTGCAATAGCATCTCTTACCTTATCTGTATCGTCTCTTTCATAAAGAGCACCAACGGGACAAGCTACTATACACTGTCCGCAGTTTACGCAAGAGGTTTCTCCAAGCTTAACTTCAAATGCAGATCCGATATGTGTATCAAATCCACGGTCATTTGCACCGATAACACCGATGCCCTGAACGTTGCGGCAAGCTGCTACGCAACGACGGCAAAGGATACATTTGTTGTTATCACGGATAATGGGCGATGCATCGTCAATAGGATACTCGCTCTTAACACCCTTGAATGCTTCCTCGTCAACACCGTATTCGTTGCAAAGCTTCTGGAGTTCGCAAGTCGTGCTGCGTACACAAGAAAGGCACTTACGGTCATGGTTTGAGAGCAAAAGCTCAAGGTTAGTCTTACGAGACTGATTGATCTTGGGAGTATTGGTAAGTATCTCCATACCCTCGGTTACAGGATATACGCAAGCAGTAACCAATCTAAAGGGTCTTCCGCCCTCAGAAACTTCTACAAGGCAAAGACGGCATGCACCGATCTCATTAATATCCTTAAGATAGCAGAGCGTAGGGATTTCGATCTGCGCGAGTCTTGCAGCTTCAAGAACCGTAGAACCCGCGGGTACGGCATAGCCTACACCGTTAATTTTAACATTAATGTTTTCCATGTCCACTATTCTCCTTTCTTAGTCCTTATAAATGGCATGAGGTTTGCACTTTTCCATACAAGCGCCACACTTAACACACTTCTTGGGATCGATAGCGAAGGATGCAAGCTTATGTCCGGGAGCAATATAATCAGTTCTGGAGATAGCATCTGCGGGACAGTTCTTTGCGCACATTCCGCATCCGATACACTTATCGGGATCGATCTTGAACTGAAGCAATCCCTTACATACGCCAGCGGGACACTTCTTATCAACGATATGAGCTATATACTCGTCTCTGAAATAACGAAGCGTTGAAAGTACGGGGTTCGGAGCAGTCTGTCCGAGACCGCAAAGAGATGCGCTCTTGATGTAGTTAGAAAGCTCTTCAAGCTTATCAAGGTCTTCCATCTCTCCGTTACCTGCGATGATCTTATCGAGTATCTCAAGAAGTCTCTTTGTACCTACACGGCAAGGAGTACACTTACCGCAAGACTCATCAACGGTAAAGTCAAGGAAGAATCGAGCAAGGTCAACCATACAAGTATCCTCATCCATAACGATAAGTCCGCCAGAACCCATCATAGAGCCGATAGCAATAAGGTTATCGTAATCGATAGGGGTATCTATCAAGGATGCAGGGATACAACCGCCGGAAGGACCACCGGTCTGCGCTGCCTTAAAGGTCTTGCCGTTAGGAATACCGCCACCGATCTCCTCGATAACTTCGCGGAGGGTAGTTCCCATAGGAACTTCTACAAGTCCGGTATTGGTGATCTTACCACCGAGAGCAAATACCTTAGTTCCCTTAGACTTCTCAGTTCCCATAGAGGTAAACCACTCTACGCCCTTGAGAATGATCTGAGGAATGTTAGCGTATGTCTCAACGTTATTAAGGACAGTAGGCTGTCCAAACAGACCCTTTACTGCCGGGAAAGGAGGACGAGGACGAGGCTCACCTCTGTGTCCCTCGATAGAGGTCATAAGAGCGGTCTCTTCTCCGCAAACGAATGCACCTGCACCGAAGCGAAGCTCGATATCAAAGTTGAAGCCTGTTCCGAATATGTCCTTACCAAGAAGTCCGTATTCACGAGCCTGCTTGATAGCGATCTCAAGGCGGTGGATAGCGATCGGGTACTCTGCA
>JAZNEM010000197.1:0-9389 GCA_045588595.1 Eubacteriales bacterium
GGCGTCAGACTTCGCGCGTCGGCACAGTCGATACATATGATCAGAGCCAATATTGAAACCGAGATAAACCCGATCGTCGGCACCGAGCAGCAGTCTGAGGATCTTGTGAAATATATGCTCAAGGAGTTCGAGGAAGATCCCGGGCGCATCTGGAGCTCCAATATGTTTGGCAAAAGCCTTTATGAGCTTGTAAACGAGGGACTTCACTCAAAGCTTGAGCACATGCCCGAGGCATCGAGAACCAAGCTTTCCGAAACTCTTGAGCGCATCATCAATGAGGGCAGCGGCGGTCTTATTTGTATTATTCTTTAAGCCCAAAATACCGTAGAAGAAAAGTAACTTCTACGGTGTTTTTTTATTTATCTTCATTTTTATCGCTTTTTATCGGAGTTTGCGAGGCTAACGGATTCTGTTGCATAGCCTCTTCCATACTGCGATTACTTACGTGCGTATATATCTGGGTCGTGTTTAATTGCTCGTGACCAAGTATATCCTTTAATACTCGAACGTCTACGTTACCCGTCTGATACATTAACGTAGCGGCTGTATGACGAAGCTTATGTACCGAATAGTGCTTGGATTCAAGTCCTGCCATATCGAGATATTTATATACCAACCATTGAACTGTTTTCGTGCTTATTCGTTGCTCTCTTGAACTTAAGAAAAGGGCAGGGGTATTGCTTTTTATGTGATTTTCACTTAACCTCTCTTCCATGTAATCCCCCAGCGCCTCTCGACAGGCATCGTTGAGATAAACTATACGCTGTTTGTTTCCTTTACCCGTTACGCTCAAAGAGCGAAGTTGACGGTCAACGTCGTTTATATTAATGCCAACAAGCTCGGAAAGACGCATACCGCAGTTTAAAAAAAGCGTAATAATAGCAAAGTCTCGCGTGACAGTCTTACTTTCCTTATCCGTCTTTATAGCGTTCAGAAGCTCAAGACTCTCTTCAAGAGACAGATATTTAGGCAAGGCTTGCTTCTTTTTTGGCGATTCTATATTGACCGCAGGATTTTCTTCAAGCATCATTCGTTTAACGGTAAGATATTTGAAAAATCCTTTTATAGCAGAGAGCTTTCGTGACTTTGCGGCAGCCATATTTCCGCGTACTCCGTCGGCATACATCAAAAACTCATAGATATCTTCTTGCGTTATATTTTTTATATAATCAAGATCGATCTTGCTAATATCTATCTTTTCAAAATCCTCGGAGCTCGGGTCTATTTTTTTATCTCGTGCAACAAGAAAACGGAAAAACGTTCTAAGATCCAAAAGATATTCGGATATTGTCTTTTCCGATGCGTTTTGAATAGCTGATTTGTAAGAAGCAAATTCTCTTACAAGAGACGGAAGCGTATTCAGCGGAACTGAATAATTCATTTATAAATTCTCCTTGTTAAAATAAGATAAAAATAAATTATAGATTTAGTGGATAAAATGTAAACTTTTGTGTATAGTTATTGAAAAAAGTTTTGGTTTTGATATAATATTAGCGTAAACATCAAAAAACGGATAAAGGTAGAATATGTCCGTATAATTTATCGGAGGTCTCATGAAAGAGTTTTTTCATAAGTACTCATACAGTATGATCAAAATGTTGCTAACTCAAATAGTTATCTCTATATTTGGCTTGATGTTGTCTATGGCAACGGTCAACGCAAGCAGTGCGGTAGCTATTGCGGTAAGCGTATTTGCTATATTGTTTTATTTGTTTTTGATCTATACGCTTGTATGGGAGATAGGTGCGAAGGATAAAATATCAGTTGACGTAGGAAAGAAAACGTATAGACCGCTTACGGGATTGTGGATGGCACTCATTGCCAATATTCCCAATATTTTATTGGCTATGATCTTAGCTATAAGTAAATTGGTTATTTCAAATGTTGAAGGAAAAGTATTTAACGGACTTGGAATAGTCAGCGTTATAGCAAACGTTTTACAGGGAATGTATTTCGGTGCTATATCGGCTATCAAAATCCCCTCGGGTCAGCCTCTTTCTGATTTGTGGTGGACATATTTCCTTATAGTGATTCCCGCATTGGTAACTTCTTTTCTCGCATATTATCTTGGACATAAAAACTTTAGATTCTTTGGCAGCTTAGCTAATAAGAAGAAAAATTAAAAGATCTATTTAACAGATGTGTTTATAAAGCACATCTGTTTTTTAACAATAGAGGTGATCGGTTGCAGATAAAAACGCGCAAAAGATCACCACAAAGGATTATTATTGAATTTCTAAATACGTGCGAATAAGGTCTTTCAAAAGCTCGTCGCGGTCGATATGTTGTATCATACCGCGGGCATTTTTCCAGTCGGTAATATAAACGGGATCTTCGGATAAAATATATCCCGCTATCTGTCTTACAGGATCATAACCCTTTTCGCAAAGAGCATTATATATTTCATTTAACTTCTTTTGAGTTTCTTCTTTATCGTAAGTAGTAGGGAATTGGTTCATATAAGCCTCCGAACGTAGAGATGTTTAACTGTCGGGTACGTCAAAAATCAATGAAATATCGCTAACTTTATTGAAACATAACTCATTATATCATTATTATTGTGTTTTATCTACAAACTATTTGTTAATTTTTTTATATTCGCTAAAATATTTTTTTTGGCACTTGATTTTTTATTATTAATGGTGTATAATATTCACGTAAATAAAAATTTTAAGGAGATGTCTAAAAATGTTAGTTTCAGCAAAAGAAATGTTAGAAAAAGCAAAGGCGGGCAAATACGCCGTAGGTCAGTTTAACATCAACAACCTTGAGTGGACAAAGGCCATTTTGCTTACCGCACAGGAGCTTAATTCTCCTGTTATTCTCGGTGTTTCCGAGGGCGCAGGTAAGTACATGTGCGGATATAAGACCGTTGTAGGTATGGTAAACGGTATGCTTGAGGAACTTAATATTACTGTTCCCGTAGCGCTTCACCTTGACCACGGTTCTTATGAGGGTTGTCTTAAGTGCATAGATGCAGGATTTTCTTCCGTAATGTTTGACGGTTCTCATTATCCTATAGATGAGAA
Source organism: Eubacteriales bacterium (assembly GCA_045588595.1). GTDB lineage: Bacteria > Bacillota > Clostridia > Oscillospirales > CAG-272 > HGM12713. Next base: position 3,030 of record JAZNEM010000197.1, read on the forward strand.
CGTTGCGAAGACCACGGAGCTCGTTAAGATCTGCAAGGAGAAAGGTATGTCTCTTGAAGCAGAGGTCGGAGCTATCGGCGGCGAGGAAGACGGCGTTGTCGGAACTGGTGAGTGTGCAGATCCCGACGAGTGCAAGATGATCGCGGACCTTGGCGTAACGATGCTTGCTGCAGGTATCGGAAACATTCACGGTAAGTATCCTGAAAATTGGGCAGGTCTTTCCTTTGAGACTCTTGACGCTATTCAGCAGAAGACGGGCGTAATGCCTCTCGTTCTTCATGGCGGTACAGGTATCCCCGCTGATATGATCCAAAAGGCTATTTCTCTTGGCGTTGCTAAGATCAACGTAAATACAGAATGCCAGCTTTCTTTTGCCGCAGCAACAAGAAAATATATCGAAGAGGGCAAGGATCTTTCGGGTAAGGGATTTGATCCCAGAAAGCTTCTCGCACCTGGATTTGAAGCTATCAAGGCTACCGTAAAAGAAAAGATGGAGCTTTTCGGTTCTGTTAATAAGGCGTAAGCCTAAAAAGATTTCAAAAGGTTGCGGCGTTTTTCGCGGCAACCTTTGTTGCGTTTTGTTCTATACGGATATTATATTTATAAATTATTATTGAGGTGAAAAAATGACCAAGATAGATATTATTTCGGGATTTCTCGGAGCAGGTAAAACAACTCTTATAAATCGCCTTATACACGAGGCATACGAGGGTGAAAAAATAGTTCTTATTGAAAATGAATTCGGACAGATAGGAATCGATAGCGGATTTTTAAAGGATTCGGGTGTAGAGATAACTGAAATGAATTCGGGCTGTATTTGTTGCTCTCTTGTTGGAGACTTCAGCAAAGCATTAAAACAGGTCGTAGAGGATTATTCTCCCGACCGTATTCTTATTGAGCCCTCGGGCGTCGGTAAGCTAAGCGACGTTACAAAGGCGGTCATAGATGCAAATATTGAGGACGCAGAACTCAATAGCGCGGTCGTAGTCGTTGACGTTAATAAATGTAAGATGTATATGAAGAATTTCGGAGAATTCTTTAACGACCAAATCGTAAATGCAGGTTGTATTCTTTTCAGCCATACCGATAAAACGACGGAAACAAAGCTTTCTGAGGCACTTTCGCTGATCCGCGAGCAGAATCCTTCCGCAACGATAGTTACGACTCCAGCAAATGAGTTGGATATCCATACGCTTAAGGAGGCTTTAGAGCAGATATCTACTATCGAAAATCATCTCAAATCGTTAATGGGCGAGGAGGCTTGTCCTGTGTGCGGTCATCATCACCATGAGCACCATCACCATGAGCATGAACATGAACATCACGATCATGAAGAATGTCATTGTCATGAACACCATCATCATGATGAAGATGAGTGCCATCACGAACACCATCACCATGACGAGCATGAATGCCATCATGAGCATCATCATGATCACGAACATCACGAACATCATCACCACCATGCAGATGACGTATTTACAAGCTGGGGAAAAGAAACCGTTAAAAAGTATTCCGAAGAGGATATAAAAGATATTCTTAATGCGCTTGAGGATTCGGATCGCTTTGGTATGATACTTCGCGCAAAGGGTATCGTCTCCTCGGTTGACGGAAGCTGGATACATTTCGATTACGTTCCCGGTGAAGCAGACGTTCGTAGCGGATCGTCGTCCGCTATCGGAAAGGTCTGTGTCATCGGTTCGGATATAAACGAAGAAGCAATTTCGAATTTGTTCGGACTTTAATAAAAAGAAAAGAGGATTCATAAAATGAAAATGCCCGTATACCTCTTTACAGGCTTTCTGGAGGGCGGAAAAACGACCATTATCCAAGAGTCACTTAACGATCAAAACTTCAACAGCGGTGAAAAAACGCTGGTTTTGATGTGTGAAGAAGGAATCGAGGAACTCGACCCTACGGCTTTTTGGGGTAAAAACGTTAATATCCATCTCATAGAAAGCGAAAAAGAACTTACAAGAGCCAATCTTGAAAAAATTTCTACCGAGCATAAATACGATAGGATCATCATTGAGTATAACGGTATGTGGTTGCTTGAAGCTCTTTACCGTGCTTTCCCAAAGAATTGGGAGATATATCAAAATATGATGTTTGCGGATGCGGCTACTTTCTTGACGTATAACACGAATATGCGTCAGCTTACGGTAGATAAAATGCAGGATGCCGAAATGATCGTTTTGAACCGTACTACCGAAGATATCGATAAAGACCAGATACACAAGGTAATACGCGGAACGACACGCAGAGCGGCTATCGTGTATGATTATCCAGACGGTCACGTTGAATACGACGAGATCGAAGACCCTCTGCCTTTTGACGTAAACGCACCTGTTATAGAAATAGCGGACGAGGATTACGCCCTTTGGTATCGCGATCTTTCGGAAAATATGGATACCTACCGTGATAAGATAGTAAAATTCAAAGGAATTATCGCGACCGACCCACGATTGCCTAAACGCTCCGTGGTAATAGGCAGACACGTTATGACGTGCTGTGTTGACGATATTCAATATAGCGGACTTGTCGCAAAATTTTCAAATGACGTAAATCTTAAAACTCGCGATTGGATAACAGTAAAGGGAAAGATAAAGCTTGAAAAGACCTCGCTTTATCGTTCCGAAGGCCCTGTCATATACGTTGAATCGACCGAGTTTGCAGTCGTTCCCAAGCAGGAAGTTGCTACTTTCTTTTAAGTAATTTATATTCAAAAAGCCACCGCCGAGAGTGACCCAATTGGTCACTCTCGGCGGTTAATTTTATTCCTTAAAAAACGGAGTTTTTCTGTTATGACATGTCAAACTATGAGGAGCTTTATATTCAACTTCTTTTGCCATCAGCATTACCGCAAGTAGTTTATGATTCGGTTTAGAATAATATAGTATGCGGCTATCACCGTTAATGCAGAGTTCTTCTTTTCGTATGATCCGTAAGGTTAGCAGATCTGTTATTACCGCATCGATTTGTTCGTTTGCAATATCGCAATCTCTTTCAAGAACCGAGCTTTCAAAAACATAGTTCTCTGACTTGTGATACAAATAGATCAGCGCTCTCATTGTATTATCGTGCGATAGTGCAGCAAAAATCTTCTGCAAAGACTCTTTGTCATTCAGAAAATCTCCAAAGCTACCTTGCGGTTGCGGGAAAATACTGAAAAATGGTTCTTTACCATTGGAAATGATAGTGAATCCTGTATCATCAAGAATATAAGAGGAGTTTTTTAAGTTTTTAATTTCGTTTGGGTCGTATGTCTTTTGAATCTCCATACGGCAGTTAAACAATCCACGCTCAATTTGCCAACAAATTTCCCGAGCAACATTGAAACGTTCTTTTGATTTTGTATTATGAAGTAAAGAAATAATTCTTCTCGAAATATCTGACATATAAACCGAATCGTTGTCAAAAAGCTCGTCAAGAGAAACCGCAAGCTCATTGGCAAGTGGAACAAGAAGCGCGCCGTCGGGATATGTTTCGCTCGTTTCCCATTTTGAAACCGCTTGAGCAGATACATTAAGTTTTGCTGCAAGTTGTTCTTGCGTAAGATTTTTTTCGAGACGCAATCTTTTTATATTGCTTGATAAGCCCATCTTATTTTTCTCCTATCATTTTGCATTTTTTGTTTAAGTTGTAGCTATATCCAAGTTTACCGCACATTCTTTCAAAAGCCAAGGAGATCAAGGATAAAATTATTCCGTCACCATAGCATTCATATACTTTAACCTTACCTTCGGAAAGATGCGCCGTTACCCAATGGCACGCACCGACAGAGCAGAATTCATCAAGAATTTCACTTGCGCGTTTTTCAGTTACTCCTGTATTTCGCGCTATATAATCTGCTGTGAAGCTTTCGGAGCATTTTGTGGAATGTATAAAATAAAGTACAGAAAGAGTATCTTCGTTCGATAAGAACTTGAAGAGCTTCACGATCTCCTTTTGTTTGCTCATATCGTTTAACCACGCAAAATTAGATTTATTTCTTAACATCATTACCGCTACGTTTACGTTTTCGGAGCTTGCAACAAATTCAAAAAACTCATGAAGTGAAATACTGGAACGATAAAAATGCGATGTTTCTGACGGAAACACATTTTCTTTATCATAAATATCGTCGTTATATTTAAAAAACGTTTCATATATCGCAGGAACAACAGACTTTACCAACTCAAACGCTTTAAGGACAGACTCACGGCGGTCAAGACCTTCAAAAGAAGAACAAATCTCTTCTTCCGTGCTTTTCTTTTTTTCATCGGAAAGTCCAAGAAGCATATCGGTGGTAATGCCATAATATTGAGATAGTTGCACAAGCATTGATAGATCAGGCATAGATGTGCCGTTTTCCCATTTTGATATAGTTTTATTAGATACCGATAAGCTTTGAGCCACTGTTTCCTGTGTTACTCCTTTTTTTGTTCGGAGTTCTATCAATTTTTCTGCGATCTTGCATTCGTACATATTTTTCACCTCTCAAAAAAGTTCAAGTTCTGTCGCTTGTGACTATATTATACAATAAACCAATAGTAGAGTCAACATAGCGATATTTTATGTTTTCTCCAAATCAGAGATTTTGCATAACACACATAAATCAACCGTTGAGTTTTTGCATAAAAATTGCCGAGAGCGACCAAACGGTTACTCTCGGAATTTTTTAAGAATTATGCGCTTTCAAATCTTGGATAAACGTGTCAAGCGTTGCGCTTTCTATTGCGGGGAGGGAAAGGACAATGTTTCCGTTAGATACTATTTCAAAGCGGCTGTCATTTACAGAAAAGCTTTTCTTTGCAAATCGGATAGTCTTTCTTTCGGATACCACTCGTATTTCCTCTATCTCGTTGTAGGGAAGCTCAAATATTTCCTTTTTCACAGATTCACAGGGAATATTAACGGTAGCAAATGACACGCAAAGACTGTCGGTGAGGGGAAGAATCGTAGCTTTTTTAAATACTTCCGAGCGTACAACTCCGCTTTTGTTTTTTCTGAACATAAGACCGTCCGAATAGTCATAGCCTGAAATGATCTCCGGTGATGGCTTTTTCAACTGTCTGCGAATAAGTGCCACATCCTTTTCATTGTCGATATCCGCGGCAGACGAAAGACGCGAGATAACTCCGTCTATATCCTCATCGGTCGATTTGCCGACCGAGCCGAGAACGAAAAGTGTCACACCGACGGGGAGGAGAATAAACGTAAGTAAATAGAGTGCATATGACCACAGCATGTACCATGTCCATACAAACAGAAATCCGCTTGCGCCCATCAGAATAGTGCCGTAAAGGCGGAGATCGTCACTTCCGCTAAAATATTTAAGATGACGCTTATTGCCCTCACGAATGTTTTGATTCTTTTTCATAGTAAAGACCTCCTTGGTTTGTTATATTAATTATATCATAGGGAAGTATGCATATCAATAACTTATTGGTAGAATAAACTAAACCGTTAGTTTATTGTGTACTTTTTAGTTATTACTCGCTTCTAACTATATAGACACAATAAAAGAAAAAAGGTTGGAATTTTTGAAGTATATAATAAAAAATTTTTATATAATATGCCGAGAGAACCAAACGGTTGCTCTCGGCAGTGTTCTATTTACTTTTCCACACTCATCCAACAACCTTCTGCGCCGATTCCATTTTCGGGAGGTGTTAATACGCCTTTTTTGATAAGACATTCAACAACTGCATCGAGAACAGGTGAATTAGCGAGAACATTCGCAAATCTCCACTCCCCAAGAAGATAATCGGGAACGGATTTTTTGATAAGATCCGCAATTTTTTCTGCAACAATTTCTGCATCAGTATCAAAATATCCGTCTCTCAAACCGTTACTGATCTTGAAAAGATCATTCTCCAAAAGAGTATAGTTATCAGTCAGTGCATTAACGAGAATCTTGGTGTGCAGCATATCTCCGTCACGATACAGGTATCCACACTCAATAGCTTTAGCCGCGTGCTCCTTTTCTTTTTCGGAAAGGGTTGTGATATCGAGACCTTCGATAGCGCGCAGAGCAAGTTGAATCTGCGGATCGCGCGAAATATTATGACCGCAGCGAAAATGAGCCTTGATGCGTGTAATGTAAATATTTCTAAGGTGTACCTTTGAAAATCCACAAATGTTTTCCGCGTATTCTCCATCACAACCGCCGCCGTAATACTTTCCGTTATCAACGTATCCAAAAGAACTGTACGGACGCTCTACCTCAATAACATCAGAAAAATGCTTTTCCTTCAAAATACGGTTAACATTTTCGAAAAATGCCCTTGAAATCTCGGAAATTTGCTGCCACAAAATAAGGTTCATATCCACCTTTTTGTTTAGATACGGATATGCAAGATATTCTGCTTTATGCTC
>JAZNEM010000198.1:0-4270 GCA_045588595.1 Eubacteriales bacterium
GAGAATATTTTTCGTTAGATGCAACAAAATTCCGCACGCGTAGCGCCTCCTACGCGAAGGGATTTTTGGTGAAGCGCCCACTTCGGGGGCAAACGGAAAAGATTCCTTTGATTTTCCGTGCGATGAATTTTTAGAGGTTCCCTATATGAAATTTGAGGCAGGAATGCGATTCGCCGCTCTGATTTCATTTTTTCGCTGTTGAATCGCAGAATTTAATGCTGGGAACTAATTTTTAGAGGTTCCCTTAGGTAAAATATTAAAATGTTTAGGAGAGAAAACATGGAATACATTATCAAAGGCAGAAAGCCTGAAAAGTTCTTTCGTTACTTTGAGGAGATAAGCGCGATACCGCGTATGTCCTTTCACGAGGAAAAGATCGCTGATTATATCGTAGATTTCGCAAAAGCGAGAGGTCTTGAATACTACCGCGACGAGTGGCACAACGTACTTGTAAAAATGCCTGCATCAAAGGGACAGGAGCATCGTCCTCCCATTTTGGTCCAAGGACACATGGACATGGTTTGCGAAAAGGAAAGCGGAGTTGAGCACGATTTCCTTAAAGACCCGCTTGATCTTTACATAGACGGAAAATTCTTGAAGGCTCGCGGAACGACCTTGGGCGCTGACGACGGCAAGGGCGTTGCCACCATGCTTGCGCTCCTTGACGGAGAAATGGAAGAGCATCCCGCCTTCGAATGTCTTTTCACCTCCGCAGAGGAGGCGGGAATAGTTAACGCGCCGAAATTCGATTTCAGCCGTATCTCCGCGCGTACTCTCATCAATATAGACGTAAGCAATCCCAAGTATCCCGTATTTTCCTGTTCGGGAGCTTTGCGTACAAAAATAAATCTTTCGTACAAGACAGAGCCTATGAATATGCATGCGATTTGCGTATCCGTAAGCGGTCTTATCGGAGGTCATGCGGGCGCTCATATCAATAGCGGACGAGCTAACGCAAACAAGATCATGGGACGTTTGATATCCGCTCTTACTTCTCTTTGCGACGTTCGCATCGTTTCTGTTGACAACGAATCCAAGGGCAGCGGAATTCCGCGTGAGTGTAAGGCGATCCTTGCCGTTCCGAATGTTGATGAAGCGACTGCCGTTATCAGAAGCTATGCTGACGATATCGCGACCGAGCTTATTCCAGAGGACAAGAATTTCAACGTTAGCGTAGAGCCTTGCGAGGCGATGGCAATGATGACTCGTGAGGACACCGCGCGTGTTTGCGGTATTCTTGCTTGTATGCACGCAGGTGTATTCTCTATGTGTAGAGACGTTCCCTCTATCATTGAATATTCGCGCAGCTTCGGCACTGTAACGACGGAAAAAGACGCTATAAGCTTCCTTATATCCACGCGTTCGGTAAAGAACTCAAAGCTTGACTCCGCCAAGAACGAGCTTGACGCTTTTGCCGCTATGATGGGCGCAGAGATAGAGCATTACGGAAGATATCCGGGTTGGGAATATCACAAGGAATCCGCCGTGCGCGAGGCTTACCGCCGCGTTTACCGTGAAATAGTCGGTGAAGATCCTGTTCCGATAGGAATCCACGCAGGAATTGAATGCGGTATTATCTGTACCGCAATTCCCGACATGGACGCTATCGCGATAGGTCCGAGCGGTGCTAACGCTCACTCTCCAAAGGAAATGATGGACCTTGACTCATGTGAGCAATTCTGGCTAATTCTCAGAAGATTAATAGAAATAATTTAAAATTAAAAGTGAGGACGGAAAATGAAATTATCGGTAGAACAAATACGCAAAATAGTTCTCGGAGCTGCTTATGTTGAAGAAATATACGGCGAAGTTCATTTTTTCAGATTCACAAAAGAACAGGCAGAGGCTTACAAAAATTATAACGACGATTTTTATAATAAAGTTTTTGCAACCGCAGGTATAAGACTTGAATTCGTTACTGACAGTAAAAAGATGTTCCTTGAGGTAGACGTTTGCAAGGGTTCTTCAAGAAATTATTTCTGCCACGCAGTCTACGTAAACGGAGAGCATATAGGCGACCTTGCATCATATGAGACCAACACGGGCGTATTCTCAAAGGAATTTGAGCTTGGAGAGGGAGAAAAGACGGTCGTTATCTACTTCCCGTGGACAGTTGCTTCTAAAATCATAAACCTTTCTCTTGATGACGGCGCGACGCTCATTCCCGTTGAAAAGTCTTGCAAAATGATACAGTTCGGAGACTCTATAACCCAAGGATACGATGCAAAAGCACCTGCGGCATCTTACGCGTCTATCGTTGCCGACGCGCTTGACGCATATGCGATAAACAAAGGTATCGGCGGTGAGATATTCTTCCCCTCTATGTCAGAGCTAAAGGACGATATCGAGCCCGATTACATAACCGTTGCTTACGGCACTAACGATTGGAGCAAAGGTGACCTTGAAAGATTTGACAAAAACAGCCGCAAGTTTTTTGAGGATCTTGCCGCTCTTTATCCGAACGCAAAGATATTTGCCCTCGCTCCCATTTGGCGCGGCAATTATGACAAGAGCGACAGAAAATACGATTTTTCTCATACCGCCGAGCATTTTAACGAGATCGCAAAGGATATCCCGAATCTTCGCGTGATAGATTGCTTTGATTTCGTTCCGCACGATCCCGCTTGCTTCAGCCCCGATGTTCTGCACCCCAATGATGAGGGCTTTTCATACTATGCGGAAAATCTCATAACCGCTCTGAATAAACTTATCTGAAATTTAACTTTGTAAATTTTTTCATATCATAATCTATTTTTTCCTCGGATAAAATAAAAGTAAATCTATACTATCCGAAAGGAAAATGATATGTATATAAGCAAAAGAAGATCAAAAAGACGTTTGAGTGTCTGGGGACTTATTTTCGCTGTACTTCTTACCCTCATCATGCAAACGCTCATGCTTCCCTGCTCGGCTAATATAATAGACGGAGCGCGAAACGCAGGCGAAGAGATCGGCGGCAAGGTATCCGATGCCGCAAGAGAGGGTGAAAACAAGGTCGGAGAGATCATCACCGACGCGGAAAGTAAGCTAAACGATGCATCTGACGGCAAAGTCGAGGACAGCGAGGGCATTATAGGCAACGAAACGAATAACGATACCTCCGCAGACGACGGTAAGATGAGCAAGGTCGGACAGATAGCGCTTATCGTTCTCGCCGTTGCCGCAATAATTGCCGTGATCATCATAGTCACCATAATGTCTCACAGACGAAAAAAATAACGTATTTACCGAGGATATTGCTAAAATATCCTCGGACTTTTTATATAAATACTTGCATTTGAATAAATACTGTGGTATAATTACTTGAAATATTTTTTTAGGAGTTACACATGAAAATAGGTGTCCATTTATACGCATACCCCTGTTCTGTCGAGGAACAACTCACATTTATGAAAAAGCACGGCTTTGAAACTACATTTTTCTTTTCGAATGACCCGAAGATCGAAGAAATAATGAAATTGTGCGAAAAATATGAGATCAAAGTTGAAAATTATCACGCGCCGTTCTCGCATATCAACGATATGTGGTTGGATATTCCCGAGGGCGATGAGATGCTAAAGGAGCTTTTAGACGGTGTAGATAACTGCAAAAAATACGGAGTTGATACTCTCATAGTACACTTGTCAGGCGGAAGAGCGCCTATTAACGATATCGGCATGTCTCGCTTTGAAAAACTTATGGCTCACGCAAAGGAAAACGGCGTTATTATCGCTTTCGAAAACCTGTCAAGACTCGGAAATCTTGCGTATGCTTTCGAGGAATTCGAGGACGCGCACTTCTGTTGGGATATCGGACATGAAAAGGCATACACGCACGGCAGACAGTATATGCCTCTCTTTGGAGATAAGCTTGTAGCTATGCACGTTCATGATAATCCCTGCGGTCACAAGGAAGATCTTCATATGATACCATTTGACGGGCTCATTGACTACGACAGAGTAACGACCGAGATAGCGAACGCAAATTATGACAGATCTCTTATGTTAGAGATCATGGCTCACCGTACCCAAGAATATATAGATATGGGACCCGATGCGTTCTATAAAAAAGCGGCAGAGGCAGCAAAAAGACTCGCGGCTCGGGTGGAATATAAAAAATCTTTAAAATAATGTAAAAAAATTACGAAAAACTATTTACAAACAAAAACAAACGTGGTATAATAAATATGTATGTTGTTAACTCGGGTCTCGGACAAAAGGTCGCTATGCGGCAATTCACCCACCGATGCCTGTGTTATCAATAAATAAAAAAGAAAGGTGAAAAAGAAAAT
>JAZNEM010000199.1:0-3904 GCA_045588595.1 Eubacteriales bacterium
CATCCACAAGAACGCTGCTGCTCACAAGAAGAGCCAGTTCACAAAAGCACTCAACAATATGTAATTGTTTAATCGCTCTGCGTTTCTCACCGCGCAGAGCGGTTTTTCTTTTTATCTATAATCGCTATCGAAAACTTCAAATTTTGATTTATCGGTGAGATGAAGTAATGAATAGAAGACGCAACAAAGTGTGTTTTGACCGAGTTACTTGTTACTCGTAGTTACTTGTTACTCGTAGTTACTTGTTACTCGTAAATTCGCGGGACGCAACCGCAAAAGATTTGTTGACGGAGGTGAGAGTTGATCGTGATTAACTCTCACCGACAAACCGCAATTTATGAAAAACTCACATCAGATAAAAAACACAACGAAAAGTTTTTCGTATGCTTATGCATACACCTAAACTGTTCGCTGTGTTTTATTATTTTATATTTTTATTTTTCAACCGTCTTTGTGTAAACCGATATCATATAATTAGACGATGACAATACGTCTTCCTTTGTAACAGGTATTATCTGCTCTGCGGATTCCTCACTAAAGAACCATCCCGCATCATTCGGTGATTGTTTTATGGTATACGCCGCTACATAATACTCGGTAGGATAGATGACCTCGGTCGATTCTATCTTTCCGTCCACGTAATATCGGATAAGTTTTGCTCTGCTATTTCCTATATCTCTATAATTAAGATTGGGAGCTTCAAAGCTTTCGCATTTCGGCTTATACACCGTCTCCGATCTATGGATATAGAGGTCTCCGTTTATCGAAAGCAGCGTATCGTAACGTATCTCAAGCGTTCCGTCGTCGGCTAACGAATAATTGGTAATGATGCTTGACGACTGTAATGGGTCTTTTCTGATAATATCATTTCCCTCGTACAAAACGCAGTTTCTGTTTCCGTCTACTGCTATATATCCACCGTCGGAAAGAGCCTCAATGCTAACGTACGAGTAATCGATTATCTGCTTTACTTTGGATTTTCTGTATTCAAGAACTCCGACTCCGCCTCGCAAAGATACGACGAAGAGTCCGTTTTCAAGGGAGTATATGGCATCGTAATAAGGCGCGAGTATCATATTTCCGTCTTTATCGTAAAGACCCTTATTTCCACCCTCGGACTCAACAAGATAATAAAGAAGTGATCGGTCTGCGTTGTCGTACATGATACGCTTAACGCTATAAGGAATAGAAGCCGCCTCCGCAAGTATATTTGAATCGTTTAATCTGAATACACGGGAAGTGCCTATACCGTTAAGTACGAGGCAATTGTCCTGTGCAAAGAACGTATACGGATTAGAGCGAAGAAGATTCATTCCCACCTCTGCCACTCTTAAAGTACCGCTGCTGAAGTTCTCCGAAGCAGAGGATGCCGAACGGTACAACGCATAATATCTTACACTGCTCGTCGTTCCCTTGTTATCCTCGTATCTGCTAACACTCAAAAGCAATATGGGAACACCGCTCTTATCGTCATAAACGTTTGACACCATAAGATCATAGCCCTCAAAATCAAAGCTTACCTTTGCAAAATCGCTCTCGGTACAAACTATACTTCCGGCTTTTTGATTCGATATAGGATCTATGATATCATAACCACCCCTAACAAACGAAACGCATCTTGACCAATATATTCCCGCCTGCAAAAAGGTCTCTACGTTATCAAAAGTATCGCTCCACAGATTTGCCGCAAAAGGAGTACATATTCTGTAGTTTGATTTTCCGTCCTTTTCTACTGTCAAAAGGAACGATCCTTCCACAGCCTCCGTCTGTTTATTTGCGTAAAGCTTTGAAATGCTCTCTCCTGTTCCGAGATTCATTACCGAAGCCTTCTGCCCGACCTTTGCAAAATGATATGCATTGGTATTATTCGTTGCCAAATTATATGCCTCGCTAGTGAATACATAAGTCTTTCCACCCGATAACTCGGTGTTTAAGACCAGATCCGAATAAGGAGTCTGTATCAAAATATCTCCGTTATCACTTAAGTAAACGTACTCACCGTTATCAAGCTTTCCTCGTATGATACCGTTGCTCTGCAGTTCTATCTCTGCGCACTTTACTTCATTTCCGTCAATCGCGCGATAAATAGCTACTCCCATGCCATCTTGACGTATAGGAAGCGAAAATGCTCCAAAATAGGTCTGTACTGCCGAGATATCATATTTAGAGTCGCTGAACGTAAGCACTCCATTAGCCGAGAATACGTCAAGCACGCTGCAATTTTGCTTTTCGTCATATCTGACGATAGTTCCAAATATCTCCGATACCTTTTTCATCGGCTCATTGCTTTTAGCAAGTAACTCTCCGCGAGAGGAGTACACAGCATTCTGCACCGCATCTATGAAATAAGTTTTTTTCTGCTTTTTGCCATCTGTAAAAACCGCTGTTTCGAGATATTCCGTATTTACTACAAGCGTACCATCATCACAAAACAGGATCTTTCTGGATGCTTCGTCGGTGGCTATAAGATGCGTATAAAGTATCTTGTCGTCGTATTTTTCTGCCGAAAGAGTTAAAAACGGTGTTAGCGTTAGCTCGTTTCCCGACTTGCGAGAAAGTGCCGAATCTATCTTTAACAAGGATATCGCCGCCTTGCGAGAGGTAGTATTGTTTACAAATGTGATATACGGGAGCCTTACCTCGTCAAGTGAATAATTATCTCCAACCACCGTATATTCCTCTCCTGTAGAGGTAACGAGATAATAACTTGAGCTATCGGGCTTATGAGCTATGTAATAATCAAACAGAACAAGATCGCTTCCGCTTTTAGCGCCCGCCGCCTCTATATCATCATAATAATCGTTTACACTTTTTAAAAAAATATATCCTTCGCTTATCTTTTTTTCATCTTTTTCAAGATAGAAAAGTCCGTCGTCTCCAACGACGCTTACACCGTTATAGCTTACGCTTGCAATGTGGTCGTACTTTATTTTATTGATGTAGTCTTTTTTCAATATCAATATCAATATGACAGCCGTCAATACTACCGCTGCCGCAACGCATATTAAAATTATCAGATTCTTCTTTTTCATAGCATCGTTGTCCTCCGCTTTTTTCAATTCTGACTTCAATAATTATATTATATACCCGCAAGTGTAATTTGTCAAGAGCGGGTATTTTTGTGTATAAAAGAATAATTATGCACAAAAATACTATTTTTATTAAAAAATTTAAAAAATTAATTAAAATTATCATTTTACCTCTTTACTTATTTGAAGATTTGTGGTATCATAATGGGTGGAATAAAAATAAATAACTATATGGAGGTTATTCTAACATGGCAATTCAAAGAAAAAAGATGTCCATGGATGGTAACACCGCGGCGGCGCACGTTTCTTATGCGTTCACCGAGGTTGCTGCTATCTATCCCATTACGCCTTCTTCCGTAATGGCAGAGCTGACTGACTCTTGGTCGGCTACGGGACTCAAGAACATCATGGGCGAAAACGTCAAAGTGATGGAAATGCAGTCTGAGGCAGGTGCGGCAGGTACTGTTCACGGTTCTCTTGCAGCTGGTGCTCTTACTACGACCTATACGGCTTCTCAGGGTCTTCTTTTGATGATTCCCAATATGTATAAGATCGCAGGTGAGCTTCTTCCCTGCGTTATTCACGTATCCGCTCGCTGCGTAGCTTCTCACGCGCTCAACATCTTCGGAGATCACTCCGACGTTTATGCGTGCCGTCAAACAGGCTTCGCTATGCTCGCTGAGTCCAATCCTCAGGAGGTTATGGACCTCGGTGCTGTTGCTCACCTTTCCACCATCAAGGGCAGAGTTCCTTTCGTAAACTTCTTCGACGGTTTCCGTACTTCTCACGAAATCCAAAAGATTCAAGTTTGGGATTATGAAGACCTTAAAGAAATGTGCGATATGGATGCCGTTGATGCATTCCGTAAGCGCGCT
>JAZNEM010000200.1:0-3842 GCA_045588595.1 Eubacteriales bacterium
CAAAAAAGAAAACAAAATAGGGAAGAAAACAAAAATTCCAAAAAAAATTAAAAAAGTACTTGATTTTTCTTTTTTGATGTGTTATAATATTTAGGTCGTGGAGAGATGGCTGAGCTGGTCTAAGGCGCACGACTGGAAATCGTGTGAAGGCTAATACCCTTCCGAGAGTTCGAATCTCTCTCTCTCCGCCAACAAAAAGAGAACATTTGTCTACTGACAAATGTTCTCTTTTTGTTTATCCAAGCCACAGGTGTATATCATCAGCCCAAGACTGTATTCTACACGCTCTCCTCAAAGCTTTCTTTAGGCTTTGAGCTTTTTTTATTCGGAGATGATATCGAGCTTCGCACGATCAATGCGGATGTATGCGATACGTTGTTGATTATGCGCGCTGTTATCTTCTGCCAACGATCGACCGTAGGTTATATAGATGTAGTACTCGTTGATGTAGAGCGATGGATCGATGAACTGATAAATATTGTGGCTCTTACCCGGAATACCTACCTCCTCTACGAAATCAAGATCCATCACACGTTTCCAATCCTTGCCGTTTTCGGAGCGCAGGAGGACGAGGTGAGAACGCGGATATGCCGAACCGTTAACATATGGACGGTTATTTACGAAGACCATATACCAAGCAGATGGGTCCTTAGGGTCGGAATAGACGGCAAAGGAAGACATGGAGCAGGAAAATTCGTCATAGGTATAGAAGCCTGTCCATGTAACGCCGTTGTCGTGCGATTCGGTATAGGCAATATGTCCTACCTGATTTCGCGTGTAATAGAGGCGAAGAGTACCGTCTGTACAGCTGACTACCTTGGATTCCGACCAAGAGGTACTATTGTTGTAGCCGGGATAGATATCCTTTACAGAGTTGGTCGATTCACTCCAGCTCTTACCTTCGTCATCACTGTAGAATATGCGGGTATTGTGACCGACGATAGTACCGCTTGCGTCGTATCTGCGGAAAGCCAGCGGTATAAACAGACGGTAAGTACCGTCTGCAAGCTTGATCTCGGTAGCTGTATTGACATGATAGATGGCAACGATGTTGCCGTTGTCGTCCTTTAGCTCGGGAGTGGGAATGATCTGACCTATCTTTTCCCAGTTTTTTAGATCGGTGGATTGATCTACCTGCATTCTCGACAAGACACGTATATACTTGCCGTCATGCAGCTTGATGAGCGTGGAGTATCCACCGTAAAGTGTATCGGCGTAGTCAGCAGCGCCATCTTTGGTAAAAGTCAGTCCTTTATCGGTGGAAATGAGGGTATCTTTATTCGCAACGAGTAAGAGATGACCGTTTGGTGCTTCTTCGATCTCGGCATAGTTGTGAAAGTCGTTGGGGAGAATGGTATACTCAATAAGTCCGTCTTGTACGCGGCCTCCCTCTGTCATGATATAGGTAACGTCGGTGAAATACGCCTCAACGCCGCTTACCCAAAGAGCAGGACGCCCCTTGCAGTTATGAGCGATAGTGTTGTCAGTTTCAATAACGGTAGTGCCGTTGACCTTGAGGGCAGCCGAGTTACCGATGGCGGTAAGCTCCAGATCATACCAACATTCAAGGTTGAAGGATGCTTTTGTTGAGTAGAACTTTTGTGTCGGAAAATCGGGTCCTTGGGTAGCGGCGATGAACCACTTTTCCTCCTTGAAATCGTAGCCTGCGCGCAGAAAGGCGGTATCAATATTCATGCGAACAGCAATTCCTGCTTGACCGTTGCTGTTCTTTTCCTTTACATAGAGCGAGCAGTTTAGTATAGGATCTTGTGAGAAGCCGTGCAGCCAAGTTTGAGAGAAACTATCGGTGTTAGCGGTGCCGTAGGCGACCTTGCCTCCGATAGAGGCAACCTTCCAATCGTCACATCCGACAGATTCGATCCAGTAGTTTGGGGAAGAACCGATAGTTTCTTCTGCAAAACTGTCGGTAAAGGTGACGGGATCGCTGATGGGGGTATCGTTCGGGATATCGGTGGATTCCACGCCGTAGACCGTGAAGTTATCAAACTCTCCGTTGCCGCGGATGACGCGGAATCCGACACCGCCGGTATTATATTTAGGATCTCCTCCGGCAGAGATCGAGCAGACAGTCTGCCCTTCCATAGTAAAGCAAACAGTGTCGTTTTTAAAAAAGATCGATAGCTTATACCAAGATTCATCCGAGTGACCGTATGGCGTGAAGTCGGTGTAGCCCAGTCGTTGCATCGTACCGTTGCGGTACTGATAAAGCTCGGCGCGCAGATTGCCGTTTGAGGCAAGGGTGATGCGAGGATAATAGAATCCGATATCACGAATTCCGACACACAGACCTACGAAAGTGCCGTCGCTTGACAGGCGCGCATCACAGGTGACACCGTCGATACGGGAGTATTCCTTTGTGTAAACAAGATAGGAAGTACCGTTATCGTGATAGGAGAGCTGGTCGGCAAAGAGTACGCCGTCCTTTGAGAGCCAGTCGGCGACATTAGTGATGAAGGTTGATCTCCAGTTGTAAGACTTGGTGGAAAAGGTGTCGCGCATGGCGAGCGGAGCATCGGCGAGATAAACAGAACCGTAAATTCGGTCCATGGCTGTTAACATATCGAAAAAGTCATTTTTTGACTTTGTATCGATTTCTTCAAGCTCACGCAGTGAAAGGGCGTTGTAGGCGGCGTTTACCTTGCGCAGCGCGTTGAGGTCGGTACGTGTGAGCTCCTTGCTCGCAAGCACGGCGCAGGCCGATTCAAATGCCTCGATAAGCTCTGTGCGTAGCGCAGTACGCATGGTCAGTGTAGTGGTAAATCCTTTGAATTTTACTGTGACTGTCTGACTTTCAAGCGTAGGGTCAAAGTCTACGAGCATTTCAGCGGTCAGCGGTACTTCGTTAGCAGAACCGTCACTGAAAAGCAGACGTACTGTCAAGCCGCTGAAGTCGAGCGAGATATTTGCCGGGTACTCAAAGACGTTGCTTTCCGGCAGACCCTTGATCTCAATACCGATAGGCGTGGCGGGCGGAGGGGAGGAGGGCTTTGTGGTGACAGGAGTGGCTGTGCCGTCACCGCCGCAGGATATGAGCATCATTAACATACCGCAGAGAGCGGTAAGGAAAAATAGGAATTTTTGACGTTTCATGCGGTTTCCTTCCTTATAAAATTAAGACAGAGTACGTTCCTCTGTTTTTTTATTTTGATCACTTACTTAAATTTTACCTTAAAATTTTATAATTGTCAATGTAAAATATAAAAAAGAGATATTTCGCAAACGAAAAATGTAAACCGCGAGAAACAAAAAGCCCCTCAAACTCGAAATTAAAGCTTGAGGGGGGACTTTTACCAATTAGTATTCCAACGTCCTAAGTAATCGCCGTCGGGCGTTTCTTTATTCTGTGTTGCGTGAGCTTTTTTTTGCGATGATGCTATCTTTTCTTTAAGTAAGCTTTCGTATTCCGCATCAGAGAAGGGAAGCGTGACTTTTCTGTCCGTCCAAGCCGAGAGATATGCCGCGTTGCAGAGCATAAGCTCGTTTATCGCGTCCTCGCCTTTGGCGACAAGCTCGTCGCCGTAGAGGATCGCGCGCGCGAAATTCTTTAAAATATTGTGGTGTCCGTTGTATTCCTCGTCCTCGGTTACAGATACGGTAACCTCGTTTTTTACGTCCGAGTCAGTAAGACAATATTCGCGCTCGTCCATAGCAAAGCTCCAATGTGTGAGCTTTTTGTTTTCAAGTACGAGCTTGCCCTTTGTTCCCGTGATCTCAAGGCGATTAGTACCCGGAAAATCTCCTGTTGAGGTGATAAAGGTAGCTGTTGCTCCGTTTTCGTACTCGGCAAATATGGTAGCGTCGTCCTCTACCTCAATGTTGTG
>JAZNEM010000201.1:0-2273 GCA_045588595.1 Eubacteriales bacterium
AAACTTTATTTATCTCACATGGAGGAACAGAAAATGCAGATAACAGACGTAAAAGTAAGAAAGCTTTTTGATGAAGGACCTATGAAGGCTATCGTCTCGGTAACATTTGACGGTCAACTCGCAGTTCATGACATCAAGGTCATAAACGCGCGCGATAAATTCTTTATCGTAATGCCGAGCCGTAAAAATCCCGACGAAAGCTACCGTGACATCGTACATCCTATAAACGCGCAGTTCCGCGGAATGCTTGAAGAGGCAGTCATTACCGCTTACCGTGAGGAATGCGCAAGAGCTGAGGCTGAAGCTTCTGAAGCAGTTGAAGCGGTCATGGAGACTGTTTAAAATTTAAAACAGACGGATCGTTGCTTTTTGCAACGATCCTTTTTGTTTTTCAAAGCCTTCCATGTGAAAAAAGTATATCGTTGCCGCGTATCTCTATGTATCCGAAATATGATTCGCCAAGGCTTCCGGGGTTAAACGCGTACATAGGTCGCTCAAGCGTTATGCCGTCGACGATACTGCCCTCGGGAAAATATTTCTCAAGCGGAATATGTGTATGCCCGAAAAGCAGAATATCCGCTCCTCGCCCATACGCGTAAGAAAGCGCATTTTCAAGACCGCCCTTTACACCTTTTGTATGTCCGTGCATCATAAGTATATGACGGTCACCGAACACAAGCAACCTTTCTTCAGAAATTTCATTTTTTTCATCAGATAAAAGCGAAAATATATCGCAATTTCCTCTTACGGCACATATCGCCCTCGACGCCACGGGGTCAACAAGCTCAAGGTCGCGTATTCCGTCTCCGAGAAAGAGTATGGCTTCCGCATCCTTGTGACGCGCTGCGACCTCTCTTACGCGGTCAGCTCTGCCGTGGCTGTCCGAGATAACAATAAGCTTTATACGTTTTACACTCATGCCTTTACCGTTTCTTTAGCAGAAAAATGCTCCGCGATAGGATGCGCCCCCTTAGGCACTCTGAACGTGATAGCTCCGTGCAATACCGAAAGCACAAGCTCCTTGACGTTGATTATCTCACCGTCAACACATACGTTAGTATGCTTTTCAAACGCAAGTCTTATCTCATCGCATTTTTTATTTCTTATGATCTTTTTGAATTTTTCGCTCAAATGAGTTCCCTTTTTATAGTCTCCGACAAGGCTTATAAATTTAAGCCTTGTAACATTCGACACTAAAAGACTATCTAATCTGCCGTCCGAAAGACTCGCGAGAGGATTTGAATTAAATCCTCCTCCGCAATACGCGCCATTGGCAAAGGTAGTGAGCAAAAGCTCCTCGCGCACAGGCTCTCCGCCGTTTATCGAAATATCCGCTCTTACACCTGGTTTTTTTATCAAAGTTATGATAAGTCCAAGGATATAAGCAAGCTTTGAGGGAACAAGAGGACTTTTCTTGATACTTGCCGTCTTGCATACGACTTCACAGTCAAAGCCGATATTGACCATATTGATAGCATGTCTGTCGGCGGCTTTTATAAGGTCGACCTTATAAGGTGTCGCATCTAACTGCGCGCCTATGTCAAAATACTGCTCGGAGGGCGCAAAATTGCGCGCGAAATCATTTCCCGTGCCTATCGGCACAAGACCGAGAGAAATACCCTCGCGAACTTCAAGCGACATTATACCTGTTACGACCTCGCACAGAGTGCCGTCTCCTCCGCAAGCAAAAAAGGAAATTTCTCCGTCTCGCGCCGTGGCAGTTCTTCTTATGTAATCCTCTGCATCGCGCGGGGCTTTCGTGTTGTATATTTCATACTCCACGCGTCTCTCCTTGCAAATTCTGTCGATGTTCTCTTGAAGCGCATTTGCTCTTGTACCTTTTCCCGCGGTGGGATTGATTATAAAACAATATTTCATCGCGTCCTCCATGCGTACTTCTTTTTTATGTGTAAGCATACATAATTATTATAACACACTTGACGAATTTTGTCCATAGCCAATATTAAAATAAGAATAAGAGCAAAATTTTTATTTTTAGGAAAATCTATGCCTTGAAAATTCAAATTTTGATTTATCGGTGTGTTTGATTTAATAAAATGGGTACGCAAAAACGCACGAAAAACACCATACCCTGTAGGGACAGGCGTCCTCGACTGTCCGAGAACAAACGGCAAACCGTTGTAATATAACGTTTTGTGCGTTGCCATTATAAAAATTTAAACTCATCGCTTTCGGACAGTCGAGGACGCCTGTCCCTACAAGGTTTGTGCTAACCGTTTCATTCGTTCGTTGCCATTTCGTCAAATCAAACT
>JAZNEM010000202.1:0-36592 GCA_045588595.1 Eubacteriales bacterium
GTGCATATGAGCGGTATGACGATTTCCGTGCTCTGCCTTTACAGCGAGGTCGATAGCCTCTTCGATATTATTTACTCTGACGATAGGAAGAATGGGCATCATAAGCTCGTGCTGAACGAAATCGTGCATGAAATCGGTCTCGCAAATAATGCAGCGTACGCTCTTGTCTACGCTGACGCCTATCTTTGCGAGGAGAACGTCCGCGTCGCGTCCTACGCAGTCACGGCTTACGGTCTTTACGGTTTTGCCCGCCTTATTGGTCTTTTCAACGAGAACCACCTTTGAAAGCTTATCAGCCTGCTCCTTGGTTATGAGATAAGCGCCATTCTTCTGCATTTCGGAAATGAGCTGATCTGCGATATTCGAGAAAGCAAATACTTCCTTTTCCGCGATACAGGGGAGGTTGTTGTCAAAGGTACAACCGTCGATGATATCCTTACCTGCTTTTCTTATATCCGCGGTATCGTCAACGATAACGGGGGGATTGCCCGCACCAGCGCCGATAGCCTTTTTACACGAGGAAAGAACTGCCCTAACAACTCCCGGACCGCCCGTGCAGACGAGGAGTCTTATCTTGGGGTGAGACTGCATGATAGCCGCGCTTTCCATAGTAGGTTTATCCATGGAACAAACAAGTATATCAGGACCGCCTGCAGCTGCAGACGCTCTGTTTACAAGGTCAACTGCGTAGTTAGAAACGCAGATAGCGTTGGGGTGAGGATTGAATACGACTCCGTTACCTGCGGCGATCATGCCAATAGAGTTACAGATAACAGTTTCGGAGGGGTTGGTGCTGGGTGTGATAGAACCAACTACACCGAAAGGCGCCATCTCGGTGAGAGTAAGACCGCTGTCGCCCGTCTTTGCTTCGGATATGATATCCTCTGTTCCGGGTGTTTTGTCTGCGACCAGAATATGCTTTAGTCTCTTATGATCTACTCTTCCCATTCCTGTCTCTGCCACGCCCATTTCAGCCATGATAGGAGCTTCCGCAATGGTAAGGCGGCGGATCTCGGTGATTATCTTTTCTCTCTGCTCAACGGTCATTGCGCGAACTGCGCGATATCCACGTTCTGCGGCATCAATAGCTTCGTTCATATCGGAATAAACACCAATAAGCTTTCTGCCGTTGTACTCGGTGGAGCTATATTTTTGCGCACTTGCGTTTGCAGTACCTTTTATAATGCCTTCAACGATCTTTCTGATCTCGGCTTCGGTTATGTTTGCCATTTCAGTCAGTCTCCTTTTTTATTTGCTTGCAAGTCTTTGTGTGTCGATAGCTATCATGTATTCCTCATTGGTAGGAATTATCCAAACCTGAACCTTTGAGCCGTCCTTTGTTATATTGAAAGGAATGCCGCGAGTAAAGTTTTCATTTTTGTCGGTGTCTATCTCGATTCCAAGGTAGCTCATGTTTTCGCAGACCATCTCGCGAACATTAGATTGGTTCTCTCCGATGCCTGCGGTAAAGACGAGAGCGTCGAGTCCGTTCATTTCCGCAACGTAAGAGCCTATAAGCTTTTTAATGCTGTTAACGAGAAGCTTTATTGTAAGCTGCGCGCGGTAATTTCCTTCTTCAGCCGCGGAAAATACGTTACGAAGGTCGTTTGAAATTCCCGAAACGCCGAGCAGACCGCTCTTCTTATTAAGGATGTCCTCAACCTCTTGCGCCGTATAGCCCTTTGTCTTCATAAGATAGGTAACAACTGTGGGGTCAAGGCTACCCGAACGAGTACCCATTACAACACCCTCTTGAGGAGTAAAGCCCATCGACGTGTCGATAGCACATCCACCGTCAACTGCGGTGATAGACGAGCCGTTTCCAAGGTGGCAGGTTATTATCTTAAGATCCTCGATCGGCTTTCCGACAGCCTTTGCAAGCTCTGCGCTTACATATCTGTGAGAAGTTCCGTGGAAGCCGTAGCGGCGGATCTTGTCATTTTCATAAAATTCGTAGGGAATAGCGTAAACGAATCTCGAATCCTCAATAGTCGAATAGAACGAGGTGTCGAACACCGCAACCTGAGGCACGTCGGGCATAAGAGCGAGACACGCCTTTATTCCCGCGATAGCGGGAGGTCCATGGAGAGGATTGATGGGAACTATGGTCTCAAGATATTTAACTACGCTCTCGGTAATGAGAGAGGATTCCTTAAGCTTTTCACCGCCGTGCGCAACTCTGTGTCCTACGGCATCTATCTCCTTGACCGAGCCGATAACGCCATATTCTTTTGAGCAGAGAAGTGAAAGCACCTTTTCAAGAGCGACTCCGTGATTGGGAAAATCTACCTCTTCGGAATAAGCCTCGCTTCCTTTCTTATGGGTTATAAATCCCCCCGCGCCTATGCGTTCGCAAGTACCCTTTGCGAGAACCTCGGAGCTTTCCATAAGGAAAAGCTGATATTTGAGTGAGGAGCTTCCCGCATTCAATACAAGAATTTTCATAATTTCATCTATCCTTTCAAAACAATATTTTTTATATTTTACCAGATCAGATCAATACTCTTGTCGGAGCAAAGGCTGATCCATTTTTCAGAAGGTTCGGTATTGGTTGCGATGAGATCAACGTCTCCGAATTCGCATACCTTTACAAAGGATTTCTTATCGAATTTTTCGATATCGACGACAAGAATACTTCTTTCTGCCGAGTGAAACATAGCTTGCTTGATGAGACTGTCATTTTCATTTGAATCAGTCACGCCAAGCTCCGCGTCAAGTCCTTTACACGAGCATATTGCCGTATCAACGTGATATGAATTTATCATTTTTTCGGCTGACGAGCCTGTCAGTGAAAGAGCCCCTTTTTTGAGAATACCGCCCGTTGAAAGCACCGTCCAATCGGGCTTGTCGGCAAGCTCAAGAAGAATCTTTACCGAGTTGGTTATTATAGTCAGATTCTTTTTGTCCTTAAGTCGCTTAAGAACGTAAAGAGCCGTTGAGCTTGAGTCAAGCATTATACGATCACCATCGTGTATCAGATCAGCGATGGTTTCGGCAATGCGTTGCTTTTGCTCTATATTTACGCTTTCTCTTACGTTGTAGGGTAAATCTATTGCGGACGTGTGCTTTGATACCGCACCGCCATAGGTCTTGGACGCGAGACCCTCTTTATCAAGCTTTTCGAGGTCTCTGCGTATTGTTTCTTCGGTAACGTTAAAGTCTTTTGCAAGCTCGGAAACGATGACTTTTCCATTGTTTGTCAATCTCGCAAGTATCTCTCTTCTTCTTTCGATGGCAAGCATAGGGTCTCACCTCCGTGTTTTTTTAATTAAAGAATGCTTTCCCAGAGTCTTTCGTCAGGTCCTGCGATAATAGAGGTATCAAGGAGAAGACCGTCCTCAACACCCATCTTTGCACGCTCTATAGCGGCTGTGACGGAGGAAACGCTTCCCGTAAGGATTATATAGGATTTTCCGCACATACCTTTAGCAAGTCTTACCTCAACAAGCTCAACGAGAGCAGTCTTTGCGGCGGTATCAGCGGCAACTACCGCGGAAGCCGCGGTAAATGTCTCAAGAATACCGATGGCACTCTTATTTTTTATCTCAAGAGCTCCGCAGATAGCGGGTTGAACCGACTCGTGTGGATTTCCGAGAATGAATTTGTCGATAAGCATTGCGGAGTTGAATCTTTCAGCTGCATCTATCGCGGCTTTTACCGAGCTCAATTCACCCGCAATAGTAGCGAGGTATTTTCCCGGACAAACCGGATTAGCCTGAACGACCTCAACGTCTGCGGTCTTAAGCATTATATCGGTTGCGGTGATTCCCGAGGCAACCGTCTTGAATTCGATCATTCCAAGTGCTTTTTTCATTATGTAATACTATCCTTTCCGCATATTGCGGTTTATTTTTTGATCTTTATATATTTCGGTGTAACTGCGGTAACTTTTCCGTCGATAGAGGCGTGAATGTTTACGCTCAACGCGCCATCGGCTGCAAGCGCGATAACGTCGCCCGTTTTGACCGTATCACCTTCCTTTACAGATGGAACTGCCGGAGCACCCAAATGTTGTGAGGTGAGTATTTTTACGGATTTAGTTTCAAAATCTTCCGATATAGGCGCGGGAACGTCATATTTTTTGAGTCCCAAACGCATAGTCAAACGCTCGACCGATACTTTTTTGAATTCATCATCCTTTACAGGATCGGGTTTTATATTATCGGGTGGTTTGTGACCGCGAGCGCGAGCCATATTTTTTAATTCGGCTATCATGGCTCTTGGAGAGAGTCCCTGCGGACAGGAATAAGTCTCGCAAAGTCCGCAGCCCGAGCAGAACAGAGAACCGTCGAGCGCATCAATGTCGCCTTTTCCGCCATTCGAAAGCACTCTCATTACGAGGTGGGGTTCTACGGGATATCCGAGAACTCTGCGAGAGCAAAGGTCGGTACAACTTCTGCACTGACAGCAGACCGACATTGTTCTGCGAAGATTTATCGCGGCATTGCGGTTTTTATTCATGATAACATTATGATCTGCGGGGAGTACGATAATGGCGTTAGTTGTTTTCGTAACTACGTCGTTGGGGCTAACGACCTTTCCCATCATAGGACCGCCGGATATATATTCAGCTTCATCAACAGTGATACCGCCGACAGCACGCAAAAGCTCCGATATTTTAGTCCCTATCGGAACGCGGAGCGTTGAGGGATGCGCGACCTCTCCGGCTACTGTGACGTATTTATGAGTTACGGGTTTGCCTCTCATGGCTCTGTAAACGTTGAGCATCGATTCTACGTTACAAACGGTAACACCGATCGATATGGGAAGCTTTCCGGGGTCAACTATCTTTCCTGTTACTTCTTTTATAAGAATTATTTCGTCTCCTGCGGGATAAACGGCATCAAGCGTATGTATAGAAAGATTTGAATAATCTCCTATTTCACTTTTAAGAGCATCAAGCGCGGATCTGTAATGTGATTTGATAGCTATTATTCCGCGTGTAGCTCCTACTGTTTTAACAAGATCCGAAAAAGCGGAAAGTATCTCTTCGGTGTATTCCTCAAGCACCTGTCTGTGAACCTTGAGCAAAGGCTCACATTCGGCACAGTTGAGGATAACTGTGTTTGCTTTATCCGAAATCTTTGCGTAGCTTGGAAAACCTGCTCCGCCTGCGCCAACGACACCTGCTTCTCGCAAAAGATCCTTCAATTCGTTTAATTTCATTGCTTTGAATCCTTGTTTGTTAAGCTTTATTCTTCGTTAATACCCGTACCGCTATCTATTATACCTACGATGGCGGCATCAATGGGAGCACTCTCCTGATCACAGCCAATGCGTGCCGCACTTCCTGTTGCGACAAGAACCAGCTCTCCGATACCCGCGCCTACGTTGTCAACGGCAACGATACGCTTTGCGTTACCTGTGTTTGCACAGGGCTCTACTATCATAAATTTACTGCCTATAAGTTTTTCGTTTTTTCTTGTGGAAACTACGCTTCCTACGATTTTTCCGATCAACATATCACTATCTCCGATTTATTCTGAATTTTTGTGTTTATTTTCCCAGCGCCAAGCTTTGAATTTTCAAAACCTGCCGCTCGGAAAATAAACCACGTGTTAACATGATTTATTTTCCGATGAGCTCAAACAGAATTAGTTAAGAGAAGGAAGGATCTTCTCAACGTCTGCATGAGGACGGGGAATAACGTGAACTGCAACGAGCTCGCCAAGAGCAGAAGCAGCAACGCTTCCAGCCTCGGTAGCAGCCTTAACAGCTCCAACGTCACCTCTTACCATAACGGAAACGAGTCCCGAACCGATCTTCTCAGTTCCGATAAGCTCAACGTTAGCAGCCTTAACCATAGCGTCTGCCGCCTCGATAGCGGCAACGAGACCTCTGGTCTCAACCATTCCAAGTGCTAAAAGTGCCATAATAATTAACCTCCAAATTATTTTTTAAGTAATTAGTTAAGAGAAGGAAGGATCTTCTCAACGTCTGCATGGGGACGGGGAATAACGTGAACTGCAACGAGCTCGCCAAGTCTGGAAGCAGCAACGCTTCCTGCTTCAGTAGCAGCCTTAACAGCTCCAACGTCACCTCTTACCATAACGGAAACGAGTCCCGAACCGATCTTCTCAGTTCCGATAAGCTCAACGTTAGCGGCTTTAACCATTGCGTCCGCAGCTTCGATAGCCGCAACAAGACCTCTGGTCTCAACCATTCCAAGTGCTTCGAGTGCCATAATCAAATATCTCCTTTATTTATTAGTTTTCTTTTTTTGCGTTTTCGTCCGAAACCTGAACGTTTTCGGCCTTTTTAGCCGTTTTAGCGGCTGGTTTTTTAGCAGGCTTTGCTTTTTCTTTGGCTTGAGATTTCTTTTCAAGCCTTTTTGCAGAAAGCTCAACGAGCTTTACTGTTTCGGCGTGCGGATTTGCGATGACTGCGCTTGCACAAGGCTTTTTGATACATTGCGCACAAGCGTTTTCTACCGCTGCGGTCACAGCCGATATACTTCCCGTGACAACAAGCGTTACAAGACGTCCGCCAAGCTTTCTTTCCCAAGTCACAAGGGTAACGTCCGCGCTCTTGCACATTATATCAAGCGCGTCAACTGCCGCAACAACTCCGCTCACCTCGACAAATCCAAGTGAATTCATATTGCCTCCGTGAGTTTTCGTGATATTTATAAATCCTGTCAATCAAGAGAAGGAAGGATCTTCTCAACGTCTGCGTGAGGACGGGGAATAACGTGAACTGCAACGAGCTCGCCGAGCTTGGAAGCGGCAACGCTTCCTGCCTCGGTAGCAGCCTTAACTGCACCAACGTCTCCTCTTACCATAACGGAAACGAGTCCCGAACCGATCTTCTCAGTGCCGATGAGAGTAACCTCAGCAGCCTTAACCATTGCATCTGCAGCCTCAATAGCCGCAACGAGTCCTCTGGTTTCTACCATTCCAAGAGCTTCAAGTGCCATTTTTATAATTCCTTTCAGTAAATTGAATATGTTTGTTAGTTCTTGTCGAAAGCGTTTAGCTTCAACATTTTTTCAGTCGACTCCTCGGTGTTTGCGATGATATGCTTCGATACAACTCCGCTAACTCCGTTTGCCGCTGCTTCCGCCGCTTCAACAGCCGCCTTTACCGCGTCTACCGAGCCTCTGAATTTGATGCATACGATAAGCGGTACGGGGAGCGCATCTGCGTTTCCGGGCTTGTTCTTGTCAAGGGTCTCAACAGTCACGTCAGCCGCTTTACAGCCTGCATCTACTGCTACGAATGCGGTAGTAAGACCGAAGACCTCAATAAATCCTGTGGCTTTTCCCATTTTTGCCACCTATTATCACTCGTTTACGATAGCGATCTTAAGACCTTCCATTTTGAGATTGGTCTCAAGTGCTTCGTTGATCTTGTCGAGCGGATACTTGTGGGTGATAAGCTTTTCAAGCGGAATGCCGATAGCCTTTGCTCTCTTGAGGAAATCGAACGTGGTCGCGTAATCGCGGAGAGTATATACCCAAGAACCAACGGTCGTGATCTCTTTGGAGCAGATGTCGAAGTGAGGGTTGATGGTAGCATCGCCACCATTGATGAAGAATCCAAGTTCGCAAAGTCCGCCGCCGTTACGAATGAACTTATAAATGTTCGCGTGAGCGATAGGAGAACCTGTGCACTGGAAAGCAAAGTCTGCAAGATAACCGCCGAATGCGTCCTTAACAGCGTCAGCAAGAGCTTCAACACCCTTGTGATCCTTGAAGTTTACGGTCTCGGTAGCCCCCATGAGCTTTGCAAACTCAAGACGCTTTGCTTCACCGTCAACTGCTACGATGTTTTCTGTACCGAGAGTGCGGAGAACAGCGATACAGATAAGTCCGATAGGACCGCAGCCCTGAACAACTACGCGCGAGTTGAAACGGAGGATACCTGTGGTCTTTGCACGCTCAACTGCGTGAATAAGAACTGCACAAGGCTCAATAAGGATTCTCGAATCAAGGTCGAGATCGCTTACGTTAAATATGGTCGAGCCGCCTCTTACGAGAATATAATCGGCAAACCAACCGTTGAGATGCTTGTCATCGTCGGGAAGCAGACCGTAAACGTCTGCACCGCCAACGTTCTGCTTGTTGAGGTCAAACATAGTAACGTCGGGATTGTCCTTGAAGATCATACAGGTAACTACCTTGTCGCCAACTGCGAGGGGCTTGCCTGCGCTGTCTTTCTTAACGTTTTTACCCATCTTTACGACCTCACCCGTTCCCTCGTGTCCAAGAACTACGGGGATAAGAGAGAATGGGTCGCGCTTAAATTCGTGAGCGTCTGTGCCGCATACGCCGCAGCCTTCGACCTTAACGAGAACGTCATCATCACCGATCTCGGGAATGGGATATTCTTGAATGTCGAAGTGCTCCTTTTGCGTAAGCATTGCTACGCGGCTCGTCGCAGGTACGGAAGCTGAAGCCGTGCTCGTGGGAACTGCGGATGATCCCATGCTTTCAAGCACCTGTCTGACGATCTTTTCGATATCAGAGGATTTCATATCCATCTTTATTGTCCATGCCTTTCTTTTTTGTTTGATGTTTTCAGATCTTTTGTTCAAAATACGCTTTTCCAAAGGCGGAAAGCGCGGTGTCCTGCTTCTCGCTTCCTCCGCTTACGCCGAGACCGCCAATGATCTTGCCGTCCTCGTTCATAAGAGGATCTCCGCCGCCGAATATCACGATCTTACCTTGATTAGTAAATTGGATACCGTAAAGCGACTGATTCGGCTGAGCCAAGGGTTTGAGTGCGATAGTGGACATCTTTAGTGCCACGACAGTGAAAGCCTTGTTGACTGCCACGTCATAACTTGCTATGTAAGCGTCGTCCATGCATTTTACGAGCTTTGGATTTCCCGCTGCGTCGCTGACACATACGACAGCCTTCACGCCTATTCTCTTTGCTTCCTCAAGGACCGCATTCGCGACCCGTTCGGCAAGCGCAAGAGTCATGACCGATTTATCGGCCTTTATTTTTGAAAGAGTATCCTGAACGATCCTTTTGATCTCGGATTCGTTCATAGAACTTATCCTTTCTTAATTATTTGCCGAGTTGTTCCAAAACGAGCTTGGTTACCATTGCGATGGTGTCTGCATCAGCAGAGCTCGACTTGCAAGAACCGCCGCAACCGTGACAGCTGGGTTTACCTGCCTTTGCATTGGGGCAAAGGTCTGCGGGATGCTTACCCTTAAGACCGAACTGACGTCTGATCTCATAAAGTCTCTGAACCTGAGCATCGGTGAGCTGCTTAGGTCCGCCGAGAACCTTGGATTGATAAAGGAGCTGAGCGTAGAACTCAAGAGACTCCATCTTGTGATATGCGCTAAGGAGGCTATCGGAGAAGGAAAGAGCACCGTGGTTTGCAAGAAGAACTGCATCGTAGTGCTGGAGGTACTTCGAGATAGCATCGGGGATCTCATTGGTGGAGGGAGTACCGTATTCAGCTATCGGAACGCAGCCGAGAGCGATAACTGCTTCAGGCATGATCGGCTCGGTGAGCGGGATTCCTGCGATAGCGAAGGAAGTAGCGTAGAGAGGATGTGCGTGAACGACAGACTTAACATCGGGACGCTCACGGTAAACTCTCATGTGCATCTTGATCTCGGAAGAAGGCTT
The DNA here is from genome assembly GCA_045588595.1 of Eubacteriales bacterium. GTDB lineage: Bacteria > Bacillota > Clostridia > Oscillospirales > CAG-272 > HGM12713. Next base: position 9,591 of record JAZNEM010000202.1, read on the forward strand.
AAAGCCCTTGTTTGCCTGAAGAACGTTTCCGTTTGCATCTACCTTACAGATGTATTCGGGAGTCATGAAGCCCTTGGATACGCCCGTAGGAGTGCAGAGAAATTCATTGTCACTGATCTTTACGGAGATATTACCGTCGTTAGAAGCAACCATGCCCTTGTTGTAGATACGCTTACCAATCTCGCATATCTCTTTTTTGATTTCATACTCATTTACCATTGTGTTTTTCTCCTTTTTTAATTATGATAATATTTTTATTTTTTATTTTAGTTCTACTTTCGCAGATAACTTTTAAGTTCCTCCACACCCTCTCCGTTGTGGGAGTTGATGGGGAATATCAGCTTACAGCCCGAAAGCCTCAGCCAATTTGCCGCCCGTTCGGGAGACGCCTTGTCTATTTTTGTAACGATCCCGATAACGTCGCGGTTTACCATGCAGGTAATGTTTGGGGGAAATAGGGAGTAATCGTCGTCAGCGGATATCAGAAGTGCGACCACGTCAGCTTCGTAAGAATATATCGCCAAAGCCGCTCCCAAGCCGTGAACCTCGGCATATTCGCCGGGAGAATCAAGAAGCCAGTCACCGTAATCCATATACTGTGTTTTTACGTAGTGGATCTCTTCTCCTCGCAAGACCTGCTTCAAAGTCGTTTTTCCGACTCCGTGTCTGCCTACGAGAAGCGTTTTTTTCATCTTTAGGTTTTCGTTATTTTGCATACCGTGAACCCAAGTGTTCCTTCTGCGTATTCGACGACTGCTTTTAGTGAAGCATCGACCTCCGAGTAAGTTCCCGTTAGGATCACCGTTCCGCTGAATCGATCTACAAATCCGAGCTGTGCCCCCGAGGATTTTATTGCGATATCACCTGCGATTATAGCCGTTTCCGCAGGGCTCAAGGTCAAGATTCCAATAGCGGATCTTGAATATTCCACTGCGGGATCAAGTCCGAGCTTTTTGTAAAGGATCTCGTCGGGATTTGCGATTATGTGTGCCAGCGTGATCTGTTTACCGGGGACTAACTCCTGAATAATGCGTTGCTTTTCTGTGTAATTGTCCATTTTCTTTTAGCTCTTACCTCCTTTATCCGCCGATCTTACCGATAAGTCCCGTTTCATTGACGATTTTAAGCAGCCGCTCCATCTGTTCCTTTTTTGGAGGAGTGATGTGAGACATTGCGTACTGCCTGCCAAGACCTGCGTACTTGTCCGAGCCTATTCGGTGATAGGGAAGCAGATGCATTTCGCGAACACCGTCAAGGCTCTTTGCGAATTTCGCTATGCTTCTTATCTCGGATTCGGTGTCGTTGAAGGTTGGAATGACGGGTGTTCTTATGATAAGACATTTGGATTCTCTTGCGATATGCTTTGCATTCTCAAGTATCAATCCGTTGTCGCGGGTGGTAAATTCTTTGTGCTTTTCGGGATCTGTATGCTTTATGTCCATGAGCACCGTATCGACGTAAGGGAGCAAACGGCGTATTACGTCCATTTCAGCGTATCCCGTGGTCTCTATTGCCGTGGAGATGCCGTATTCCTTTGAAGCCTTAAGAAGTGCCTCGGAAAAATCGGGTTGCCACAAGCACTCTCCGCCCGAAAGGGTAACACCTCCGCCTCCCGAACGGTTGTAGTAAACGCGGTCGCGGAGTATCTCCTCCATGACATCGCTTACCGTAACGTCACGTCCGACTTCTTTCGTAACGCCTGCCGTGACGATGGTTTCGTGCTTCCACTCCTGCGACTCTGGGTTACAACACCATCTGCACCTTAAGGGACAACCTTTTAGGAAGATTATTGTTCGTATTCCCGGTCCGTCGTGGATCGAAAAGCGTTGGATATTAAATATCCTGCCCTTCGTCTCTAAAGTTTTGTTTTCCATGCCGTTATCTCCAAAGCCGAATCAAAAGCCTTGTTGCTCTGTTCGGTTGATGATATCCTCCTGCAATCCCTTTGAAAGAGTTGTGAAGAGAGCGGAGTATCCTGCGACACGGACTACGAGAGACTTGTATTTTTCGGGATGCTTTTGAGCATCTCGCAAGGTCTCGCGGCTAACGACATTGAACTGCATGTGACTGCCCTTTTGGTCGAAGTAACCGCGAACAAGTGCCACGAAGCTTTCAAGTCCGCTTCTTCCCTCAAGTGCTGAGGGGTGGAACTTCATGTTGAAGAGCGTACCGTTTGAAGCAATGTAGTGGTCAAGACGCGATACCGAGTTTGCCGCTGCCGTAGGACCTTTGACGTCTCGTCCCGCTGCGGGAGAAACGCCGTCGGCTATCGGTGTGTAAGCAAGTCTGCCGTCGGGGGTTGCACCTGTTTGAGCTCCAAGCGGAACGTTTGCCGATACGGGATAAAGTCCTGCTTGGAAGATTCCGCCTCTTGGATTCTTGAATTGTTCCAAGGGTTTTGTATAAGTATAAGCTATCTCTCTTGCAAATTCGTCGATATCATAGTCATCGTTTCCGAACTTTGTCAGTGCTGTGATATCAGAGAGAAGCTTTTCGTATTTTTGCTTATCCTCGTCGCTCGAGTGATTCTTTTGCGCGGTTAGATATATAGTCTTTATATCCTCGGCAGAGGGCATATTTCCGCTTTCGGCAAGCTTTGCCGCGATCTGTTGCGTAAGCTTTGCCGCCATGTGAGAGTCCATGTCTTTTCCGTAGTTGTTATCAAGCGCTTCCTTGAAGAAAGAAAGCGTGTATTTTTTGTCCTCAAACACGAGCTTTTTGATAGCGTACATAGCGTCGGTCACATTTGCTATGCCAAACCCCTGCGGTCCTGTGAAGTTGTAGATCGCGCCGCCTTCCTGAAGGCTCTTGCCGCGTCCGATACAATCCTCGACCATACAGGATTGGAATGGCAGAGGACAACGTTCACCGTGTGCCACGTCGATAGCGTTATCTGCGTTGACCATAAGCTCGATAAAGTAATTCATCTGCTCTCTGTAAGCGTTTTCGAATTCCTCGTAAGAGGTCATGTCCGCAACGCTGTGCGTTTTCGGACCTATCTGAACTCCCTTATCCACACCGCTTGAGAATACCATTTCAAGCGGACGGCACATGTTGAAGAATGCCGCATCGTGCCAACCGTCAGTCTTTGCCGCTTTTTGAGGCTCAACACAACCGATTATATTGTAGTCTCTCGCATCCTCAAGTGTAAGTCCTCTGCTCTGAAGCGAGGGGATAATTACTTCATCGTTATAATAAGCGGGGAAACCAATTCCCGTTCTCGTAAGCTCTGCGGCGCGAATGAGAAATTCGTGAGGCGAGCCGTTCCAAACTCTCACCGAGAAAGAGGGCTGGGGCAGAAATACGTGCTCCGTAGCGGTTACTGCCATGAACGACAGATCGTTCGTTGCATCTTTTCCGTACTTGTTCTGACCTCCGACTATAAGGTTCTGGAACAAGCTATATCCCGCAAAGCCCTCGGCAGATGCCGCATCGCGAACCTTATTCAAGTCGTTGAGCTTGACCCAGATACAGTCCATAAGCTCCTGTGCTTCCTCACGAGAGAGCTTGCCCGCATCAAGATCCTTTTTATAATAAGGATACATATATTGGTCGAATCGACCTGGAGAGATCGAGTGTCCGCTTGATTCTATCTGCAAAAGCATCTGAATGAACCAGAAGGACTGGCAAGCCTCGCGGAAACTTTGCGCTCCGTTTTCGGGAACATTTGCACAAGCCGCGGCTATGTCCTCGAGCTCTTTTCTGCGTCCGATATCCGCGCAGGTCTTTGCCATGCTTCGCGCCAGATCGGAATAACGCTTTGCGTACTTTATAGCCGCTTCGCAGCTGATAAGTACTGCGTTCAAGAAGTGATAGCGTTTAGCGTGATCCGAATCTCCCGCAGAGAGCTTTGCAAGCTCTGCTTTTGCTTGCGCGATAATGCCCTTATAGCCTATGGCGAGGACTTTAGGATAATCAACGGTCACGTGACCGATACCGTTGTAGAAATAGTTTCCGGGGGTAAACATTCCGTGATCGATAGCGGTCTTTGCCTCATCGGTCATATAAGCGGTAGCGAGCTCACTTGTTGTTTTGCCTTTCCAGTATTTATATACCTCGCTAAGCGTTTGCTTTGTTTCCTCGGATATGTAGAATGGGTCTGCAACGCGGGTCTCGACCGTATCGAATTCCGATTCAAGCCATTCAAACGAATACTCGGGGAAGACCTGACAGCTTCTCGGAGCTTTAGTTGCCGAACCAACGATAAGCTCGTTGTCACGTATCACTATAGGAATATTTTCGAGAATGTGCGCAAAGGCTTTAGCCCTTCTCGTGATAATAGGCTCGCCCTCGGTCGCCTTGTAGGACTCGGTCAAGAGAACTGCTCTGTCGGATTCGATGCACGGCATTTTCTCAAAAAGAGCATCTACAAGTTTAGTGATTCTCGGAGATTTTGGAATGGGTTCTGTATAGAACTTCATATCAATCCTCCTTTGCGATTTATGTAAGTGGAAAAGTTCACAAAAAACGAGATGCGTTTTTGTTAAAGTAACACAAAACAACACAAATAGAGACACTTTTCCTACTTTTCTAAATACATTCTAACATATTGATATGTATTTGTCAATAGTTTTTACAAAAATATTTTTGTTTTTCTTTGTTTTGTGTTGGAAAATGTTTGGGTTTTTAAAAATCAAATATGCCGAACAAGCATGAAATATATTATATTTAAAGGAAATAATCAAGCAAATATAAAACAACAAAGATTAAAAATGTTGATTTTGTGTTGTTTTGTGTTGCTTTTGGCTTTTGTATTGACAAAAATTTTTCGATATGCTAAAATTATTTTAAGTTATCAAGGAACAGGAGACTGAAATATGGAAATAACCAAAACAGAATATCAAGGCTTTGAAATGCTCGAGTTTGCGTTTGAGGGCAGAGAGTGTAAGCTCGTTATACCCAAAAATCCGCGAGAGGACAAAAAATGGTTTTACAAGACCGAATATTTTACCGCGTTTCCGTCGTTTCAGATAGAGATGCTTAACAGAGGATATTACCTCGCTCATATGAAAAACATCACGCGCTGGTGTCCCGATGAGGATACAGACGCAAGACCGCGTTTTTGCGAGCTTCTCAAAAAGGAATTCGGACTTTCGGATACTTGTATGCCTATCGGCATGAGCTGCGGAGGAATGCAAGCGGTCTATTTTGCGGCAAAATATCCGCAGTACGTAAGCGCGATATATCTTGACGCGCCTGTGCTGAACCTTCTTAGCTGTCCTTGCGGCGTGGGGATCGCGGAGAATAAGCTTTACGAAGAGTTCCTCGGCGCGCGCGGTATAACGGCTTCAGACCTTATAAACTTCAGAAATCACCCGATAGACAACGTTTACAAGCTCATTGAAAATCGTATTCCCGTAGCTCTTATTTGCGGAGACAGTGACAGAGTAGTGCCGTACGTTGAAAACGGAAAAGCTCTTTCACAGATGTATAGAAAGACCGATATCCCATTCCTTGAAATAATTAAAGAGGGTTGCGACCATCACCCGCACGGACTTTACGATAATACCCCCATAATAGAATTTGCGGAAAAATATTATAAATAACGACAAACGGTCTTACAAAAAGCTATTTTTTGCAAGACCGTTTTTCATGGCTTTGAAAGAGAATTTAAATATTATATTTAGATAATTGATTTTTATTTTTAACTATGGTATAATAAAAACAGAGTAAAAAGAAATGGGGGATCAGAAATGAGCTTAAAGATATTCGAACACGATCCAAGTCTTTTGCCGTTTGCGTCTGATATAGAGCAACGCATTAAAAATTTTTACGACAAGAAAAAAGAGCTTGTCGGAGAAAACGGAAGCCTTTGCGATTTTTCAAACGGTCACGAATATTTCGGCTTCCACAGAACAGAGAACGGTTGGGTCTATCGCGAGTGGGCTCCTGCGGCAGACGCGCTTTGGCTCATGGGTGATATGAACGGCTGGGACAGAAGTTCTTTGCCATTGACTCCTATCGGAAACGGAGTTTTTGAAATATTTTTGTCGGGAACAGATGCCCTTTGGGACGGTTGTTACGTCAAGACGCTCGTGCGAAACGGCGATAGAATATTTGAGAGAACACCCCTGTATATACGCCGTGTTCTTCAAGATCCTAACAACTATACCTGGTGCGGCGTTATAGTAGACGAGCCCGAATATAAATGGAAGAAAAAGAAATTCTCGCCTAAAAAGGATCTTTTTATTTACGAATGTCATATAGGTATGGCGCAGGAAAAAGAGGGAATAGGTACGTATGCGGAATTTTGTGAAAACGTGTTGCCGCGCATTCGCGACCTTGGATATACCGCAATACAGATAATGGCGATAATGGAGCATCCGTATTATGCATCGTTTGGCTATCAGGTTTCTTCTTTCTTTGCTTCTTGCTCGCGTTACGGAACACCAAACGAATTAAAAGAGCTTATTGATAAAGCTCATTCAATGGGAATAGCTGTTTTGCTTGACGTCGTTCACTCTCATGCGATAAAAAATACAGCGGAGGGTATCAATGAATTTGACGGCACGGTGTATCAGTTTTTCCACGAAGGTCCAAGGGGAGACCACTCTGCATGGGGAACAAAACTCTTTAATTATAACAAAAACGAGGTAATTCATTTTCTGCTTTCTAATCTCAAATTCTGGCTTGAGGAATTTCATTTCGATGGATTCCGTTTCGACGGAGTTACCTCAATGATATATCACGACCACGGACTTGGTACGTCGTTCGGGGACTATTCTAAATATTTTTCGTTGAATACCGATACAGAAGCGGTAACATATCTTCAGCTCGCTAATGCGCTTATCAAAGAGGTAAAGCCCGATGCCATAACTGTAGCCGAGGATATGTCAGCGATGCCCGGAATGTGTCTTCCAATTGAGGAGGGTGGTGTCGGCTTTGACTACCGTCTTGCTATGGGAATTCCTGATATGTGGATAAAGATATTAAAGACACAGAGCGACGAGCAGTGGGATATGTGGCAGATATGGCATGAGCTTACGAGCCGCCGTCCCGCAGAAAAGTATATCGGATACGTTGAGTCGCATGACCAAGCGCTCGTTGGCGATAAGACGGTGATATTCAGGCTTTGCGACAGCAATATGTATACCTCAATGACGAAGCTCGTCAGCGATCCTGTTATAGATAGAGGAATAGCATTGCACAAGCTTATCCGCTTTGCTACGCTTACGCTTGGCGGAGAGGGATATCTCAATTTCATGGGCAACGAGTTCGGTCATCCCGAGTGGATAGATTTTCCGCGCGAGGGCAACGGTTGGAGCTATTTCTACTGCCGCAGACAGTGGCATCTTGCGGACGATGGACTTTTGCGTTATGGCGGACTCAATGAGTTTGACCGTGAAATGATAGGCTTTGCGAAAACCAATCGAATATTCAGGAAATATCCAAAGTGTCTGTTTATTGATGCAAATGCCCAAGTTCTCGTTTACGAGAGGGCGGGTAAGGTGTTTGCTATCAATTTCAGTCCGAGCAATTCTTATGAGGGATATTATATAGAGGTCAAGGGAAAGGGAGACTACCGAGTTATTCTTTCGACCGACGAGGCGCGCTTCGGCGGATTTGACCGTATATCAAAGGATCATATTTATAAAGCCGAAAAGTACCCCGACGGAAAATATCGCATCCGCGTTTATCTTCCTGCGCGTACCGCACTTTGCGTTGGGAAAGTTTAAGGATAATAAATACGATGTATAAGTAAATTTGTAATTTGTCGAGCATATGTTCGCACTAACCAATAGCCTCCCTTGTGTAAAGGGAGGTGGATTGCGAAGCAAGACGGAGGGATTGTAAAAGTAAGATTTTCAAAAGAACAATCCCTCAGTCACTCGCATGCTCGTGCCAGCTCCCTTTACACAAGGGAGCCTTGGTTTGTGCACAGCCAAATTGTCAAATCAAACCCACCGATAAATCAAAATTTAATAAAAAATATGGCAATAAAAAGGCGTATCCCGTCCGAAAGGGCGGGATACTTTATATTTATTTGTTTGTATGGCGACAATCGGAATTTGCATTTTCAAAAATATTTTTAATTGGTGGGGCTCTTTTTTTCATGATTTTTCTCCTTTTATTTGACTTTTTACTACATTATAACACATAATTTTAAAAAGTGTTGAATATACATACAAACGTATGTGGAAAAATTTTTACACAAAAAATTCAATAAAAATAGGCATTTTTACCAAAGAAAAATATTTATAAAACATATTAAATTTAATATTTTTCTTGCAATTGCTCGGAATTTATGCTATAATGTGCTTTGTTGCCGAAATTGGCGGCAAAGCACATTTTTATGATCTTTACGAGAGGAAAAAATGAGTAAGTTTCCAACAAAAAAGGAGATAAAGCAGGCGTTCGTCGCGACGATCCCCGTGCTTACGGGATACATTTTTCTCGGCATGGGATTTGGTATGATGCTCTATTCAAAGGGCTTCAACGCTATATGGGCATTTTTTATGAGTCTTACTATCTTCGCAGGCTCGCTTGAATACGCAGCGGTAGACCTTCTTGCGAGCGGAGCGACGGTAATTACCACCGCGGTAGTTTCCTTGGCTCTTAACGCTCGACATGTTTTTTACGGTATTTCGCTTATAGATAAATATAAAGGGGTCAAGAAAAAAATATTTCTTATTTTCGGACTTACCGACGAAACTTATTCGCTCGTCTGCAATGACGTGGCTCTTGAAAAGGTAGATAATAAGGAAAATTATTATTTTCTCGTCACTCTGTTTGACCATATATATTGGATAACGGGAAGCGTTCTCGGCGCGCTTGTAGGCGCAATATTGCCTTTCAGTACCGAGGGTATAGATTTCGTTCTTACCGCGCTGTTTCTTACCGTTTTTGTTGAACAGTGGTTAAGCACAAAAAATCATCTGTCCGCGATTTCGGGTGTTGCCGCATCGGTCGTAGCGCTTCTTATCTTCGGCGCGGACAACTTCCTTATCCCAGCTATGATACTTATCGCTTTTGCCCTTACACTTCTCAGAAAAAAGGAGGGCATAATGAATGATTAATAATCCTACTGTTCACGCTATTGTCCTTATTGCCGTTATGGCGGTAGTGACCTTTGCGCTCCGCGCTCTGCCTTTTCTGGTTTTTGGCAAAAAGGAGACGCCGAAATTTATCGTTTATCTTGGCAAGGTATTGCCTTACGCAATGATGGGAATGCTCGTTGTATTTTGCTTTAAAGGCGTTAAAGTCACGCAGTTCCCGTACGGTCTGCCCGAGCTTATCGCGGGAGCTGTAACCGTTCTTCTCCACGTTTGGAGAAGAAATACGCTTATCAGTATTCTTTTCGGTACAGTGTCGTATATGCTGCTCGTTCAGCTTGTATTTTAAGCTAAAAAACTCACACTTCATATGCCTCGGATGCTAAAGGACCGTTAACTAAATCAAAAACAAAAAGCAAGCCTCGGCAGGGAGTTTCCTTGCCGAGGCTCGTTGTATTAAATTTTCTCCGCAATCAGCACATCCATACAATGCTTATGTGGAATACCGCTACTGTTACAATCAAAAATCTTTTCTTCATTTTTTCGGAATAGCCAATCGTGATAATACATAAATAGCTCTCCTGAATTCCAATCTCCTGCTGTGATTTCACTTTCTTCAATATCTGGTGGCAACGGAATAAAGGGTTTTCTTACAAAAACATTTATAACGTTTATACCGTTTACTGTGGTATGCGCCTTAAGGCTATCAATGAAATTTCTGCGCTGTTCTTGATGAATATATTGGAATACACCGCTTGAAAAAATTATATCAAAATCCTTTTCAAGCCTAAAATCGCGCACATCTGCTTTGAAAAAATCTATTTTCACGCTACAGTTATCAGCAAGCTCACGCGCTTTAGATAGTCCCTGCTCCGAAACATCGAAAGCTGTTACCTTATATCCGTTTCGTGCGAGGAACACAGCATCCTTGCCCTCGCCACACCCGATGTCAAGCACCTTATACGGTTTGATCGGAGGCTTAATGCGCATAATCTCATAACAAAGATTATTGGGTTTTATTCCCCAATAATATCCCTCTGCATTGTATTTTTTGTCATATTCGGTTAACGATTGCGACGGATAGCCAAGCAAGGAATCAATAGATACGTTCAAAACTAACGCAAGTTTAGGAAGAAGGGTGACATCTGGGCAAGAAGTACCATTTTCCCATTTTGATACGGCTTGAAAAGAAATATTGAGTTTTTCCGCCAACGCCTGTTGAGTTAATCCAAGCGACTTTCGCCTATCTGTTATAATTTTACCGATATTCATAAGCACATCCTCCTTTTGGAAACAATTATATTATACTACATCAAGTAGGAATGTTCAATAACCTAATTTTTGAATAGAGTATTTATTTTCTACTGATAGTTGAATAATCGCAGCACCACATTAGTGGTGAGTAAGTGCGCATTTGCGGGCAAACAAAAAGCCTCCCTTGTGTAAAGGGAGGTGGCACGGCATAAGCCGTGACGGAGGGATTGTAAAAGTTAAAATTTGCACCAAAACAATCCCTCAGTCAGCTTCGCTGACAGCTCCCTTTACACAAGGGAGCCTCTGTCAGTAGTCGCCTATTCTGTTGTTATCTCATTAGATAAAACTGTCCTTTAGAACCCGCCGCATATGAAGTGTGAGTTTTTTATATTACGTTACCTTTTCTTATGCTTGTTGGCGTTGCGCCCGTGATCTCCGAAAAAACGCGGTTAAACGAGCGTATGCTTTGAAATCCGCAACTATTGGCTATTACCGATAGCGGCAGATCGGTGGAGCTTATAATTTCCTTTGCTTTTTCACATCGGCACATGTTCAATAATGTACGGAACGGTATATTGAAATTCTTTCTCAAAACTCTTGAAAGATAATGATATTCATACGAAAGCGATTCGGCGAGTGTAGTCAGAGTTATATCCTCCGCGTAATGCTCTTCAACGTAGGATATTATCTTGAATACAAGCTCATTGTTTTGCTCTTTGTCCTTCCATTTTGCAACTGACGAAAATTCATCACAGATAGCGTATAGACAGGCCTTTATAGCATATTGCGAGGGCTTTTTCATGCGTACGGAATTGTGACGCCGTTGTTCATCGAAGACGAGCATCTGCGAGCGAAGATAATTGATGAGGGGTTCTGAAAGTGTAAAGGATGCGTCTGTCGGCTCTTTTGAGGCGGTAGAGGACGCGAATTTCTCGATATAAGTGCCTGAAAAGACAGCTATAAATATCTCCGAGTCTTCGTCCGTTTTTAAAGAGTGGAGCGCGTAGGGCGTTATCAATAACGCTTGTCCCTCGCCTAACATGTAATCCTTATTAGAGATCGTAGCGTAGAGTCTACCCGACAAGACCCATACAAATTCGTAACCTCTATGGTAATGCAGAGGCCATGAATCGTTTTTGTACCAATCTCCGCGGTAGAGGTCGTCACCTATTGAATTGTAAAATTGATGAGAGATCATAGTATACTCCCAAAAGATAAATTTTGTCTATAATAATTGTATAATAATATGCGAGATTTGTCAATATATCTTTCAAAAGTAAATGAATTTTAAAACAACTTTTCTGGGGTGTCGGTAAGACCTGTGAGATAATCAAGAGATATGTTATAATATTTTGCAAGCGCTATTATATGATGAAGCGGAATTTCCTTCACTCCGCTTTCATATCTTGCGTATTGCTGTTGCTTCATATTTAAAATTTCTGCGATCTCGGTCTGGCTTTTGTCGCTGTCTTCACGGATATCTTTTATTCTTTGATAAAAGTACATGGTAAAAACTCCAATATTTTTCATAAAAAGGGAACGAGCTGTGTTTTTATTCTCTATCTACTGTAATTACTACGAAATAAGTGGGATCAACTCGGCTGATGCGAGAGCTGATCTCTCGCTTGAGCTCCTCGTCGGACATTTTCAACTCAAACGGAGCGACAACGTCGAATAAGAGATTGGAGTGGGTAGTGCCCTCAACGTAGCGGAAGTCGTGAATGTTTAGTCGGTCATCTATCGAAAGAACGGTATGTAGAGTTATCTCACGAAGCGCGTTTACCTTTTCGTCGTCGGTAACGATGGGGTCCATGTGTACGGTAGCTCTTACACCGAGCTCGTCGAATAAGCGTTTTTCGAGATTGTCTATTACATCGTGAGTGTCAAAAATATTCGCGGAGCCGTCGACCTCCGCATGCAACGATGCAATTGTGTTGCCCACACCATAGTTGTGTATTACCATGTCGTGTATTCCGAGCACTTCGGGATAGGACAGAGCAAGTGAAGCAACGGCATCTACCACCTCTTGCTCGGGGGGAGAGCCGAGAATAGAGTTTTTTGTTTCGTTGAGTATCTTGATGCCTGCGACAAGAATAAGCACGGCAACAATGATTCCCATATATGCATCTGTCTGAATATTTGTAAAATATCCGATAAGGGCTGCGATAAGTACGGCGGCGGTAGATGCCGCATCCGAGAGACTGTCTGCGGCAGTTGCCTTCATGACAGTGGAATTTATCTTTTTTGCTACGGTTCGGTTAAAGATAAAAAGCCAAAGTTTTCCCAACACCGAGATGCCGAGAATAACGAACACAGGAATAGAAAATTCGGTGGGGGAGGGATAAATTATTTTGTTTATAGATTCGGTAAAAAGGTCAAGACCGACGTGCAGAATAAGAAAAGAGACTATCATTGAAGCCACGTATTCAATTCGCGCATGTCCGAACGGGTGGTCGCGGTCAGCGGGTTTTGCCGATATTTTGAAGCTTATGAGCGATATTATCTGCGAGCCTGCATCCGAGACGTTGTTTACCGCGTCCGCGGTTATTGAGATAGCACCGCTTATCATTCCCGCGAAGAACTTTATGGCGGCAAGCAAGAGATTTGCAAAAATTCCGACGATGCTTACCATCGTGCCGTACGCGCGTCTAACGTTTGGGTCTTTTACGTTTTCGCGGTTTTTGATAAATAATTTTGATAAAAGATAAGTCATAACAAAACCTTTCAAAATTTAAAATCTAAAGTATAAAAAGGGATTGTATCCCGAGCTTACAAGATAAGAGGTTGAAATTATCAGAAGAAAAGCTACAAACAGAGGTTTAAATACAGGCGAAAAGGCTTTTTGCTTTTCGCTTGTTTTTTTACAAAATTTAAGAGGAAGGGGGGTACAACCTATCGCCATTATAACGATAAGCGGCAGATTCCGCAGAAACTCGTAGAGTACTCTTTTTGAAATAAAGGAAGAAACACCGATGCCAAAAAAATTTCCGAATATCCGTATTCCGTGAGAAATAGTAAGACCGTCCGAGCCGTCGCATACGAAAATAAGCCAACCTAAAAGTATAAAAATTAGAGCGTAAATGTGCTGAAAAAGAGAGGGGAGTTTTTGCAATATACGGAGCAAAAAAGCTTTTTCAAGCATCAAAACGATAAAAAAGTAGACACCCCACAATAAAAAATTCCACGAAGCACCGTGCCAAAGTCCAGTAAGCGACCATACGCAAAAAAGGTTCAGGTAGGTTCGTCCGCGAGAGCGGCGGTTGCCTCCGAGAGAAATATAGACGTATTCGCGAAACCATGACGAGAGCGTTATATGCCAGCGACGCCAAAATTCCGTAATACTTTTTGAGGTATAAGGATAGTTGAAATTTTCGGGAAAATCGAAGCCGAATATTTTTCCGAGACCTATTGCCATGTCGGAATATCCCGAAAAATCGAAATATATTTGAAAAGCGAAAAACACGATGGCGAGAAACGCACCGAAAGAGGTTGGTTCTATGGCGTTTACTTCTCGCAAAGTGTCCCACATCTGCCCGGAGGGATTTGCGAGCAATACCTTTTTACCAAGACCGATGCAAAATCGAAGAGCACCTCTTGAAGCATAGGAGAAGTTTTCTTCTCTTGAGGCAAGCGCTTTATCTACGTCACCGTATTTGACGATAGGTCCTGCTATAAGCTGGGGAAAAAGCGTTACGTATGTGCCAAACGATACAATATTTTTTTGCGGAGTGACGGCACTTTTATATACGTCGATAACGTAAGACAAGGCTTGAAAGGTGTAAAAGGATATACCTATCGGAAGCGCAAGGCGGAGAGGTTTTGCCATCGGTATAACGGGAGATATGGTGGAGGCTATTAGGTCGTAATACTTGAAAAATATCAAAGAGGATATATTCAGCGTTATCGCAACGATAAGCAGAGCCTTTGCCACACGTTTATTGCCCTTGCTTTTTGCAAGGGCAATAAAGATGCCGAAGCCGTAGTCGATTATGATGGTAGCTACCATCAAAAACAGATATACAGGCTCACCGACGGCGTAGAATATCAGGCTCATTACGAGCAACACCGCGTTTCTCGCTCTTTTGGGCGATAAAAAATACAGAGTTACCGTAACGGGTAAAAACAAATATAAAAATTCAAGCGAAGAAAATAGCATATTATAAGCCTTTCGTTTTTTTGTTTGTATAATATGTATTTTCGCTAAAGATCGGAGATTATATTATGTTAACTCCTTGGGGTGCGTCTACCGTTACCTTGGGAATACCGTTTCCGTCGCGCTTCCAAGAGACAGTTACGCGACCTGCGGGAAGCTCGTGCCATGCGCTTGCATAGTCGAGGCCGTCAACGAATACGGGAGATATCTTGATCGTACTACTGTCAACAACGGTAAGACCCGCGAGAGTCGTCATAAACCAGCGCGCGTAGTCGCAGAGAAAATGATGGTTGTGAGATGCGCAGTCATAGGGGGCGGGCAGCATCTTTTCGACCATAGCGGTCTCACCTATATCGAGAAAATATTTATAAGAGGGGAACTCGTCTCCCATTATCATTTTATAAGCAAGATCGGTGTATCCAAATTTTGAGAGAACGTGGAATATACAGTGAAGTCCGATAAAGCCGCAATCGTACGCGTCACCTTTTTCGTGAATAAATTCAACAAGACGGTCGCACGCGGCTTTTTCCTCGTCCTCGTTGAAAACACCATAATACAGAGGTATGCATTGGCTGCTCTGACAATTACCCTTTACAGTCATAGTGTTAAGATCGATAAGCTCTCGGCGTACCGTCTCACGCATTTCTTTTGCGATCCCGTTTGCGTATTCGGCATCATGAGTATATCCGATGGCTGTAAACATTTCGCTCGCCTTTTTCGCTATGTCCATCACCATTACAGAATCCGTAAGAGCTAAAGGGGCATCATAATGACCCGCTTCCAGTTTGCCTACGGGGACCCAGTCGCCAAGACCGATAGCAACAGTTCCGTCCTCACTCCTACGGGTCATAACGTAGGCGAGATAACGCATCATAGCGTGCGCGTTTTCGCTGATAACGTCGGTGTCGTTTTTGAATTTGTAGAGCATATACGGAAGATTGAAAAGAACGCTGTCCCACGTAGGTCCGTTGCCCCATTTAAATCCCCAGCCCGTTGTGGGGACGATACCGGGTAGCTCTCCTCTGTCATTTTGCGCCTTGCGTATGTTGTCGAGCCAAACGCGCCATGAAGTATCTACACCGTAAAGAAGAGCCATTCTGTCGGCAGACATTGCGGCATCGCCCGTCCAGCCGTTCTTTTCTCTGTGAGGGCAATCGGTGGGGAAGTAGAAGAAGTTTGAACGGTCGGCATTCACCGCCATATCAAACAGCTTGTTTACGGTTTCATTCGAGCATTCGAATCCGCCTATGGTTTTAATATCGGACGACATAACAAGATAGGTGAGAAGATCTTCGGTCGCCTGCGCTTCGGTTATTCCCTCGACCTTTACGTAGCGGAAGCCGTAATACGAGAAGTATGGTGTGTAGACCTCCGTTCCCTTGCCCGAAGCGATATAGCGAACAGTCTGATTATAGGTATCGTAATAGCTGCAATCTATGTTTTTTCGGAAAAAGCGGATTCTGTCGTTGTTAAACTTGCCCTCGTGTATAAGCTCACCGTGCCACATGGTTATTTTCTGTCCTTTTTCTGCGTTTACGGAGAGACGGCAAACGCCCGCGGTGTTTATTCCAAAGTCGTAGATGTACGCGTCATCTTCTTTAGTTATACTTACAGGCTTTAATTCATTTATAATGACGATAGGCTCGGCTTCGCAAAGCTTCATATCTCCTCTCGGAGTTTCTGCGCGGAGCGCGGGAGTCCATGCGGAATCGTCAAAGCCGATTTCGTTCCAGCCTTTGACTTCGAGATTTGAATCATATGTTTCTCCGAGACGGAGATCGTCAAAAAGAATGGGAGACGGGTGCGTTTTAAAGCTCTCGTCGGCTATAAACGAAAACTCGCCGTCCGCGGTTTCTGCTTTGAATTCAAGAGCAACTCTCGGCGCGCCTCTGAACTCTGCCTTTTCAAAATCCCAGATAGCACCGCCAAAGCAGTTCATAAACCCGTTTCCGAGCATTATGCCGATAACGTTTTCTCCAGCGTTCAAAAGTTGCGTCACGTCGTAGGTATCATAATAGCATATATCGTCGGGATTGCTTACGTACGGCGCGATATGACCTTTAGTTATGTTTTTACCGTTTACGAAAAGAATATAAAATCCAAGTCCGCAGATAGAAATAGAAGCTTTTGTTGCTTTTGAATCGAGTGTAAAGCTTTTTCTTATAAGAGGTGCGGGAATGTGTTCGTCGCTCGAAGAATATTTTTCGGTCGCTTTAATAAATTTCTTGTTCATTTTCATTGCCTTTATTTCTTGTTATATTATTTGGTACAACCTAATTGAGATAATAAACTCTTCAAGTATTTTCTTTTTTGGTTACTTTTTTCTTTTTTAAAAGAAAAAAGTAACACGCGTCCCTTTACAGAATTTTAAGGGCTTCCTCGGCGGCGGACATAATGCCTATCTTTCCGCTTTCATAAGTAAGACCGCCTTGAAGATATGCGGTATACGGTGGGCGGAGAGGACCGTCCGCGGAAAGCTCGATGGACGAGCCTTGCGTAAACGCTCCTGCAGCCATGATAACGGGATCAGAGTAACCGGGCATAGCCCAAGGCTCAGGAACAACGTGCGAGTCTATGGGCGAGCCTGCTTGTATTCCGCGGCAGATGGCGCAAAGTCCCTCTGCCGAGTGGGTGATAACTGCTTGGATTATATCGTAACGCGGTTCGTTCCAATCGGGCTCAACGTCAAAGCCAAGCCCCTCTTTTCCAAAGATATATGCCGCAAGATGAGCCGTTTTTATTGCTTGTGCCGTGGTGTGAGGCGCATAGAAAAGGCCCTTGTAAAGATTTTTGTTTTGTCCGAGCGTAGCGCCTACCTCACAACCGACGCCTACCGAGGTCAAGCGGTAAGAGGCAAGCTCAACGGCACGCGCAGTGCCCGCAATATATCCGCCCGTTTCAGCCATTCCGCCTCCTGGGTTCTTTATGAGAGAGCCGATTATCATATCTGCGCCAACAGCTGTCGGCTCGCGTGTTTCTGTAAATTCTCCGTAGCAGTTGTCAACTACAACGTAAAAATCTTTTCCAAGCGCACGGACGTAGGAGATTATGTCGCCTATCTCATCGACGCAGAGCGTTTTTCTGTTGAGATATCCCTTTGAACGCTGAATGAAAACGACCTTGATGCGATCTCCGTCTTTTGCGAAGACCTCTGCGATCCTTTTACGGTCAAATGAGCCGTCGGAAAGAAGCTCGGCTTCTCTGTATTCGACTCCGAAATCCTTTAGTGAGCCGTTGCCCGCAGTTCCCGTGTTGCCAATGACCTCGTCAAGCGTGTCGTAAGGCTTTCCCGCAATAGAGAACATTATGTCGCCGGGGCGCAGAAGTCCGAAAAGACCAATGGTAAGCGCCTGTGTGCCATTGACTATCTGATGACGCACAAATGCGGCTTCCGCATCCATGACCTCTGCCCAGATAGCGTCAAGGACTTCACGCCCGCGGTCGTCGTAGCCGTATCCGCTCGTGGGATTGAACACCGCCTCGCTGACTCTGTGCTTACGGAAGGCATCCATTATTTTTTTTGTGTTTTCGAATGATATTTTGTCGATCTCTGCAAATCGAGGACGGAGAGCCTCTTCTGCTTTTACAACGAGATCGGTTATACGCTGTGAAAATTCCATGATTTCTCCTTTTTTATTTCAGTTTTTCTCTTACGAAAGCGCACGCAAGTTCTATGCAAGCCTCGGCATCAGATAGGTCGCAAAGCTCGGTCGACGAATGAATGTAGCGAGTGGGGATGGATAGCGCGCCTGCGCGAGTTCCCGCACCTGCAAGCTGGATAGAAGACGTGTCCGTACCACCGTGTAAAAGTATTTCACGTTGGAAAGATATATTTTCTTCCTTTGCAAGTCTGCAAAGGTCTGCGATCACTTCCTCGTGGCAGATGACGGAGGAATCTTTTATTTTAACTGCCGCACCGCCACCGACCTTGCAAGCCATAGGAGATGCGCCTATGGTATCTCCTGTTGCTGTAACGTCAAAGCAGAGCGCGAAATCGGGAGCAAGACCGAAAGCCGCAGGACGCGCGCCTCTGCAGCCGACCTCCTCTTGCACAGAGAATACGTAATCTATCTCGCCCGCGAAATTTCCGTCCGCAAATTTTTCTGCTATCGCAAGTATAACGGCACAGCCGACTCTGTCGTCAAGCGGTCTGCCCGCTACTTTTTTGCCCGCAAGCTTTATGAGTTCCGGACGGCAGACGAAGAAATCTCCGATTGCCGTTTTTCGCTCGGATCCCTTTTTTGAGGTCGTGCCAAGGTCTATATAGAGCTTGTCTACAGAGTATTCCTTGACATCACTTTGCGGAACGAGAACACCGAGTGTACCCTTTTCGGAAACGACTACAGTGTTTGCAGAAGCGGCGGCGCGGATGCCACCCACGTTTGCAACGCGGAGCATTCCGCTATCTTCGATAAAGGTAACGAGAAAGCCTATCTCGTCCATGTGAGCGCAGAGCATTATTTTTGTTCCCGCCTTTTTTCCGTGCTTTTTAGCAATAAGATTTCCGAGCGCGTCGGTCATTACCTCGTCCGCAAAGGGAGATATCAGGTTTGCAAGTTTTTCGCGTATCTTGTTTTCTCTGCCCGAGACCGATGGGCAAAGGCAGAGGTTTTTGAGAGTTGTATATAAATTCATTTTTATGATCATGCCTTTCTTTAAAGCGTTGTATCAAAATTTCTTATAGCCGCTTCACAAAGGTCGCGAAGCGATTCGTAGTCGTCGAGGGATGCGACACACGCCGGTGAGTGCAGATATCTCGTTGGAACGGACAAAGCCGCCGTGCGAACTCCTACTCCGGCTTTGTGAATGCTTCCCGCATCGTTTCCGCCTGAAACGTAGCGCTTTACTTGCGCTTTGATATCGTTTTGTTTGGCTGTGTTCAGTAAAAAGTCAACGAATTTTCTGTCGTATATCGTTGAGCGGTCCATAAGTGAAAGAACGCCGCCTCCGCCGACGTCGGCAACACGTGCTTCGGGAGATGTGTCAGCAATATCTCCGATAGCCGTCGTTTCAAGTACGAGCGCAAAATTTGGAGATATCGTGTTCGCGGCAGTCAAAGCACCCGAAAGACCTATCTCCTCACGCACGGTGAAGCAAAAATAAACGTCGAGATCGACGTTTGGACGGTCTTGGGCAAGAGATTCCATAACCTCTATCATAGCCGCACAACCCATTCTGTCGTCAAGCGCCTTGGATTTGACGCGTCTTTCGTTTGTTCCGAACAAAACGAATTCGGAATCAAAAGTTGCGAATGAACCTATCTCGGCGTACCTTTCGGCTTCCTCTTTATTAGCCGCACCGATATCGATATACAGCTTTTCGGCAGAGAGTACCTTTTCTCTGTCTTCCTTTGATTTGTGATGTATAGCCTTTGACGCGATAAGTCCGTTTACCTTTCTTTCTTTTCCGCCAAGAGTTACACGCCTTCCCGCAAGAACGCTTCCGCTTATGCCACCGACTGTGTCAAAACGGAGATATCCGTCCTCGCATATCTCGGTCACCATAAATCCGACCTCGTCCATGTGCGAGGATACCATTAATTTTTTTGAGCCGTTTCCAAAAGTCATTCTTGCAATAAGATTTCCCATGCGGTCGAGCTTTATTGAGTCGGCAAGAGAGGATATTTTTGATTCGATGATCTTTGCGATCTCGTCTTCACAGCCCGTTGGACCGAAAGCGAGAGAAAACTCGCGTATAAGGTCAATATTTGCTTTTTTACTCATATCGCGCGCTCCTTTCTAAACCCTTCCGCAATTTTTTCGGAGCAGACAAATGCTTTGACAAGTTCTGCGAGTGCTTCCGCGTCCTTCATGGAGAGGACTTCGTTATAAGTGTGCATATTTTTGAGTGGCAGACCTACGTCAACGACAGGCACACCGTCTCTTATCAGATTGACCGATGCAGCATTAGTGCCCGTGGATGTTGGAGCTGCAACTATGCAGAACGGTATCTCCTTTTCTTCGCAAAGAGCTCTTGTTATTTGAGTAAGACGTCTGTCAGTCGCTGCCGAGACCGATATCGATATTCCTTTTGCGAAAGGAACGGTGTCGATAGCTTTTGTATCAGGCACACGGGCAAGATTTACGTCGATAACGAGCGCGTAATCCGGATAAACTCTGTAAGTTGCGGGAGAAACACCACCGAGTCTGCTCGTTTCCTCGTAAGCAGAGAAAAGAAGACATACGTTAGCAGCAAGCTCTTCTTTTTTTGTGTTTATGACAGCAAAAGCGGCACAAGCACCGCAAGCCTTGTCGTCAAAGCTCTTGCCGACGAGCACCTCGCCGTTATCTCCGTTACATGAAAGTGTACCGTGATTTTCGGAAAAACCTACGGGAGTACCTATCGGTATGACTTTTGCGAGAGCGTCTTTGTCAAGCTCAAGCCCCGTATCGATGAGCATTTCAGTAATAGCGGGAAACTTTTTTCCGTCTCCTTTTATCAAGTGCGGAGGAGTCGAAGCTACGACTCCGCGTATTTTCTCTTGTGCGTATATAACTACGTCCGATGCTTGCATTATAGCGGGGTCTACTCCACCCATTGACGTTATGCGGAGAAAACCGTCGTCAAGTGTTTCGGTGACGATAAATCCTATCTCGTCAAAGTGCGCGTCAACGAGAACTGTCGGTGCGTCTTTCTTGTCGCAGTATTTATAAAAATAATGATTTCCGACAGCGTCTGTTTCGTATCGGTCAAAGTATTCGCCAATAAGGGAGTTGAGAGCGTCCTTTCCGCGCCCCTCAAAGCCCGATACAGACATAATAGAAGATGTCGAGAAGATAAGCTCCTTTAAGCTTATCTGAAGCTTGTTTTCCATGTAATATCCTTTCTGAATATGAGTGTCAGCCCCAATATTTTTTATCAAGGCTTCTGTACTGTATTGCTTCTGCTACGTGCTTTGCGCTTATGGTTTCGCTTTTGTCAAGGTCGGCGATGGTACGCGCTACGCGCATAACTCTGTCGTAACCTCGTGCCGACATTCCAAGACGTTCGTACGCGGAGCGCAAAAGGTTCTGTGCCGCGTCATCGGTCTTACAATACTTGCGTATTTGAGAAGAACCCATTTGAGCATTGCAATATATTCCTTTTTCTCCGCTCATTCGAGCGGCGGAAAAGGCTCTGGCCTCGGTTACTCTTTGTCTTACCGTTTCGGAGCTTTCCGCAGGAGCGCTATTTGCAGAAAGATCATCGTAAGATAGAGAGGGAAGCTCGATCTGTATATCTATTCGATCAAGCATAGGTCCGCTTATACGCGAAACGTATCGCTTGACGTCTGCGTGTGAGCAGGTGCATTTTTGAGTAGGGTGTCCGAAATATCCGCATCGGCAAGGGTTCATCGCTCCGACGAGCATAAAAGAGCAAGGATAGGTAACGCGTCCGTGAGCGCGTGTGATGGTTACCGTCCTGTCCTCAATAGGCTGACGCAGAGCATCTGTTACCTGCTTTGGAAATTCGGGAAGCTCATCAAGGAAAAGCACACCGTTATGTGCAAGAGATACTTCACCCGGCAGAGGATTTACTCCGCCGCCTACAAGGCTTACTGTACTCATCGTATGGTGAGGGGAACGGAAAGGCCTTGTTGAAACGAGAGAAACGCCCTCGGGCAGAGTTCCCGCTACCGAATGTACCTTTGTCGCTTCTATTGCCTCCTCGAATGTAAGAGGGGGCATTATCGACGGTAAACGCTTTGCAAGCATGGATTTTCCTGTTCCAGGAGGACCTATGAGCAGTATGTTATGACCGCCCGCCGCAGCTATCTCCATAGCACGTTTTGCCATAGCCTGTCCGCGCACATCCGAAAAATCAAGCTCGCAGCTTCTGACGGCATTGTTAAATGCTTCTTTGTCGCATGGAGTGGGGGATATAAGTGCGTTTCCGTTCAAATGATCGACGAGCTGACGAACGTTCTTTACACCGTAAACCGTAATACCCTCTACAGCGGCGGCTTCACCTGCGTTTTCATCGGGAACATAAAATTCTTTAATTCCTGCGTTTCTCGCCGCTACGCACATACAAAGCGTTCCGCGAACCGAGCGAAGATCACCCGAAAGAGAGAGCTCTCCAATAAAGCAGCGAGAGGAAAGGTCTACCTCGTGATGAACGACTCCGCCGCAACGCAGAATGCCCAAAAGAATGGCTATATCAAATCCCGAACCTTCTTTTCTTCGATCTGCGGGCGCGAGATTGAGCATAAGGTCGAGGGACGGAAAGCGATATCCGCTATTTTCACAAGCCGTTCTGACTCGTTCCTTTGCTTCTTTAACTGCCGCGTCGGGCAGTCCGACGAGTTCAAATTCTGGGATCCTGTTAAGTCCGTTACACTCGACGGATACGATATATCCGTCAATTCCGAACAATCCCGCACTATATACGGTGGTCAACATGTCAAAAACCTCGATTTCTTTCATTATTATATCTATTTTAACATATTTTATGTGTTTTTACAATAGTTAGAAAAAACTATAAAAAATATTTTATTTTAACAAGACTGACATAAAATAAAAAGCTTTGCTCAATACTAATTTATGATTTTTAAATTGAGATCAGATAAAGAAAACGGAAAAGAGGTTTTTGACATGATAACTCTAAAGGGAAAGGGTGCGCACGGTGGAGTGGCTATCGGGCTCGCGGTGTTTTTCCGTCGTGCGCAGATAAGTGTTGAAAGAAGAAATGTCGCTGACGTTGATGGAGAGCTTTCTCGCTTTAAGAGTGCGAGAGAACGTACCGCGCAGGAGTTGCGACGTCTCTATGAGCGAGCACTGTCGGATATAGGACAAAGCGGAGCACAGATATTCGAGATACACGAAATGATGCTTTTTGACGAGGATTACAACCATTTGGTAGAGAATACCATAAGAGTTGAAAACGTCAATGCGGAATATGCCATAAGTGTTGCGGCAGAGCATTTTGCAAAAATATTTTCCTCTATGGGAGATCCTTACATGAGCGCACGCGCAGCGGATATTAAAGACGTGTCAAGACGTTTATGCAAAGTTCTTTCTGGTGCGGAGGATTTGGGAGTATCGGGAAAAGGAATAATACTGTGTGCCGATGATCTTGCCCCGGGGGAGACCATGCAGCTCGACAAAGAAAGCATATTGGCTTTCGTTACCTCGGAGGGTTCTGTGAACTCTCACACAGCTATACTTGCAAGAACTATGGGAATCCCCGCGGTAGTAGGCGTTGGAGATAAATTGATGCATCTATCGGACGGAACACTTTTAGCGGTGGATAGCTTTTGCGGAGAGGTGTATTCAGATCCCGACGGAGAGACTCTGTCAAGACTTGAGAAAAAGCGCAAAGAACAAAAAAGAGCGGAGGAGCTTCTTGAAAAATACCGAGGACTTGACAACATAACTCTTGACGGAAAGAGAATAGACGTTTTCGCAAATATACAAACCATCTCGGAAGTTGGCGCGGCTATTAAAAACGACGCGGGAGGTATAGGACTTTTCCGAAGCGAGTTTCTGTATATCGGAAGGGATACTCCGCCAGATGAAGAAGAACAATTCGGAGCGTATCGTACAGTTCTTTCGAGCATGGGGAACAAAAAGGTAGTTATCAGAACACTTGATATAGGAGCGGATAAGCAAGCTCCGTATTTGGATCTTCCAAGAGAGGAAAATCCCGCACTTGGCATGAGAGGTATTCGTATATGTCTTACTAATGAAGTGCTTTTCAAAACACAGCTTCGCGCACTTTTTCGCGCGTCGGTGTTCGGAAGACTTTGCGTTATGTTCCCAATGATAACCTCGGTGTCGGAGGTCGATGAGATACTGACGGTTTGCCGACGAGTAAAGAGCGAAATTATTGATGAAGGACATCGTGTTTCGGATGATATTGAGCTTGGTATTATGATAGAAACGCCAGCCGCCGTTATGATAAGCGATAAGCTTGCGCCTCTTGTCGATTTTTTCAGTATAGGCACTAACGACCTTGGACAATATACTCTTGCAATAGATAGACAGAACAGAAGTGTGGACAGATTTTTTGATCCGCATCACGAGGCTATTTTAAGAATGATACGCATAGTCTCCGATAACGCTCATAAAAACGGCAAATGGATAGGAATATGCGGAGAGCTTGGCGCAGATCTTTTTCTTACAGAAACTTTTTTGCGAATGGGTATAGATGAGCTTTCGGTATCGCCGTCCTCTATATTGTCTTTGCGGGATAAGATACGGAATATTGATTTAAAAAAAGGTAATAACGAAAAATCGGAGGATGTTTATGGGTCTGATAAATAAAATGTTTTCTAAAAAAAGTGCGTACGTTACGCTTTCTGCTCCTCTTGAGGGGACGGTCATTCATTTGTCGGGCGTCGAGGACGAGGTCTTTTCAAAAAAGATACTCGGAGACGGTTTCGCTATAATTCCATCGGGCAGAGAGGTATACGCACCGACGGATGCTACGATAGATACGGTTTTTGACACGGGACACGCAATATCAATGACTACGGATAGCGGAGTGGAACTTCTTATACACTGTGGAATAGATACGGTAAAACTAAAGGGAAAGGGCTTTGAACCTTGTGTAAAGGCTGGACAAAGGATAAAGGCTGGAGAGCTCCTTTTAAAATTCGATCCAAATGTCATCAAGGATGGCGGATTTTTGAATACGACTCCTGTGATAGTTCTCAATTCGGATAGGTTTTCGATAGCATCGGTATCGTCGGGAGATTGCCGAGTGGGTGACAAGATAGCCGAGCTCGAAGAAAAAAGAGATAATTGATAATATGGAGAATTTATATGCAGAATTTTGAAGTTACTGTTTCCGATCCCGTTGGAATACACGCACGTCCTGCGGGAGTACTCGTTAAGGAGGCGCAAAAGCTTGCATCGAATATAACGCTTGTTTGCAGAGGAAAGGAGGCGGACGCAAAAAAGCTCCTTGCCGTTATGAGCCTCTGCGCAAAATGCGGAGATACGTTGTCTGTGACTGTTGAGGGCGAGAACGAGATAAGCGATGCGGAAAAGATAAAAAACGTAATGGAAACTTTATAAAAACAGCTCGGCGGAGAGAATTTTTCTTTTGCGCCGAGATTTTTTCTTTGTATCTTGATATTTTTTTCAGTATAGATGTTGACATTTCTTGCTTTGATTATTATAATTATAACATACATCCATTAAAAAGGAGAACAAAATTATGGTAGGAAAGATCGCACCTTCTATGATGTGCTGCAACTTTTTTGATCTTCGCGGCGAACTCGATATCTTTGAAGAAAAAAAGATAGACCTTTTACATATTGATATAATGGACGGAAGCTTCGTGCCGAATTTTGCGCTCGGCTCGGATTTTGTAAAGCAGTTGAAAAAGGCTACCGATATACCGGTCGATATTCACCTTATGGTCGAAGACCCTGCCTCTGCTATCGAATTTTTTGATTTTGGAGAGGGTGACTACGTAAGCGTACACCTTGAAACCACGAGACACGCTCAAAGATTGCTGACTGCTATCAAAGCAAGAGGAGCAAAGCCCATGATAGCGCTCAATCCCGCAACGCCCATTGCTATGATAGAGGATATAACCGATGATATCGACGCTCTTTTGCTCATGACTGTAAACCCCGGATTTGCAGGGCAGAAGATGGTTCCCCATTCGATAGATAAGATCTCGGCGGCACGCGCTTTTCTTGACGCGCACGGTAAGCAGAACGTTGAGATAGAGGTCGATGGCAACGTAAGCATCGAAAACGCTATACGTATGCGCGGAGCGGGGGCTGATATATTCGTGCTTGGTACGTCCTCTATATTCAAGGGCAATATGAAAGAAAATGTTGATAAATTCAGAGCACAAGTGTTTTAAAACAAGCATAGATCGGTGAATTTTGTTTGCCGATCTTTTGTATTAGCTTTTTTTGATGAATTTTTTGGGATTTTTTGCAAAAAGGATTGTTTTAACGAAAAAATATGTTGCAAATCTCTAAAAAATATGATAAAATATAGTTGAGAAATATAAAAGGTTTCCAAGGAGGTTTCTTATGGCTAACACTATAATTACTATCGGACGTGAATTCGGAAGTGGCGGTCGTGAGTTCGGTCGAAGACTTGCCGAGGAGCTTGGCTTTGAGTATTACGATAAGGAGATAGTAGAAGAGATATCAGCGCGTACCGATCTGTCGGTAGAATATATTCAGCAGATAGTCGAGAATAAGCCGCATAATCTTTTGCCTATCACCGTAGGAAAGAGCTTTACTTATGTCGATCATCATACTCTTCATCAGCTTCAAAAGGTGTATGGAGAGCAGATGCAGGTAATTCGCGATATGGCTGAAAAATCAAATTGCGTCATAGTCGGAAGATGTGCAAGCTATATATTGAAAGATCAGAAGCCTTTCAGAATATTTGTTCACGCGGATATGGACAGCCGTGTACGTCGTTGCATGGAGCATATGGACGGGTCTGAGGGTTTTACCGCAAAGCAGATGAAACGTCATATCAAGCAGGTAGATAAGGCGAGAGCAAAATATTTCCATTTCTATACTGAAAGAAAATGGGGTGACAGATCGAATTACGATCTGTGTGTAAACACGACGGACGTAGTTATTAAAGATATTGTACCCGTCATCGCAAAACTATTTAAAAATTAAATCGAAATAATAAAAT
>JAZNEM010000203.1:0-12004 GCA_045588595.1 Eubacteriales bacterium
TTTTGCGGAGCTATCCTTTCGGCTTTGGCTATTACGTTATCTACTTTTTTTATCGGATTTGCACCTGCGTACCGTGGAACGTCACTTGACAAAAAACTCGGGATAGAGCGCAAGGACGTAAGTGCCGCGGAGCTTTATGAAACGGCACTTATATTAAGCCAAAAGATAAACGCGGAGCAATCGAAAATAGTTTACGGAAGCGACGGCTTTTCGGTAATGCCATACAGTATAGATGACATGAATTCAAAGCTCTTAAAGGCTTACGACGAAGTCTGCGACAAATACAACTTTGTTCAAAGATTGGAAAGTCGCATAAAACCCGTCATGCTAAGCGAGCCTATGTCATATACTCATATTACGGGCGTATATACCTTTTTTACTGGTGAAGCAAATCTAAACGTAAATTTTCCGGATTACACTCTGCCATATACGGCGGCACACGAGCTTGCGCATCAGCGCGGTATTGCACGCGAGGACGAGGCAAATTTTCTTGCTTTTCTCGTTTGCATAGAATCGTACGACCCTTATATCAGATATTCGGCGTATCTAAATCTATACGAATACGTTGCGGCGGCACTGTCGTCAGCGGACAGAGAGCTTTATCTTAAAGTAACGGCAACACTCCCAAATCTCGTTTTCACAGAACAGATAGCATATTCTAATTTCTTTTCAAAATACAGAGATTCCGTGGCAAGTAATATTTCAGAAACGGTAAACAATACCTTTCTTATAATGCACGGAACAGAAGGAGTCAAGAGCTACGGAATGGTGGTAGACCTTGCCGTAGCGTATTACAGATCAAATTGATATAGATCTACCGACAATACCTCGATGGGAGGAGACGCAACGATGGAAAAATTAATTATTCGCGGCGGAAGATCGCTGTACGGAAAAGTAAATATAAGCGGAATGAAAAACTCCGCCCTTCCGATAATTTTCGGAACTATTGCGGCGGCAGACGTTTGTGAGCTTTCAAATCTTCCCGACGTCAGTGATATAGCCCTCTCGATAGACACTCTGCGTATTCTCGGAGCAAAGGTGCGCTTTACGGGTACAGATACCGTTCTTATTGATACACGTGAAGTGGGCAAAAAAGCTCCCCCAATGGAATACGTCAGCAAGATGCGAGGCTCGACCTATCTTATCGGAGCTATGCTTGGGCGGTTTGGAGAGGCAAAGCTCGGTATGCCGGGAGGCTGTAACTTCGGTGTCCGTCCGATAGACCAGCATATACGCGGATTTGAGGCACTTGGAGCAGAGGTGTCCTACGAAGCCGACGGTAATTTTACCTTCCGCGCGCCTGAAGGCGGACTTGTCGGAAATCAGATATATATGAATATCGTTTCGGTAGGAGCTACTATCAATATAATGCTTGCCGCTATTTTCGCGAAAGGCGTTACTACTATCGAAAATGCAGCGCGTGAGCCACATATTGCGGATATGGCTAATTTCCTAAATGCTTGCGGCGCGGATATAACGGGCGCGGGAACAAGCATGATACGTATTCGCGGAATCGAAAAACTTCACGGCTGTCAGTATCAGATAGCTCCTGATATGATAGAAGCGGGAACTTATATGACTGCCGTTGCCGCTACCGGCGGTAAGGTCACAGTCCAGAATATTATTCCTCGTCATATGGAAGCCGTTACCGCAAAACTTCGCGATATAGGCGTTTCTGTTGACGTATACGATGACTCAATAACAGTTTCATCAGATAGAACCTATCGCGGTACAGAGATCAAAACGAATCCATATCCCGGATTTCCCACCGATATGCACCCGCAGTTTTCGGCTCTGCTTTGCCTTGCAAACGGAGTCAGTAAAATTTCCGAGGGTATCTATAACGGCAGATTCCAATACGTCAAAGAGCTTGAAAAAATGGGCGCGAAAATAGACGTGCTTGAAAATGATGCCCATATCACAGGCGTTCGCTCTCTCCACGGAGCAAATGTTAAAGCGTGCGACCTCCGAGCAGGCGCGTGCCTCGTTATCGCGGGACTCGCCGCCGATTCGGTCACAACTATCACCGGACTTGAATACATAGACCGCGGCTATCAAAACCTCCTCGAAAAGCTCCGTTCCCTCGGTGCTGATATCCAAAGAGTGAAAGCTTAAAGGGACGTGAGGGACGCGGGGATGCGTTCGAGAACTTTCTTGAAAGAAAGTTCTCGAGCTCTCAAAGAACTTCTTAGAAAGGGTTTTTAAGAAAAAACGTTTGGAAATTAAAAAAGTGTTTGCTTTTTCTCTTATGTAAAAACAGGTTGGACGGCTAAAGCCACCAACCGCTGTTTTATGAATATTTATTATTTTGTTTTTCTAAATAAAAAAAGTACGCCCAATATCGTTTGAAGCAATAAGTTACTTTAAAAAACGATATTGGGCGTATTTTCATTGAATAGAAATATTATCTTTATCTACCCAAAAGAAAGTGTGGTCGGTGGCTTTAGCCGTCCGACCACTTTCTTCCTTATAGAAAAACTATAAAATTTAGTTATCCACAAAAGGTTGTTTATAAATAACTCCTTGCAATGCTTTCTTTTTGCCTACTTTTTCTTTCTCGAAAGAAAAAGTAGGCGCGTCCTCTATTAATAAAGAGGATACTTCTTGCAGATAGCCTCAACCTCAGCGCGAACGGCATCGGCAGAATTTTCATAATCCTTAGCAACGAGACCGAAGAGGCGAGCGATAGTCTTCATATCCTCAACACCGAGACCGCGGGTCGTAACTGCGGGAGTACCAACGCGAACACCCGAGGTAACGAAAGGCTTTTCGGGGTCATTGGGAATAGCATTTTTATTAACGGTAATATGAACGGAATCAAGTCTAGCTTCGAACTCCTTACCCGTGATCTTCATAGGACGAAGGTCAACGAGCATAAGGTGGTTGTCCGTACCGCCCGAAACGAGATCAAATCCTTCAGCGAGAAGACCCTCGGCAAGAGCACGGGCATTTTCAACGACGTTATGCTGATAAACCTTGAACTCGGGAGTAAGAGCCTCACCGAAGCAAACAGCCTTTCCTGCGATAGTATGCATAAGAGGACCGCCCTGAATACCGGGGAATATAGCCTTATTTATCTTTTTAGCAAGTTCTTCATCATTCGTAAGTATCATACCACCGCGAGGACCGCGAAGAGTCTTATGAGTGGTAGTTGTAACTACGTCAGCGTAAGGAACAGGAGAGGGATGCTCGCCTGCGGCAACTAGACCCGCGATATGCGCCATATCTACCATAAAGTAAGCGCCGACCGAGTGAGCGATCTCTGCCATCTTTTCAAAATCGATCTTTCTGGGGTAGGCAGATGCACCTGCTACTATAAGCTTAGGCTTATGCTCCTTTGCAAGACGCTCGAACTCGGCCATATCGATATATTCGGTAACAGGGTCAAGACCGTACGAAACAAAGTTGTAGTACATACCCGAAATATTAACAGGGCTTCCGTGTGTAAGGTGTCCACCGTGAGCAAGACTCATACCCATAACGGTATCGCCGGGTTGAATAAGAGCAAAATAAACTGCTGTATTTGCCTGCGCTCCGCTATGCGCCTGAACGTTTGCAAATTTTGCACCGAAAAGCTTTTTAGCTCTTTCGATAGCGATATTTTCAGCAACGTCAACACAAGAGCAACCACCATAGTAACGTTTTCCAGGGTAACCCTCTGCATACTTATTGGTAAGTACAGAACCGACTGCACACATTACAGCCTCTGAAACAACGTTTTCTGACGCGATAAGCTCGAGTCCGTCTGACTGACGTGCGTACTCTGCCTTTATTGCCTCTGCTATCTCGGAATCAGTAGCGGCAACCTTGTTGATCATCTGATCGATCATGTAAAGATCCTCCTAAAACAAAAAATATTGATTATATTATAAACTATAATTCGAAAAATTACAATAATATTTTGCGATATTCTTCATTTTTTACAAATAATATATATTTTTTTTCGAAATTAATTAAAAATATTACAAATTTCATTGACAAAAGTACCTTTTAAATGTTATAATAACTATGGATATTCTTATCAACATACTAATAAAACATATGTTTTCCGACGCAAGTCCTTTCCGCCGTCCAGGCAAGACGAGCAAAGAACGACCCCCACCACATACATCCCAAAGAACGGAGGAATCTTACGATGGAAATAGCTATCATCGCACACGATATGAAAAAAGAGCTGATGGCTCAGTTCTGCATAGCTTATTGCGGCATTTTAAGCAAGCATAATCTTTGCGCAACGGCTGTCACTGCAAAATATATTTCCGAGGCAACAGGGCTTCACATCGACCGATTGATGTCGGGAGAACAGGGCGGAGAAGAGCAGATAGCATCTCGTATAGCTTACAATGAAATCGACGTATTGCTTTATTTCCGTGACACACGTCCTCAAAGCCTTACCGCTAAAAACAACGCCATAGAACACGAGCTTCTACGCATGTGCGACCTTTACAATATTCCCGTTGCTACCAATATCGCAACGGCAGAGGTCATAGTCACCGCTCTTGACAGAGGTGATCTTGATTGGCGAGAGATCGTAAACCCTCATTCAACTTACAACAAGGCAAAGCAAGGTTGATCATGCCTTAAACGATCACGCAAAAAACACGTCTCAAACGACACTGCGACCAGAGAAGAAACGCAAAGCTCAAACGAGCTTCAGGCTGGAACGTTTCTACGCAAAGACGCTTGAGATACCGCTTTTGCGCTTAAAATTCAATAAGACAAAAAGTTAAAAGCTCGGGTGGAACCGTGCGTATATCGCACCCCGAACGGTATTTTCAAGCCGTTCGAGGTGCTTTTTATATACAAAAAAACTAATTATTTTTTGGAGGTCATATCCCATGAACATTAAATTTGGAGACATCGTTCTCGAAAAGAACGAGCCGCTAACGGTTTTTGAAGCGGCACAAGAAGCAGGTCTTGTAAGCCGCGCAGTCGTTGCGGCTAAAGTAAACGGAGTCGTTTGCGCTATGACACAGATGCTTGACGGTGATGCTGACGTAACTCTTCTCACCTTTGATGATGAGGACGGCAGACACGTTTTCCGTCATACCGCATCTCACATTCTCGCACAGGCGGTAAAGAGACTTTATCCCGATACCAAGCTCACCATAGGTCCTGCTATCGAAAACGGATTTTATTACGACTTTGACAGCGAGGTATCCTTTACTCCCGATGTTCTCAAGGCACTTGAGGACGAAATGAAAAAGATAGTCCGTGAGAATCTTAAGATCGAAAGATTCGAGCTTCCTCGCGAAGAAGCTATCGCTCTTATGAAGAAAAAAGACGAGCCTTACAAGGTACAGCTTATCGAGGAGCTTCCCGAGGATGCTGTAATAAGCTTCTATACTCAAGGCGAGTTCACCGACCTTTGTGCAGGCCCTCACCTTTTCTCGACTGCTGCAGTCAAGGCTATAAAGCTGACACAGTGTACGGGCGCTTATTGGAAGGGCGACCAGAATAACAAGATGCTTCAGCGTGTTTACGGAACTGCTTTTCCGTCCAAGGACGAGCTTAAGGCTCACCTTGAGCGCATTGAAGAAGCAAAGAAGCGTGACCACAACAAAGTCGGCCGCGATCTTGAATATTTCACTACGGTAGATTCTATTGGACAAGGTCTTCCGATAATGCTCCCCAAGGGTGCGAGAACCATTCAGCTCTTGCAAAGATGGGTAGAGGACACCGAGCAGAGAAGAGGATATCTTCTTACCAAAACGCCTCTTATGGCAAAGTCCGACCTCTATAAGATATCGGGACACTGGGATCACTATCTTGATGGTATGTTCGTTCTCGGAGATCCGAACGACGAGACCAAGGAATGCTTTGCTCTCCGTCCCATGACTTGTCCTTTCCAGTATCAAGTATTTCTCAACAAAAAGCGTTCGTACCGTGATCTCCCCATGAGACTCGGCGAAACTTCGACTCTTTTCAGAAATGAGGACAGCGGAGAGATGCACGGTCTTATCCGTGTACGTCAGTTCACGATCTCCGAGGGTCACCTCGTTCTCCGTCCAGAGCAGTTGGCAGAGGAATTCAAGGGCTGTCTTGAGCTTGCGAAATATTGCTTGAGTTCTGTCGGTCTTTGGGAGGACTGCTACTTCCGCTTCTCGCAGTGGGATCCTAACCGTACCGACAAATACGAGGGTACTGCGGAACAGTGGAACGAAGCTCAGGAGATCATGGGCAACCTGCTTGACGAGTGTCTCGGAAAGGGCAACTATGCCATAGGTATCGACGAGGCGGCTTTCTATGGTCCGAAGCTCGATATCCAGATGAGAAACGTTCACGGTAAGGAAGATACGCTCGTTACTATCCAGATCGATATGCTTCTCGCAAAGAAATTCGGTATGGAGTACGTTGATTCCGACAATACTCTCAAAACACCTTATATCATTCACCGTACGTCTCTCGGATGCTACGAAAGAACGCTTGCGCTTCTCCTTGAAAAGTACGCGGGCGCGCTTCCCATGTGGATGGCTCCCGAGCAGGTACGCTTCCTGCCTATCGGTGATGAGCAGGTAGAATACTGCAAGGCTGTCGCAGATAAGATGACCGCTCTCGGCATGAGAGTTACCGTCGATTCGAGAAACGAAAAGATTGGCTATAAGATAAGAAACGCGCAGCTCGAGAAAGTTCCCTATATGCTCGTTATAGGTGAAAAGGAGCAGACAGAGGGTACTGTTGCCGTCCGTTCTCGCAAAACAGGCGATATAAACACTATGTCTGCTGATGAGTTCATCGCTTTTGCAAAGAATCAGATAGATACTTTGTCTTTGGATAATTAACTTACTTTTCTTTTTCGCGAAAAAGAAAAGTAAGCAAAAAGAAAACAAAACAAGGGGTTATCACAAATAGCCCCTTGTTTTAATTATATTTGTTTGTTTTTTAGTAAAGTTCTTTGAGAGCTCGATAACTTTCTTTCAAGAAAGTTATCGAACGCATCCCTGTCTCCCCCCGCGTCCTTTTTTTAGAGTAAATATACCCGTTATAACGAGCATTGCGCCGAAGATTTTACGGAGGATATTCGGGTCTATTTTTTGGCTTACAAATGTTCCAAAGATAGCGCCGAGTGTTCCCGAAAGAATGAGCACAACGACAAGAGAGACATATATTTTTCTATGTGTAAGATGTATTATCAAGGAAGATGACGCGGAAAAAATAAAGAAAAGGAGATTCATACCTTGCGCGATAAGTTGTGGTGTATCTGTAAAGATAGCAAGAAAAATAACGAAAAGGCCGCCGCCTCCGACCCCTAGACCCGAAAGTGCCGCAAGAACGAACGAAATTATAACGTCAAATATCATTTGAATATCTCCTTTTATAGTTTATTTTATAATGAGTATTATGCCCGACCAGATAACGAGCGCGGCAAAAAGCTTTTGGGTGACAGATGCTTTCAATTT
This sequence comes from Eubacteriales bacterium, assembly GCA_045588595.1. Classification (GTDB taxonomy): domain Bacteria; phylum Bacillota; class Clostridia; order Oscillospirales; family CAG-272; genus HGM12713. Next base: position 7,401 of record JAZNEM010000203.1, read on the forward strand.
TGAAAGCAAAAAACCGCCGACTACTCCTCCAGCAATAGCGGGGATAGCATACACCGCAAAGCCTTCTGTCGAAAGATTTCCCGCAAAAGCGTAACGAACGCACGAGATAGAGGAGATGGGAAGCATCACGCAAAGCGCGTTTGCGTATATATCTCTGCTATCAATATCGCTACCCTTAAGAGCGTAATTCAGAGCGTAAACCACAAGAATCCCTCCGCCCGCGCCAAGCAGACCGTTTACGAATCCCGAAAACACTCCGAACATAATTAAAACCGCTATTTTAAGCCTCAATTTACCTTCCGAAAAAATTCTTCCGCTCACTTTTTTCTCCCCGTGAAATTTTGTATAAAAAGTCGTAAAAAACCTTATGCCATATTAAAAAATCGCTTGAAAATAACCGCAGATTGTGATATAATAAAATTAAGTATATTCATTTGTCAAAGCTATTCAAAAAATATGTTTGAATATGCAAATTCAAAGAACAATAACAGTTTTCCACTTACGTGCGAAAATATACAAATCGGAGGTTAATGATCAATGGCTGAAAAAAAGAAAACGAATCCACAGGCTTTACAGGACGGCAAAAAGAGTTCCAAAAAGAAAGCACCGTCAAAAGTAGAAAAACCAAGCAACTCCAAAAAAATGCTTTTAAGCGTTGCACCGTACGTTATGCTTGTTATCGCGCTCGTATTTGCGCTATGTATAATAATCGTGCATTTTATTGACGAGGACGGTGCGGGAGCAGTTGGTCTTTGGATAAGCAATCTCCTTTGCGGACTTCTCGGCGGAGCGGCTTTTTTGCTTCCCATTGAAATGATATACGTAAATCTTCGTCAGATACTTTTTAATATTCGTTGGAAGGACGGAGATAAAAGACACGACAGCAATACTTATTTTGATTACGCAAAAGCAAAGAAGAAACTGACCCTTTCATCTGTTATGGCAAGAGCCGCTGTAATAATACTCGCTATACTTCTTGCCGTTTTTACCGAAAACGAAAGCTTTGATATCATACTTATGTGGGAAGACGGAATGGAGCTTGAGGGCGGTGGTGTTATCGGTGGAATCGTTGGCGTACTTATGATGCTTGCGTTTAAGAAAGTAATATCTATAATACTTCTCATCACGCTTCTTGCCGTAGTGGTAATATTCATGCTCGGTCTTACGCCCGACTATATTATCGAACGTATCCGCGAAAACCGTGAGCGCAGACGCGAGGAGCTTGCATACATGGAAGCACAGATAGCAGCGGAGGAAGAAGCACGCAGACGCGAGGAAAAGAAGCATCCTCAAAAGGTCGCTTACACACCCGTAGCAAGTGCTAGACCCGAAAAGAAGCGCGTAGTTGAAGAAGATGCCAAAGAAGACGTTGACGATGAATTTTCAGAGGACAAGCCTCTTTCTCCCGTTCCGCCTAAATTCCCCATGGATAAAGAACCCGAAACGTATATAGGACCTTCTCAAGAAATGATGGAGGCAGAAGAAAGAAAACGCGCGGGAGTATCTCCTATCGCGGACGACATACTTTACAGAGCAGATGATGACTCCAATGAGGAGGTCAAGGATTTCGGCGGAGAAGAGGACTTTGACCATAATGAATTTACCTCTCTTGACGATTTCATAAAAAACGCGGGTCTTAAAAGTGAAGATACCGACGTTGACGATGATATGCCTATCGACATGAGCCAAATAACGAACGAGGAGCTCTTGTCCGACGCGGCAGAGGTCGCTCCCGAGGAATCGGATGGGGAAGAGGAAGAACCAGAAATAATTATTCCATACACCTATCCGCCTATCGACCTTCTTAATACCAATCCCGATACCGATACAGAGGACCACACCGAAGAGCTTCAGGCTAACGCGCGCAAGCTCGTTGAAACACTCAGAAGCTTCAAGGTGGGAATTCAAGAGATAACCTACTCAAGAGGACCTACGATAACCCGTTATGAGTTAAAGCCTCAGGCGGGAGTCAAGGTGCGCTCTATTGCTAACCTTGTGGACGACATTGCGCTTAACCTTGCGACTTCGGGTGTTCGAATCGAAGCGCCTATCCCAAATAAGCCCGCAGTGGGAATCGAAGTTCCGAACCAGAACCGCGCGACAGTATATCTGCGCGACCTCATAGACAATCCAAAATTCAAGGAATCCAAGAGCAAGCTTACGTCAAGTCTCGGTATGGACGTTGGAGGAAATCCGATATACTTTGATATCGCCAAAATGCCTCACTTGCTTATCGCGGGTGCTACGGGTATGGGTAAATCGGTATGTATCAACAGCGTTATCATAAGTATTCTTTATAAAGCAAAGCCCGAAGAAGTAAAGCTTATACTTATTGACCCGAAAAAAGTTGAGTTTGCCATATACCGCGACATTCCTCACCTTTACGCACCGATAGTCAGCGATCCTAAAAAAGCTGCGGGGGCGCTTGCATCGGCAGTTGCCGAGATGGAACGCCGCTTCGAGCTTATCGAAGAGGTCGGAGTACGTGACATCAAGACCTACAACGAAGTCACCGAAAACGATCCCGCAAAGGAATTTATGCCTCAAATGGTCATTATCATAGACGAGCTTGCTGACCTTATGATGACCGCTCCCGACGAGGTCGAATCCTCTATCTGCCGTCTCGCGCAAAAAGCGAGAGCCGCAGGTATCCATATCATAATCGGTACACAGCGTCCGTCAGTCGATGTCATTACGGGTCTTATCAAGGCAAATATCCCCTCCCGTATAGCTTGTACCGTTGCGTCTCAAGTAGACTCGCGTACCATCATAGATATAGCGGGAGCTGAAAAGCTTATCGGACGAGGTGATATGCTCTTCGCACCTGTTGGCGCGGCAAAGCCTATGCGTGTTCAGGGCGCGTTCGTAACCGAAGCAGAAGTAGAAAATATCGTGACCTTTATCAAGGAAAACAACGCGAAAGCAAAATATAACAGCGACTTTATCAGCAAGATCGAAGAAGAAGCCGCAAAATGCGGAATGGGCAAAAAGGGCAGCGCTATGTCAGAAATGCCCTCGGGCGCTGATGATGTCGAGGGCGGAGACTCCAAGTTCCGCGATGCCGTCAAGCTCGCTATCGAGACGGGCAAGATATCGACCTCTCTCATGCAAAGACGTCTTGGCGTAGGCTACGGAAGAGCCGCGAAGATCATCGACACGATGGAGCAGATGGGTTACGTCAGCCGTCCCGACGGAAACAAGCCGAGAAACGTTCTTATCACCATGGACGAATATATGCGCCGCGTTTCCGAAGGAACGCTTGGAAGCACGGAAGAATAATTTTTATGGAGAACAAAAATGTCTGTAAGAAACTATTTCATGAGATTTCCTAATGGAAAGCCGAAGGCTCTTACTTTGAGCTATGATGACGACGTAACGTGCAACGTTCCGTTTTGTGAGATACTTGACAAATACGGTCTTAAATGTACCTTTAATATCAACAGCGGACTTTTCAAGGAAGATGACGATACATCAATTTCGCGCACTATGAAAAAGACAGAAGCTCTGGAATTTTTCAGTAAATGTCTTGACAACGGACATGAAGTAGCAGTTCACAGCTGTCGCCACCCATTTCTTGAGAGCTTGCCGCCATCTATGGCTACGCTTGAAGTTATCAACGACAGAATAGCGCTTGAAAAGATGTTCGGCAGAATAATTCGCGGCATGGCATATCCGCAGGGAACGTACGATGACGAGCTTGTAAATTGCTTGAAAGCTTGTGGTATAGCTTACGCAAGAACCACCGTACAGACCGAAAAATTTGATATTCCTACCGATTGGTTGAGACTTCCTTCAACGTGCAGACACAGAAATCCTCGCCTTATGGAGCTTGCAAAGAAATTTGTAGAAGCACCGCCCAAAAGACCACAGCTCTTTTATCTTTGGGGACACAGCTACGAGTTTGACGACGACGATAACTGGTATGTCATAGAGGATTTCGCAAAATATATGAGCGGAAGAGACGATATCTGGTACGCAACTAATATCGAAATATACGAATATATCGACGACTACAACCGTCTCGTTTTCTCGGCAGACGGACAAACGGTTTACAATCCCACTAACCGCACGCTTTATTTCAACAACGTATATAATAAGCAAGAACACATAATATCGGTTGCTCCGGGCGAAACGGTAAACTTAGAATAAGTATCGATAATAACGAAAGGAATTTATTATTATGAAACATCATTTTTTCATGCGTTTCCCCGAAGGACGTAAAAAGGCTTTGACTCTCAGCTACGATGACGGAGTCGATCAGGACATAAAGCTTATGGAGATCCTTGACAAACACGGCTTGAAATGTACCTTTAATATCAACAGCGGACGTTTTTCTCCCGAGGGCACTGTTTTTGCCGAGGGTAACGTACACCGCATAATGAGCAAGAAAACGGCAACCGAGCTTTATACGAACAGCGGTCACGAGGTCGCAATTCACGGTACGGTGCACCCATGGCTTGAAACGCTTCCCACGCCGTCGGTAGTCCTTGACATTATAAATGACAGAAAAGAGCTTGAAGAGCAGTTCGGAACGATAATTCGCGGTATGGCTTATCCATACGGAACTTACAATGACTCTGTCGTTGAAGCTCTTCGTACATGTG
>JAZNEM010000204.1:0-16897 GCA_045588595.1 Eubacteriales bacterium
AACTACGTTCGTATACGTAACGCACGATCAGGTCGAGGCTATGACCATGGCAACGAGAATCGTTGTTATGAAGGACGGTCTTATTCAGCAGGTTGATACTCCTCAGAATCTTTATGATTCTCCTTGCAACATCTTCGTTGCAGGCTTCATAGGAACTCCTCAGATGAACTTCATCAAGGGTACTCTTACCAAGAAGGGCGACGGTGTATTCTTCAACTTTGAAGACGTTTCTCTCCAGCTTCCCGAAGACAAGGCAAATGCTCCCGAGCTTGCTGATTACATAGGTAAGGAAGTTATAGTTGGTCTTCGTCCCGAGGGTATTTCCGATGAGGCTAAAGCTGTTGAGGCATCTCCCGCGTCTTCCTTCGACGTTAACGTTGAAGTTACCGAGCTTATGGGTGCAGAGATCTATCTCTACCTCAGCATCGGTGAGACCAACCTTATCGCACGCGTTTCTTCTCGTTCGAAGTCCAGAGCAGGCGATCAGATCAAAGTTGCATTTGATATGTCCAGACTCCACATTTTCGACAACGATACCGAGCGTTGCATAATTCACTAATTATAGTTATCTATAAAACGGGATATTTCAAATATCCCGTTTTTGTTAAAATTCAGGAGGTGAAAAATCATGAGAAAAATTATTACGCTTCTTCTGACGGCTTTGCTTGCCTTTTCGATAATAGTAATTTTCGCTGCTTGTAACAACGATGATTCCAATATTACTATAAATAATAATATCGTAAATGGTGGAGCTTCAGAAAGCTCCAGCGAAAACACTCCCGAGAACAAAAATGATTCTACCCCTACATCAAGCGAAACTACTAATGAAAATTCAAGTGAAAACACAAGCGAAACCACCACAGGCGGAACACAAAAACCAAATTTGAGTCCCGAGGCGAGCGACTCTGACGGTCCAATTTTCAATCCCATGCGTCCGCTTTGATGAGCTATATAAAAAACAGACTGAATACGAATTGATTCGTATTCAGTCTGTTTTTGTAATAAATACTGCCTTGTTATATATATTACTTTACAGAATTTTTAGCCGATGTAAGAGTGTTCTGCATAAGCATGGTGATAGTCATAGGTCCAACACCGCCGGGAACGGGAGTAATATAGGAAGCCTTGGGCTCAACAGAGGCAAAATCAACGTCGCCCGTAAGCTTTCCGTCTGCGCGTCTGTTCATTCCAACGTCAATAACCACAGCGCCTTCCTTGACCATGTCTCCTGTAAAGAAATCAGCTTTTCCGATAGCGGCTACGAGTATATCCGCGCGTCTGCAAACTTCTGCGAGATTTTTCGTTCTGCTATGGCATACGGTAACAGTTCCGTTTGCGTGAAGCAGAAGCATAGCCTGAGGCTTACCAACGATATTGGAGCGTCCGACCACAACGCACTCTTTTCCCGAAATTTCGATTCCGCTTCTCTGGAGGAGCGCCATAACACCCGCAGGTGTACAGGGAAGAAACGCATAGTCCCCAATCATTATTTTTCCAACGTTGTATGGGTGGAAAGCATCAACGTCTTTTTTAGGATCTATTCTGAGTATAACTTCATTTTCATCAAGATGCTTGGGAAGAGGAAGCTGACAGAGTATGCCGTGTATCTTGTCGTCCGCATTAAGACGGTCAACAAGCGCATTAAGCTCCTCTTGTGTAGTATTTTCGGGGAGCTCGTAAGCCTCGGAATAATATCCCACTTCCTCACAAGCTCGTCTTTTGTTGCGAACGTACACCTGAGATGCGGGATCACTTCCAACGATAATTACCGCAAGGCCGGGACGAACACCCGTAACCTTTACAAATTCCTCTGTTTCTGCCTTAAGCTCCGCGCGTATCTGCGCGGATATAGCCTTACCGTCAATAATTTTTGCCATTTTTCATAGTTCCTTTCAATGTTGATCATTTATCATCTTCAAATAGATTATCAAGATTTTCTTTTTTTTCTTTGTTACTCAACGTATTCGGATCATCAACGTCATCATCTTCAATGTCATTGGTATTATCATTTATATGGGATATTTTAGCATACGCCGGCGCGTAATCCATAGCGGTAAGTCTTTGACGACGAGAGCGCAAAAGAAATACTGTAAGAAGTGTAGCGCCGATAATAAAACAAAGGAAGCCTATGACCTGTGATATTCTAAATACTCCAACATAGAGACTATCCGTCCTAAGTCCCTCAATAAGCATACGGCCAAAGCCGTACCACGTAACATACATCAAAACTATCTGTCCGTCGAATTTTTTCTTTTTATAAAGCGCGTTGATTATCAAAAATCCAATTAAATTCCATACCGATTCATACAAAAACGTCGGATGAACGAACGCCATTTCGAATCTGCTTACCTCTTTTATATTGTGAGGATTGATGCCCATACGAATAAAGTAGAAAAGGGAATCCTCGGAAACGGCTCTTCCGTAAGCCTCACCGTTAAAGAAATTTCCCCAACGCCCGAGTATCTGACCGATCATAACGGCAGGCGCTACCGAATCAAACATTTTAAGTGTGTTTATTTTTTTGTATCGACAAATAAGAAATATTGTAACAGCCCCCGCAATAATTGCACCGTAGATCGCAAGACCGCCTTCCCAAATAGCTATAATGTCGTAAAAGCTTGTGTATTTTCCATCCTTTAGCGAGGTGAGAACGTAGAACGTCCTTGCTCCTATAACTCCGAAAATAACGGTAAATATAGCAAAGTCAAGAAGATCGTCAAATTTTATTCCCTCTTGCTTTGAACGGAACGCGCAATACGTAAAAGCCAAAACGATTCCCAAGGTTATAATAAGACCGTACCATCTGACCTCAAGTCCTCCGAACAGTGGAATAGTAAAAGCTACGGGATCTAACTCGAAGCTATCAATTCCTATGCCGGGAAAAGAAATGTTAACCATAAAAAATCTCCTTTATTTTTTAATTGGATAAATAACCGAAAGAGTTACAGAATCTTCGGAAAAAGAAGTTTTAAACAATTCGCATACCTCTTCAAAGGTGATTCCGTCTATAATGCTTCCGTAAGAGAGCAACTCACTGCCTTCGCAAATAAAATTAAAAAGATTATTTGCAATACTTTCGGTAGAATCAAAGGATTTTACGAACTCCGCATACATAACGCGTTTGCCACGCTCAAAATCACGTCTTGAAAGTCCTTCTTTTTCAACCTTCTTTAAGTGTTTTTGTATCTCGGAAAGAACGAGCCTCGGGTCGTCAGCCTCACCTGCCAAGGAATTATACGCGCAGGATTCCGATATCGTATATCCATACGAGAAAGCAGGGGATATCAGACCTCTGTCGTAAAGTGAAGCGTATAATTCTCCCGCACGTGAAAACAACATTTCGTCAAGTATCGCCATAGCTGCATCTTTTCTTTGTCGTTCGTCACCGTTTTCGGAAACGTCAATATCCTTAAATCCAATATTGAATATCGGCTTTGATACCTGCATCTTTTGATGAACGTAAGATTGAAAAACTCTTTTCTTTTCACATAAATTTTCGTTTTTCGGGATTACCTTAACGTGTTCAGCACTCTTAGGCAGATGAGAGTATGCGGTATCGAGCACCTCGTTAGTATCCACGTCACCACAGATTATCAACGCCATATTTGAAAGCTGATAGAACGCGGAATAGCACTTATACAAAAGCTCGGGCGTTATTTCGCGGATAGATTCGCAAGAACCGCAGATATTTCTCCTTATACTGTGATTTTCGTACATACCCTCAAGCATTCCATAAAAGCAGCGATCCGATGGCGTATCGTCGTACATGCGTATCTCCTCGGAAATGATTCCAATCTCGGAATCGACAGATCCTTTGGTAAAATACGGATGAGTAACAAAGTCAATAAGCTCGCCCAATGAGTCTGATAGCCTATCTGTACAGCTGAACAAATATGCCGTTTTGTTAAAAGAGGTATATGCGTTTGCGTCCGCACCGTAGCTCGAGAAACGCTCAAACGAATCGCTTCCGTCCTCGTTAGTAAAGAGCTTGTGCTCAAGAAAATGAGCGATACCGTCGGGGACTGTAATAACAGAATTATCGTCTCCCAGACTAAAGCTATTGTGGATAGAGCCGTAATGCGTTCCGAAAATAGCGTAGACAGAAGTCATCTTTTTTTTGAATATATAAATATCCAAGCCGCTGGGGTGAGTGTATTTTTCGTATCTTTCGTTTAAAACGGCATTTTCAAAGACCGCCGAAGGAGTGTATTTATTCATATTCTTCTTCCTCCGTATCCGTGCCGCCTTGTAAAGTACCCTCTACGAAGAATACCGTATCAAGAGTCGTATTTTTTGCTATATAAATAACGTCGTCAAGAGTAACGCGATGAAGTGCTTTTAACGTATCCTCGATGGTATCCTTTATTTCGAACATTATCCTTGCAGCATAGAACGATTGAAGGTCGAGGGGATTGTCAAATATCTGCTTGTAAGAGTTTTCAAGCGAGCGAACCGCCGCGCTGAACTCTGCCTCACTGATATTTCCGTTTCGTATGTTTTCAAGCTGGTACAGTATTTCTTTCTCTGCTTTTTCTCGGTTTTGTACCTCAATGCCACTTGAAACGATGACATCTCCCGAATATATGCTGTAAGTAGACGAGCAATAGTAGCAAAGACTTAATTTTTCGCGGACGTTCATAAAAAGCTTTGATAGAGGAGACGCTCCGAATATCTCATTGAATACGAGAGCTGCAAAATATTTGTTGTCTTTTTCGCTAATGCACACACCTGTTCCAAAGCCAAGCGTAAGCTTACCTTGAGATACGGGCATAGTCTCGTTTTCTGACACAACAGACAGTTTTGGACGAACTTTCGGAAGCATAGGCGTATATGCTTTTTTAGGCGTATATTTATCAAACATAAGAGATATCTTGTTAGAAATGTCGCCAATACTTTCATTTCCAATATAAAAAACGTCTATGGCCGAGGAATCAAGAATATTGAGCAGATGATCATAAACGCTTTTTTCATCAGCGTTTTCGATATGATGCTTCAAACGTTCCGTAGTCGGATAATCTTCCTCAAAGCGATACATTCTTTCATGGCAACGCTTCAAAGCATAAAGACGAGTGTTGTTTATCTCTGAATTCAAATAATCCAAAGCTATGCGTTTTTCTTGTGCAACTATTTCCGGTAAAAACGCACCATTTTCTAACAAAGGGTGGAAAATAAGGTCTGATATAACGTCAAGTACTCCCCAAAGCACGTTGCAATCGTCTATTATATAACGGTCGTCCAAAAACTCCGCGGTAATTATAAGTGAGAGGTTTTTTGCGTTTTGAGAGCTTCTTATCTCAATGCTTGTTGCGTATAGCTCGTCCAAGCGTTTGTTCAAGGCAGAGAGCGAGGGATAGTGTTCCGTACCTCTGCGCATAACTCCCGCAAGTAAGGTATTATACGCAAAATTTTTCGAAGACAGTGGAATAGTTAGCGTAAAGGTCAATATACCTGTTTTAAATCTGTCGGTATTGATTGCCGATAGACGTATACAATCGGAAATAACAGATGTTTGTAATGTCATATTTACTCCCGTAATTTTGTTTTAGAAACAATGATCCATATTAATGAAAACATTATACACCAAAAATATTACTAATTCAAAAATATTTTATTAATAAAAATCTCAAAAAAGGTAAATAAAGAAAGCTCTATAAAAATATTTTCAAAGAAATTGAATATTCGCTGAGCTCTTCTTGACAAAATTCGCAAAATATATTATAATAATATAATTAGAGTAATTGTGTCTAAATGGAAGGGAAATAATAAAAGCATGACCGAAAAAAGCAACACGATCTCACTTGAAGAAATAGAAAAACAAAATAGATATATGGCGCTGATACAAACTGAAAACGACCGCTTTGAAGCTGAAAACGGATACAGACGAAAGGCTTTCGTTTTAACGCTTGGTTGTCAGCAAAATGAAGCCGATAGCGAAAAGCTTTCGGGTATGGTCTCGAAAATGGGATACGATATCGTATATGAGCCCGACGAAGCATCTTTAATAATAGTAAATACCTGCGCGATACGTGAACACGCTGAACAAAGAGCGCTTTCGCTCGTGGGGCAGTACAAGCATATCAAGTCTAAAAATCCCGATCTGAAAATAGTAATGTGTGGCTGTATGGTCGTTCAGGAACATAGAATACAGGATATAAAAATGAAATATCCTTACGTTGATATTTTGTTTGGAACTTCCTCACTCCACCGTTTTCCGTCTCTGCTTTATGAAAAGATGGAAAAGGGAAAGCGCATATTCTACCGCGACGAAAAACAATACGCTGTAGCAGAGGGATTGCCGATACGCCGAGAAAACAAATTCAAGGCGTGGGTGTCAGTAATGTATGGCTGCAACAATTTCTGCTCGTACTGTATAGTTCCATACGTCAGAGGACGTGAAAGAAGCAGAAAAATGGAAGAGGTCGTAAATGAAGTGCGCGAGCTTGTGAACAGCGGCTACAAGGATATCACTTTGCTCGGACAAAACGTAAATTCCTATGGTAAAGACCTTGGACTTTCCTATGATTTTGCAGATCTTCTTTTCGAGATAGACAAAATTGAAGGAGATTATCTTATCCACTTTATGACGAGCCACCCCAAAGACGCAAGCCGTAAGCTTATAGACGTTATGGCAGCATCAAAGCATGTAGCAAGACATTTCCATTTGCCGATGCAGGCAGGAAGCGACCGAGTTTTAAAGGTAATGAACCGACGTTACGACTTTGAAAAATATTTTGGGATCGTTGAATATATCCGCGAAAAAATGCCTGATTGTGTAATAACCTCGGATATTATCGTAGGATTCCCCGGTGAGACTGACGACGAATTCGAAATGACTCTCGATGCGCTCAAAAAGGTGCGCTTTGATATGATATATTCGTTTATCTATTCTCAAAGGAAGGGAACTCCTGCCGCTGAAATGGAAGAACAGATATCCGCAGAGGACAAAAAAGATCGCATGGACAGGCTTTTGAAGGTTCAAAACGAAATATCGCTCGAGCATAATAAAACAATGGTCGGTAAGACCGTCCGCATTCTTTGTGAGGGCTTGAGTAAAAATAACGATAGCGTATACGGCGGAAGAACCGAGGGGGGAAAGCTTGTTTTCTTTGACGGAGACGAGTCCGACACAGGAAGATTTTTGAATATAAAGATCGAAAGAGCGGATACGTTTGCTCTTTACGGAATAAAAATTGATAAATAAAAGAAAGGTGAAAATAAAATGAATATTTTTGAACTTGCGGCGCAGCTTGGAGACGCGCTTAAAAACGACGAAAGACTTAAAAGACTTGATGCGGCAAAGACCGCGTATGAATCCGATCCCGAGCTTCAGAAAGCTCTCGTTGAGTACGGAGTACAGCAACAGGCTCTTCAGGTAGAGATAACCCGCGAGGAAAGAGACACCTTGTTGGTAGACGCTATTCAGACAAGAATAGATGAGCTTTATAAGTATATAATGGAGCACCCCGCATTTGCGGAGCTTAACGAGGCACAATCCGACGTAAACGTTCTTATGAACGAAGTAAACTCAACCATTACTTTCCACATTACAGGTGAAAAGCCCTCGTCTTGCACGCACGACTGCTCAACCTGCGGCGGTGGTTGTCACTAAAAAAGCAAACAACTTAAAATCTGTTTTTTCGGAGGAAAAAGCTCATGACTCCAATGATGGAGCAATATTTTGAAGTCAAGAATAAATACAAGGACTATATTCTTTTCTACCGTCTCGGAGATTTTTACGAGATGTTTTTTGACGACGCAATTATTGCGTCTCGTGAACTTGAGCTTACGCTGACGGGAAGAGATTGCGGAGAGAAAGAACGAGCTCCAATGTGCGGAGTGCCTTTTCATAGCTCCGAGGGATATATCGGAACGTTAATAGAAAAAGGATATAGGGTAGCTATTTGCGAGCAGATGGAAGATCCGTCACAAGCAAAAGGTCTTGTGCGCAGAGACGTAATACGAGTCGTTACCCCCGGAACACTTATCGAAGCAAATCTGCTCACGGATAAGAAGAATAACTATCTTGCTTCTGTATATATGACAGAATATGAATGCGGAATAGCCTTTTCGGATATTTCAACAGGACAGATATTCGCAACTTCGTTTTATGGGGATTCTATCGCTACGCGTTTGAAAAACGAGCTCGGAACATATTCGCCAAGAGAGGTCGTAACCAATTTAAGCGCGTCAAAGCTTGGAGATATTTCCGAATTCATTTGCGAAAGATTGAATGCAATGCTCACCGATAACAGACCTACCGACTTTGAGCTTGACGAAGCAAAGAAGCGCATAGGCGCACAGTTTGACGAATCTGTCTTAAAGGAAGAGCTGTTTGAAAATAAGCCTCTCGTTTGTGCGCTTGGCGGCTTGCTTGTTTATATTGCAGAGAACCAAAAGGGCGATATTTCTTATATCAAAGACCTGAATATCTATTCCAACGGACAGTTTCTTGAAATGGATATAAACACCCGTCGCAATCTTGAGCTTACCGAGACAATGCGCGCCAAGGATAAAAAAGGCTCGCTTCTCGGTGTTCTTGATAAAACGCGAAGTGCAGCGGGTGCAAGACTTCTGCGCCAATGGGTAGAGCATCCGCTCATAAATACGGGTGCGATAGCTAAAAGACAAAATGCGGTTGAAGAGCTCTTTGGCAATTATATTCTTCGAGAGGAGATCGGCTCGCTTCTTGATAACGTTCTTGACCTTGAGCGTCTTGTTACGAGAATCGTTTACGGAACGGCAAACGCAAAGGATCTTCGCGCTGTATCTTCAACAATTTCAATACTTCCCGAACTGAAAGATCTTATTTCGGAATGTCGCTCTAACGAGCTTTCGGAAATATACAATGAACTTGAAACGCTTGATGATATCTACGATAAAATAGACTCTTCTATCGCTAAAGACCCGCCATTCTCAATACGCGAGGGCGGAATTATTGCCGAGGGCTATAATTCCGACGTCGATAGTCTCCGAACTATAATGCAGAACGGCAAGGGTTGGATAGAAAAGGTAGCCGCGGAAGAGCGCGAGCGTACGGGAATAAAGACACTCAAAATAGGTTATAACAAGGTTTTCGGATATTATATAGAAGTATCAAGGTCTTTTATAGACCAAGTTCCCGATACGTATATCCGCAAGCAAACGCTTACTAACGGAGAGCGTTATATAACACAGGAATTAAAGAATATGGAAGCGACCATCCTCGGAGCTGCCGATAAGGTAAATTCGCTTGAATACGAGATATTCTGCGAGACGAGAAATTTCGTTTCGCAGAATAGTGCGCGTATTCAAAAAGCGGCGATGCTCTTGGCAAAGCTCGACGTATATTTGAGTCTTGCCTCGGTTGCCGCAAAGAACAAATACATAAAGCCCGAGGTGGACGAAAGTGACGTAATACACATCAAGGACGGCCGCCACCCCGTAGTAGAGCAGTTTGTAAAAGACAGCTATTTCGTTCCAAATGATGCAGAGCTTGATACGAACAGAAACAGACTTATGCTCATAACAGGACCTAATATGGCGGGAAAATCTACTTATATGCGACAGATAGCCGTAATTTGTGTTATGGCGCAGATAGGCTCATTCGTTCCCGCTGCAGACGCGCGTATTGGAGTTGTAGATAAGCTCTTTACACGTGTCGGCGCGTCTGATGACTTGGCTTCTGGTCAATCCACCTTTATGCTCGAAATGAACGAGGTCGCGTACATTCTTCGTAACGCGACAAAGAAGAGTCTTATCATTTATGATGAGGTAGGTAGAGGAACTTCGACCTTTGACGGCATGAGCATAGCTCGTGCTATCGTTGAATATACGAATAGCAAAAAGATAGGCGCAAAGACCTTGTTTGCGACGCATTATCACGAGCTTACATCAATGGAAGACGAGCTTGAAGGTATTGTAAATTACAATATTGCGGCTAAAAAGCGCGGAGATAATATTACGTTTTTGCGTAAGATAGTAAGAGGCTCTACCGACGATAGCTACGGAATAGAGGTAGCAAAGCTTGCGGGACTTCCAAACGAGGTTATAAAGCGCGCAAAAGAGGTCTTACTGTCGGTTGAAAAGACGGCAAAAGCAATCAGTACATCGGAGTACGTCGAGGAAGAGAAAGACGATACGCTTATAAGCTTGGACGATTGCATCAAAGAGCAAGTAATAGAGGAATTAAAAGCGATAGACATAAATACATTGTCACCGTACGAGGCTATGAGCTTTTTGTTCGGCTTGCAGAAGAGACTAAAATAAACAACTAAAATGATTTTGAAAGGAGTTTGAATATGGGAAAAATAAACGTTTTATCCTTTGCCGTTGCTAACTTAATAGCCGCGGGTGAGGTCGTAGACCGTCCTGCGTCGGTAATAAAAGAACTCCTTGAAAACGCGATAGACTCGGGCGCAGACCGTATCACCGTAGAGATACAAAACGGCGGCGTAACTTATATGCGCGTTTCGGATAACGGATGCGGAATGGCAGCGGAGGATCTACCCGTATCCATTCGTCGCCATGCGACAAGTAAGATAAAGAATGCAGAGGACTTAAACGGAATACTTACTCTCGGATTCAGAGGAGAGGCTCTTGCGGCTATCGCATCGGTTTCTGATATACGTATAATCTCAAAGACAGCAGACGCTCAATGCGGAGCTATGCTTGAAGCACGAGGCGGTGAGATAATAGGTGTCACGGAGCGCGCCGCATCAAACGGAACGACTGTCATCGTCGAAAATCTGTTTGCCAATGTTCCCGCAAGAAGAAAATTCTTAAAAAAAGACGTCACCGAGGCTATGGCAATAAGCGCGGTAGTAGAAAAAATAGCGCTATCAAAGCCGAATATAGCGTTCAGACTCATTGTTGACGGAAACGTTCGAATAGACACTGTGGGTGACGGAGATCTTAAGACTGCTATATATTCGATTTTTGGTAAGGATTTTGCGTCAAAGCTTATATCCGCAGAAAATAAGACCGAGGGTATAAAGGTTTACGGTTTTATCGGACGCTCGGATAACGTTCGCGCAAACCGCAACTATCAAAACTTCTTTATAAACGGCAGATACGTAAAGAGCCGTACCGCAGGTGCGGCAATAGAACAGGCTTATACCTCGTATATCCCACCCGAAAAATTCCCCTGTTGTATTCTTTTCATAGAAATAAATCCCGCAACGGTCGACGTAAATGTTCACCCCGCAAAGCTTGAGGTCAAATTCTCAAACGAGAAGCCTGTTTTTGAGGCTATCTATTACGCTGTTCGTAATGCTTTGGAAACGAATACATCAAGACCGAGCGTGACTTTAAATTCCGCACGTTCTTGGACGTCGCAGGGAAAGGTCTCGGAATCGTCTACACCTATTATCGAAGAACGAGTTGACTCCTTGAAAAAGAGACAGATTGAATCGGAGCTGTATCTTGATAAAAAGATAACAGAAATGCCCCTATTTAAAAACATCGATAAGCAAGAATCCAGCGCCGCTTTTGCAAAAATGACCGCTTCCGAATATGTAAAAGAGTATGGCGGAAACAATTCTCAAGCGTTATCAAAAAAGCCGCTTGATGTAAAAGATGAAAAAAAAGAAGAGGTAACCCCTCTTGAGCAACCCACTGCAACAAAAAAAGAAGCTACCAAAATAATAGAGCCAACGGTTACAAAGCCTGTTACTCCAATAATTGAAAAAATCGAAAAAAAGCCCGAACCCGTATATAAAAAAGTCGAGCAAAAGCTTAATTACAGAATTATCGGTGAAGCTTTTAATGCTTATGTCGTAGTAGAGGTCGGAGACCGCATGCTTATTATTGATAAGCACGCCGCACATGAAAGAATAATATTTGAGCAATTAAAGGCGGGAATGAAAAACGATGACAGAGCCTCCCAAATGCTTATGCTTCCGATAGAAGTAATGCTAACCTCCGACGAAATACAGATAATAGTTCAATATGCATCTGAAATAGAAGCCATAGGCTTTGAATTTACAACGGGAAAATATACTGTAAACATAACCGCTGTTCCCGAAGGAATAAGTACCGATGCCGTACCCGATATGCTTGCGGTAATAGCCGACCGCATCAAGAACAATACGGGGTCCGCAAAGCTTACAAGAGATATAATTTTTGAAAAAGCACTGTATCAGGCATCGTGTAAAGCAGCTATTAAGGCGGGAAGGGAATATCCTCCCGAGTATGTAAAATGGCTAGTGGATAAATTGATGGAACTCCCCGATATAACCGTTTGCCCACATGGCAGACCTGTTGCTATGGAGCTATCAAAAAAAGAGCTTGACCGTCAGTTTGAAAGAACGTGACACATAAAACGAGAAAGGATACTTAAAATAAATGTTTGAATTATTGGCAAAGGACGGAAGAGCGCGCAGAGGTGTGCTTCATACCGTCCACGGAGATATACAGACTCCTGTGTTTATGAACGTAGGAACTTGCGCCGCTATTAAGGGAGGAGTTTCTACAAAAGAACTTATAGATATAAATTGTCAGGTGGAGTTGTCAAACACCTATCATTTGCATCTTCGTCCCGGCGATAAGCTTATATACGAAATGGGCGGACTTCATAAATTTATGAATTGGCAGCGCCCGATACTTACCGATAGTGGTGGATTTCAGGTATTTTCTTTGTCCCAGTTGCGTAAAATAACCGAGGAGGGAGTTCGCTTTGCTTCTCATATCGACGGTAAGCGAATTTTTATGGGACCGGAGGAAAGTATGCAGATCCAGTCCCACCTTGCCTCCACGATAGCTATGGCTTTCGATGAATGTATAGAAAACCCCGCGCCTTACGATTATGTAAAGCAGTCTTGCGCGAGAACGGCAAGATGGCTCGTTCGTTGCAAGAACGAGATGGACAGGCTCAATTCATTGCCCGAAACGATAAATAAGAATCAAATGCTTTTCGGCATAAACCAAGGCGGAACTTATGAAGATCTTCGAATCGAGCATATGCAGACGATATCCGAGCTTGACCTTAACGGTTACGCTATCGGCGGTCTTGCCGTAGGTGAGGCAACCGAGGATATGTACAGAATAATCGATGCGGTAGAGCCTTATATGCCCGTAAATAAACCAAGATACCTTATGGGTGTCGGAACACCTTGCAATATTCTTGAAGCCGTTCATATGGGTGTCGATTTCTTCGACTGCGTAATGCCGAGCCGTAACGCAAGACACGGCAATCTCTTTACGTGGCACGGAAAGATGAATCTTCTCAATGAGAAGTACGCAAAAGATCCTCGTCCTTTTGACGAGGGGTGCGGCTGTCCCGCTTGCAGAAATTATAGCCGTTCTTATATAAGACATCTTATTAAGGCAAAAGAATCACTTGGAATGAGGCTTGCCGTTACACATAACCTTTATTTCTATAATGAATTGACTCAAAAGATAAGAGACGCGCTTGACGGCGGATATTTTGAAAGCTTTTACCAGAAATACAGAAACATTTTGGGAGAGCGTTCCCAAGATTAAAAAAGGAGAACGATATGTTCAAAAAAGAGTTGCTTGAAGAGGTCTTATTTGTCGCCATGTCAACAGGCGGAGACTTTGCCGAGGTTTACGGAGAGCATACACACAATAATAGCATTCAGCTTGTAAACGGAAAGATAGATAAGATAACCGATAATGTTTTGTCAGGTGTTGGTATCCGTGTCTTTTTGGGACAGAGAACCGTTTACGCGTCAACCACCGACCTTACACGTGAAGGGCTTATATCATGCGCGCGTTCGGTAGCTGACGCTTTAGGAGAGGGAAATATTACGCAAAATATTTTTCTAACGCCTAAAACGGTTAAAGATATTCACCCTATAAAAATATATCCCGCAAGCGCGGAAATACGCATAAAGACCGATATTTTAAAAGATGCTTGCTTTGCCGCAAAGAACTTTTCTGATAAGATCGCACAGGTTCAAGGTTCTCTTGGAAGTGTTGATCATGAAATAATAGTGGCTAATAGCGAGGGGGTACTCGTCCAAGACCGCCATATAAGAACTCGAATCGGAGTAAGCTCCGTAGCTGCGGATAACGGAGAAAATCAGTCGGGCTCTTGCTCACCGGGGCGCAGTATGGGTCTTGAAATGTTCGAAATGTTTGACCCCAAGGAGATAGGAATACACGCGTCAAGACAGGCAATGGTAAATCTCGGTGCGGGTTATTGTAAGGCAGGTCAGATGACTGTCGCTATCGAAAACGGCTTTGGTGGAGTTATATTCCACGAGGCTTGCGGACATTCGCTTGAGGCTACACAGGTAGGCATCGGAATGTCAGAAATGTGCGGAAAGCTCGGTCAGAAGATAGCAAACGAAAAGATCACGGCTATCGACGACGGAACTATACCTAACGCATGGGGCTCTGTCAATATCGATGACGAAGGAAATCCCACACAGCGTAACGTGCTTATCGAAAAAGGTGTTTTGAAAAAATATATGATAGACCGTCTCGGCTCTCGAAGAATGGGTATGGCTATGACAGGAAACAGCAGAAGACAGAGCTATACCTTTGAACCTACGTCGAGAATGACCAACACCTTTATAGATAACGGTCCCGATAAAAATGAGGATATCATTGCATCTATTGAGTACGGACTTTACGCAAAGGAGATGGGCGGCGGCTCTGTAAATCCTCTTACAGGAGAATTTAACTTTTCTGTACGCGAGGGATATATGGTTCGCAACGGTAAGATATGCGAGGCAGTACGCGGAGCATCGCTTATCGGCACAGGATCGCGTATCTTGCAGGATATCGACATGGTCGGACAGAATCTCGACTACGGTCAGGGAATGTGCGGTTCATCGAGCGGAAGTGTTCCGACCGATGTCGGACAACCGCTTATACGTGTTAAAAAGATTACCGTCGGCGGTAGATAAAGAAAGGAGAAAGCTTCATGAATTTTGATTCAGTCAAGGATATACTTGTCCGCGAAGCAAAAAACGCAGGACTTGATAAATACGACGTTTTCTTCATGGAATCCGAGGGTAAAAGCGCAGAGACCTTGAAGGACGAAATTTCTTCCTTTTCGCTCTCCGTAAACGGAGGTATCTGCTTTCGTTGTATAGTAGACGGACATATAGGCAGCGCGTCTACCGAGCTTTTGACCGAAGATGAAATGAGATCGCTCGTTCTACGCGCCATAGAGAGTGCAAAAAACGTTGAAAGTGACGACGAACCTGTGATCTATGATGGCGCGGAGGATTATGCGAAAACGAACGCAAAACAGACCGAGCTTCCCGAACCGTCACGGATAAAAAACATTGCCTTGTCTTTGCAAAATCAGACATACGAAAGCACTGAATATATAACAGACGGAACGCAATCGGGCGTATTCTCCGAACGTTTCAGTATACAATTCGTAAACTCAAGCGGATTGGATCTTTCTCATTCGGCAGGAATGTGCGGAGCGTATGTTCAAGCGGTAATAAACAAAGATGGAGAATCGCAAGAAGCTTTCGACTACCGTATTGGAATAAATGAAAGCGACCTTGACGGTCTTTCGTCAAGCGTAGTCCTCGATGCTTTATCAAAGCTCTCTGCTAAGGAGATAGATTCTGGAAACTATGATATAATATTCAGCGGAAAACAAGCAAGAGCATTGCTTTCGGCGTTTTCGTCGGTATTTTCCGCAAAGAACGCGCAGCTCGGACTTTCCTTGCTTAATGGCAAAGAGGGCGAGAAGATAGCGGCTGATTGTATCACAATCATTGATGACCCCATGCGAGAAAATTCTCCCATGCAGATATCATTTGACGGTGAAGGCGTCGCAACCTATAAAAAGAACGTTATCGAAAACGGAGTTTTAAAAACACTTCTTTACGACCTCGTGACCGCAAAAAAAGCGGGAAAGGATATGTCAACAGGCAATGGACAAAGATCGAGCTATGCAGATTCTGTCCATATCGCGCCGTATAGCTTTTATATCGCAGAGGGAAAAGAATCAAGTGACGAATTAATGGCTCGTGTTCAAAACGGAATATATATAACCGAAATGAAGGGCTTGCACGCAGGAGCAAACGCTGTAACTGGGGATTTCTCAATCGAAAGCGCAGGCTTTGCTATAAGAGACGGAAAGCGTGCCGAGGCGATACACTCATTTACAGTCGCGGGAAATTTCTTTGAATGGCTGAAATCGATTGAGGCTGTAAGCGATACTGTTGCTTTCGGTATGCCGGGATTCACCTGCTACGGCGCTCCCGACGTTTTAGTACGCCAAATGAGCGTCGCGGGAAAATAATACTCGTATTTTGTATTGACAAAAATCTACTGTTGTGTTAAAATATTTAGGATATAATAATTTTCTTATAAAAGAAAGGACGTTATCATGAACAATTCAGAAAAAACAATGGATAAAATAGTCGCTCTTTGTAAAAACCGCGGATTCATTTTCCCCGGTTCAGAGATCTATGGCGGACTTGCGAACTCTTGGGACTACGGTCCTCTCGGCGTTGAGTTTAAAAACAACGTTAAAAAGGCTTGGTGGAAAAAATTCGTTCAGGAGTGCCGTTACAACGTAGGTCTTGACAGTGCTATCATCATGAACCCTCAGACTTGGGTGGCTTCGGGTCACGTAGGTGGCTTCTCCGATCCTTTGATGGACTGTAAGGCTTGTAAGACTCGTCACAGAGCAGATAAGCTTATTGAGGAATACGCTTTCGAAAACGGACTTGAGGATAATCCTGCAGGCTGGACATTCGAACAGATGGCAGCTTATATCAAGGAAAAGGGAAACGTATGCCCCGATTGCGGCGCAACCGCCCTTACTGCTATTAAGAAGTTTAACCTTATGTTTAAGACATATCAGGGCGTTACAGAGGATTCTTCAACAGAGCTTTATCTCCGTCCCGAGACTGCACAGGGTATTTTTGTAAACTTTGCAAACATCCAGAGAACAAGCCGCAAGAAGGTTCCCTTCGGCGTA
>JAZNEM010000205.1:0-13777 GCA_045588595.1 Eubacteriales bacterium
TTGGGTAACGATTACCGAGAGCACAAACGAGCACGTCGCTTGCAGAGCGTATTTGTTTGACTACCCTGAAAATTAAAATCGATAGACAAAAGGTGGGATCATAGATTCCGCCTTTTAATTTTGTTCCAACAAGCACCAAGCAGGGCCGGTGATCTTGACTAAAAAATTATAGGTGATTTATTTTTTATCCTTAAGATGATATGCGCGGAAATCGGTAGGATTTTTCTTGGCATATTTGTGAAATGCATTTGTAAAATAAAACGGATTTGAATATCCGCACATTTCGGATATTTGCGTAATGCTGTAATTTGTGGTCATCAAAAGATGCTTGGCATAGCGCAGACGTAGATGAATTAGGTACTTCGCGGGAGTAGTGCCTAACTCGTTTTTGAATTTGTATATAAGAGTGCAATGACTTAAATAAACTCGTTCAGCCAGATATTCCATTTCTATCCGTTCGCTAAGGTGCTGATTCATATATTGAATAGTATCGGTCACAGCTTCGCTTAAAACCTTAGGACTATCTTTTTTTGATTTACCGAAAAGATAGTTTTCGGTAAAAATATATCCGATTATTTGTTCTATAAGCTCATTGTTATTTGTAAGCGGATATGCGCGGCGTATGCTCTGAAAAATAACGTCTGACTGTTCTTTAGTTAATACTAATTTTCCCGAAAGTGCCACACGGTATATAGGATTCTCCAAATTTGTATAAAAAGCAATTTGATAAAAGGTCAGAGTATCTATGACCTCTCGATGAATTTCGGTATTTGCAGGCATAAGAGCTATTTCTCCTGCGTGAAGCTCAAATGACTTCTTTTTATCGCCTAAAGTAACCTTACACGCTCCGCTTTCAACGAGCATTATCAAATTAAAGCCTCGATATATTATTGGACGCTTAAAAACTTTCAAATCTTCACAAAGAAGAGTGTTTATAACATCTATCTGCATACTCCACCTATGCTTTGCTAAAAAATTATAGGTATATTATAATTTATTTTATGGCTTTTGTCAAGCGTTTGTGTTATAATTATGAAGAAAGAGGGGAGGAAGAAAAATGAAAAGATTGGACGCAACTAAAGGACCTATAGTAAAATCAATATTTATATTCGCTATTCCTCTTATTTTGATGACCTTGGCACAACATTTGTTTGATATCGCCGACAAAGCGGTGCTTGGACAAATGGCGGATTCTGTTGCCGTTGCATCGGTCGGAGTTACATCTGCAATTACAACGCTTATACTCAACGGATTTGTCGGACTTGCTACGGGAACAGGTATAGTTCTTGCGCGATTTGTAGGACAGAAAAATGAAGAGAAGAGCAAAAAAATTGTTGAAACGGCACTTATTTCAAGCGTTGTGTTTGGATGTATAGTAGCCTTTATAGGTATCATATTTACTCCTCAATTTCTTCGTCTTGTAAACTGTCCCGAGGAATGCTTTGGGGGTGCGCTTATTTATTTTCGCATCTATATTGCTTCGGCTCCGATCGCATTGCTTTATAATTACGGTGCGGTTATCGTCAGAACCTTCGGAGATACGCAACGCCCACTTTACTATATATTGTTAAGCGGAATTATAAACGTAGTGCTGAATATCGTGCTGTGCTTTATATTGCCGCAAAAGGTAGTTGCGGTAGCCGTTGCTACGGTAATTTCAAAAATCATCAGCGCAATACTTGTAGTACGCCGTATTTTTGCGTTTGATGATTTAGTAAATCTCTCATTAAAAAAATTCAGATTTGATTTTGAATCGTTTAAATTGATATTGCGTTTTGGAATTCCCGTTTCTATATCAAATTTGTTGCTGCCTATCGCGAATCTACAGATCGTTCCCCAGATAAACTCCTACGGTGTAGCGGCTACCGCTGGAAATACAGCAGCTAACGATCTATTGTCAATTCCTGCATCTTTCATAAATGGATTTTCTGCTGCTACCTCAACCTTTATGGGACAGAATATCGGAGCACAAAAAAAGGATCGTGTAAAAAAATCCTTTTGGTACACTCTTCTTTTCTCCGTATTATTCGGAGGAAGTATAGGTGTTTTAATATACTTAACAGGTGAATTTTGCCTTGGTCTTATTATTGGAACGTCATCGGCACAAGCAATAAAATACGGTATGATAAGATTGTTTTACGTAAACGGATTTTGTTTCATTCATGCTTATGGTTGCGTTTTAGGTTCGGCTGAACACGCATATGGATATCCGTTCCTTGGAACGCTCAAAACCATAGTATGTGTGCTTTTATTCAGGGTTATATGGATGAATTTCGTATATCCGCTCGCGCCTACATTTGATACGATTATGATGTGCTTTACTGTTTCGTGGATACTTAATGCGATATTCAATACGATTGCGGTATCAATTATAAGTATGCGTTATCGAAAAGGCTTGTATAAAAAGATCTGAACAGATATAAAAATAGCTATCTCGATCGAAATAGCTATTTTTGTGTTTTATATGTAATGATATTTGTTTTTCTTTACTATAACAAAAACACAGCATATAGTCACATAAATGTCAATTGCTTTTTTAGAAGTATTCTTTATTTATCTGATAAATATTGACGAATAGTAAAGTGATATAAATCAGCGGCAGAGTGTCACTGATTTATACCGAATAAAATAGCATTCCAAGTCCTGCCGAGATAACGATCATCAAAATCGGTGAGGGCTTTTTCTTCTTTGTTTTTTTGAATATGAATGAGATTGCGATCAAGATCGCAAGAATTATGATCCCTTTTAAGTCGGGAGCAAAACCGCCGCTGACGGTGGTAATGCCGAGCAGGGTACTCAAAAGCATTGTGACAGCCGTTGCTAGGATCAAGGCGACCACACACGGACGGACACCGCCGAGGAACGCTTGAACGCCCTTATATTTGAGGAAATTGCGAATAAAGGCTGCTATCAGAAGAATAACGATAAAGGACGGAAGCACCACGCCAAGCGTTGCCACAAGTGAACCGAGAATGCCACCCTGCGTAGAGCCGACAAAGGTCGCCATATTTACGGCAATAGGACCGGGAGTGGATTCGGATACAGCGATCATATTGAGTAGTTCCTCTTCGGTCAGCCACCCGAAAACATGCGCTTTTTCGCGTATCAGCGATATCATGGCGTACCCGCCGCCAAAGGTAAAGAGACCTATCTCAAAGAAGGTCAGAAACAATTTTAAGTAGATCATTTAGTTTCCCCCTTTTTTTGCTTCATTTGCTTAACAAGGTAGATAAAGAGACCTGCCAAGCCGCAAACGAGAATATAGAGAACGGTAGAGAACTTAACGGCAAATAGAGAGAAGAGAAGCATACAGAGAATTACCGTCGAAACGATAGTGATAGATAATGCGGTCTTCTTCATTTGCCCGAGCATCTTCAGTCCCGCCGAGAAAATGAGATAGACCACGCAGACTTGTATGCCGTGGAATGCGTATTCCACAAGCTTGAAAGAAAGGAACGCGTCAAAGAAAAGAGATATTATGTAGATAATGACAAATGACGGAATGCACACGCCCACGGTCGCCATAACCGAGCCCAAAACTCCCGCATGCTTGTATCCGATATAGGTCGCCGCGTTGATAGCGATAGGACCGGGAGTTGACTCCGCAATCGCGACCATATCGAGAAACTCATCTTTTTCAATATATTTTTTCTTATCAAGAAACTCATTCTCAAGCAGAGCGATCATCGCATACCCACCGCCAAAGGTAAATAACCCAATCTTGAGCATAGTCAAAAACAGACTCAAATACTTTTTCATAAAAACTCCGTAGTAACTTTAATATTATGACATTATTATACCACAACTCAAGGATTACTTCAAGTTATTTTGTATTGAACCTTTCGCAATTTTATGATATAATAATAAAAAAAGAACTGATCAAAATTTCAGCAGAAACTTAGCAAGGAGATATCAAAGTGACAAAACAACAATTTCTTGATTACTGTCTAAATAAATACAGTACATCGCCAGATTATCCGTTTGATGAGGATTTTGAGACGGCGGTGCTGAGGCATGCGGATAACCGCAAGTGGTATGCGATAGTTATGCGTGTATCACGTCGCAAGTTTGGTCTTGAGAGTGACGAGATCATAGACATTGTAAATCTCAAACTGCCTACCGAGATGTTCGGTTCATTCGGTGCGGCGGACGGAGTCTATCCCGCATATCACATGAACAAGCTTCATTGGATATCGGTGCTTCTGCCAGATGCTTCAGCGGACGTGGTATCATTCCTCACGAACACAAGCTTTGAGGCAACGAGAAGCAGGGCAAAAAGTCGAGGAGAACAAAATAAGCTCCATTGAAAAAAGCAAAATCCAATTTATCGAGCAGAATAGGCGTTAAATGTTGGTATGATCTTGGTGCAAATTTGGTGCAAAAATTTAAGCAGTGTATTCACGAAGGAGGTTTATATCAAGTGAAAAAAATAATATTTTTGTTTTTAAGTCTATCTTTATTGATAACTTTAGTTGGGTGCAAATCAGGCGGCAAAAAAATAAATGATAATGATACCGATGAATCTTCGATAGTCTATGACGTTGATAAAATATTAAATACAAACGGTACTTTTCGATACGTTGTTAATGAAAAAGGGGCAAACATTCTTGACTTGCCGAATTCTCCAAGCAATATTAGAATTTATATAAATGATGATTGCCTTAACCATTTATCAAAGATCGACAACGATCTTTTTTTAGCCGCGGGAAGAAAGATATTTGATAGTGTTAAAGACAATTCGATTCCCGCGCTGTCTATTTATCGGGATTCCGAAAATTATCTATACTTATATGGAGAAATTATAGTACACATTGATCCTCCAAACACTGAAATTTATGAAGGAGAGGTATATTCGGAGGGATGCGGACTGGATCATGACCATCTTTGTTTTAGAGAGCGAATTTCTCTCGAACCTATTTCTCAATAAAAAACATTATTAATTAAAAAATTAATGCAGAATTTTGTAGGGCGGTTCATTATAAAATTGAACCGCCCTATTTACTTTTGTAATATTTTATGGTATAATGAATTTGATCATTGAGTTTTTTGGAAATGGAGTTGATATATTGAATCTTTCGTATTATATACCCATTATCTTTTTATTTATTATTTTGTTTATTTTATTACGCAACAGAAATGCTATGATTGCCAAAAAAGCAATCAAAAAGAGAAAAACGGAGGATAAAACAAAAATGCTTGAGCTTGCAAAAAGATTTATTGACAAGGAATGTCTGGTATACGCTTTCGACAGCAACCACCAATTTCAAGGAACTATAAAAGAAGTAACCGACGGTGCTGTTTTACTTGATAATAACGGCAAACTGGAGGCTATAAATCTGGATTTCGTTATAAGAATAAGAGAATACCCCACAAATAAAAAGGGAAAGAAAAAATCGGTCGTTATTGATTGATAAGGAATTAAATCGATATGAGCATTGAAAAAATAATTTTTATTATAATTTGCACATTTGCAGTGATCGGCGGCATAGATAGAATGATCGGAAATAAATTCGGTCTTGGTGCGGCATTTGAAAAGGGAATAGTTACTATGGGACCCTTGCTGCTTACTATGAGCGGTATGATCGTTTTGTCTCCCGTTATAGCTGATCTTTTGCGTCCTGTAGTAGTTCCGTTCTACGAATTTTTAGGCGCAGACCCAGCCATGTTTGCGGGCTCGTTTTTTGCTTGCGATATGGGCGGATATACTTTAGCTAAAGAATTGAGCGTAAACGATAACGCCGTTCGTTTGGGTGGAATTATCGCATCGTCTATGCTTGGCGTTACGATAACCTTTACTATCCCTGTCGCTATGGGTGTGGTTTCGACATCGGACAGACCATTTGTTGCAAAGGGAATACTGTGCGGTATCTTAACTATACCGTTCGGTATTTTTGTCGGCGGCTTGATAATAGGTTGCGCACCTTTGTTTATTATAAAGAATATGCTTCCTATCATAATTCTTGCGCTTGTGATCGCTATCGGTCTTTGGAAGTTTGAAAAAATACTTATTATGATATTTACGGTATTCGGTAAACTTATGACCGCGCTTGCTACGTTCGGTCTGATAGTCGCGCTTATACAAAGGCTTACAGGCTGGACGATGATCAAGGGAATAGCTCCGATAGACGAATCCTTTATTATAGTCGGAGATATCGCTCTTTTGTTGGCGGGCGCATTTCCACTTATGTTTATAATTACGAAGCTATTGAAAAAGCCGCTCGAAAAACTCGGCAAAAAGGCAGATGTAAACGAAACGTCAATGAACGGACTCCTTACGAACCTTTTGAATTCAATTCCCGTATTTGATTCCGTAAAAGATATGGATAAGAGAGGAAAGGTTATAAATATGGCGTTTGCCGTTTCGGCATCGTTTGTTTTCGGTGACCATCTTGCGTTTACAGCGGGCTACGACCCCAAAGCGATATTGGGATTGATAGCAGGAAAGCTTGTGGCTGGTATTTGTGCGCTTATATTGGCGTTTATAATAACTAAAAATAAAAAAGTTGAAGGGAATAAATAAAATGTTTGATTTTCATATGCATACGTCTGTTTCGTTTGATTCCGAAACGCCATCTGTTGACATGGTAGAGGCTGCTGTAAAGGCAGGACTTAAAGAAATATGCTTTACAGATCACTGGGATTATCATTCCGATCCTAACGATACGCACGATCTGTTTTCTCTTGATGATTATTCAAAAGCTTATGATACTCTTAAAGACGACCGTATAATTATTCGACGTGGCATAGAATACGGTCTTACAGAATGGAATATCAAGGAATGTGACGATGTACTTTCAAAACGCAACTTTGATTTCGTTATCGGTTCGGTGCATTTTGTTGATGGATACGATCCGTATTATCCTGAATTTTGGAAAGGAATGACTCCTGAAAAGGCATATCGCCGTTATCTTGAAAAAACGCTTGAATGTGTTGAACTGCACAACAATTTTGATGTGCTTGGTCATCTCACATACGTTTGTAAGTCTGCCCATAATCCGTCTTCTTCACCTGTTACATATGAGGGTAATGAGGAGATATCCGATGAGATAATGAAATTGCTCGTTAAAAAGGGAATGGGAATGGAGATAAACACAAGCGGTGTGAATAAAACGGGAGATTTTCTTCCTCCCGCGGCTTTTCTCCGCCGTTTTAAAGAGCTTGGAGGAGAGATAGTTACAATAGGCTCGGATGCCCATACTCCCGACAGAGTAGGTGAATATGCAAAAGAAGGCTTGGAAATACTTAAAGATATTTTCGGTTACGTTTGTACGTTTGAAAATAGGAAACCAATATTTCATAAGCTTTGATAGGATAATAAATGAAATCTTACAATATGACACTTGAAAAAGATATTGTTGAATTAAGTGAAGCAGATACGCTTCTGCGCATAGCGCTTGATGTTGGCGAAGGAATGTTAAAAAGCGGCGGTGAGATCAACCGTGTTGAAAGCACCATCGAAAGAATATGCAAGGCATATGGCGCGGAACACGTCGAGATTTTTGCGATCACATCGGTCTTAATAGGGGCTATTCGCATGAAAAATGGGGAATATTCTTCCCAAGTTAGACGAATAGACGGAACAGAAAATCACTTATACCGTTTGGAGCTTTTTAACGCAATTTCGAGAAAAATATGCAGAGAAACGCCGTCCTTTGAGAAGGTTGACAAAATGATATATGAAGCGAAACACAAGAAAAGCTATCCGATATTAGTTCGCGCAATAGCGGCAGCGCTCGCGGCCGGAGGTTTTGCATTATTCTTTGGAGGAACTATTAAAGACGGACTTGTAGCGGCAATTATCGGTATAGTTATTTTTTTGATCGATATAATTCCAACGGGACAAATAAACAGACTTGCTAAAACTGTTATTCAATCTTTTATAGGCGGTGGTTTAGCATGTCTTTCTATAAAACTTGGCGTTGGAGACGATCTTGGCATGATAATGATAGGTACGATAATGCTTCTCATACCAGGTGTTTCATTTGGAACTGCATTTCGAGATCTTATGTGCGGTGATTTTCTTGCGGGAACGTTGAAAACCGTTCAATGTATTTTGGCAGCTTTAATGATAGCCGCAGGGTATCTGCTCTCAATGTTTGTTATGGGAGGGCTTATATAATGTGGAATATTGATTTTTTTGTTCAGCTTGTAACCTCTTTGATAGGAAGTGCGGCATTTGCTGTTTTATTCAGGATCCGCTTTAAGCATTTACCGCTTGCTATGATAGGAGGAGGAATATCTTATTTTGTTTATTTCATAATAAATTATCAATTTTCTTCAGTGTTTGCCGCCGCGTTTATAGCATCTGCTGTTTCAGCGATATACGCAGAGGCTTGTGCAAGATTTCAAGAAGCTCCGGCGATAATATTTGTTCTTCCGTGTGCTATTCCTATCGTTCCCGGAGGAAGCTTGTACAGAGCCATGTTCAATCTTATATCTCAGAATATGACTTTAGCTACTCAATATCTGATGGAAACATTAAAAATAGCAATTGGTATCGCGGGGGGGTTGGCGGCGGTATCGCTTATATTCCATTTTGTCAATACCATAATTGTTTATTCCTTTAGAAAAAATAATGACAATAATAGTTAAAGTTTTAAATTAAAACGCCGTTTGTTAAAAAAATATTTACTTTTGAGTGATAAAATATAGTGGTAAATAATATTTGTAAAAACTAAGAGGATTTTGATTTGATGAAATATTTGATTTCGCTATTGATTGGATATTTGATAGGCACAATTAATCCTGCTTATATTATTTCAAAGATCCGTGGCTTTGATATACGTAAAAAAGGGTCAGGAAACGCGGGAGCTTCTAACGCTTTGATTATTCTAGGTAAAGCGGTTGGTATTTTTTGCGCACTTTTTGATATTGCTAAGACATGCTTTGCAATATGGTTTACCGGATTCTTATTTTCTAAAACGGCATTGATATTTGCTGTTACCGCGGTTGCGTGTACGCTTGGACATATTTTCCCATTCTATATGAAATTTAAGGGCGGTAAAGGACTTGCGTGTCTTGGCGGTACTATCTTAATGTATGATTGGCGAGTATTTTTGATTATGTTAGCTGGAGAGCTTGTAGTGGTACTTCTGACCGATTATATTTGCTTTGTTCCAATGTCGGCATCTATCGTGTTTGCAATAGTTTTTGGTGTTTTAGAGAAGGAGATTATAGGAGCAGCTTTGTTTCTTCTAACTTCTATGGTGATTTTGTGGAAGCATAGACTGAATATCCAAAGGATAAGAAATGGCACGGAGATGCATTTCAGTTATCTTTGGAATAAAGATAAAGAGTTAGAGCGAGTTAAAAATAATATTGAAAAATAAAAGACTCATATGGTACGTACGCTAAAGGACAGCTTTAAGAATTCGTTACCTACCGAAAAAAATGACAGAGAATGTTTTATGTTCTCTGTCTTTTTTTCTTGACAACTACTAACTTAATTAAAGACACAAAAGCAATCCGTTACAATACTTGCTTATAAAAATAAAATGTAATGGAGAATGAAAATGAAAAAGAACTTTGATACTCTTTATGAAAAGCTCGGTGGTACATACCGCGAGGAAAACGGACACCTTATTCCCGATATTGCACTTCCCGAACAGAGCGACTATCAGATCGGCAAATATGGACGGATGTACCTTGAGATTACATCAAGAACCACCGTCGCGGAAGGTATACTACTCTTTTAACCGAAGGCAAGTTGAATGCTCGGCTACACGACATCGACCTTGAAGCAAAGGAAATGCTTGAAAGCATCATCCCCAGCCTCGCTGCTGAAAGAGGTATTGACGAGGATTTGAAAGCTCGCGATATGCTCCGATGGATAGCCGAGATGAACAATATCAAGGCAAGCGCGGAAGAAATCATTTTGCGGGAGGTGGTATTCGTATGAGGTAGGTTATCAACAAGTTATGGCACGGAAACATCGTACCGCAAGAGGATAGCAGAACGAACTCTAAAGAAATGAAAGAAGTGCTTGGTTATCGGGAAAGACGGAAGGATTTAATATCGTTAATGGCGATCATCAATGCTGCATATTTATCAAAACCGTGGAAAATGGAGTGCATGAAGCCTTTACTGTTAATGTTGATGAAAAAGGGTAACGATCGTCGTGTTAACGCTTCATGCGTTTTCTTGCATATAATTTTTCATATACTCGTTTACTCGTTGCGTTTTGTCCGCGTATTTTAGTCGCAATACTTATGTCGGTTGATTCTCGGCTCGGTTTTTTAATTCT
Organism: Eubacteriales bacterium; assembly: GCA_045588595.1. Classification (GTDB taxonomy): domain Bacteria; phylum Bacillota; class Clostridia; order Oscillospirales; family CAG-272; genus HGM12713. The sequence continues at coordinate 10,244 of JAZNEM010000205.1, forward strand.
TACACAAACATACTGTTTTGCATCTGAGACGGCGGATATCCGTATTTACTTTTGAATGCTCTTGAAAAATATTTTTCGTCATTAAAGCCGCAAGCAAAGGCGATCTCCTTGACAGAAAGCACATTCTCTGCCAAAAGCTCCAACGCATGATTCATTCTGAGCTTGAGCAAATATTGCTTTGGAGACATACCAAAATGCGCATTAAACGATCTTTGCAGACTCGACGCGCTAATAAATCCGATATTGCACACCGTATTGATATCTAATTCAGGGGCGCAAAAATGTGTGTCTATATAACGAACGCAACGAGAAAAGGTGCTATCCTCGAGAGAGCTTCTTTTATCTTTTTCGATCTTTTCAAGGATCTCATAAATGATGGATTTTGCTTGATTTACCGAACGTTGACCGTTCCATGATTCAAGCAGATTGTGAAACAACAGCCCGATCGTTGCGATATTTTCCAAGCAAATATTTTCCGTCTCGAAATAATTACATTGTTCAAAGTGAACGACAATGCTTTCGCTGCTCGAATATTCTACTTTGTACGGCATATTTGCGGGCAGAAACAACACGTCTCCTTTTTGAGTAATAAAGCGTTTATTTCCTATTTCAAAAGCTCCCGATCCGCTTACACGAAACGAAAACGCGGAAAAAGGGCGCGCGTTTACCTCAAAAAAGCCTTCCTTATGTATAAAGCGGTCAACCATTAAAATTTTAAAAGATAAGTCGTCAAAATTGTATATCATAATTTATCACCTCAGCTTTATTATAGCATGTCTTGACTAAAAAGTCCACCCCTGTGCATAAAAATGAGGTGTTTCTTTTTTTTATTTCATGCTATACTATAAAAAAAGAAAGGAGAATCTTATGATATTTAATCCTCAAGATCTGATCAAAAAAGAAGGAAGCTTTGTTTTTTCGGGAGACGTGAAAGCAAACGCTCATTCTTGTCTTAACAAAAGCATTATAAAAGAATTTTGGAAGAATTTCACTTTCCAATGCTCTGTCATTGATGTCACAGAGCGCGGTGAATTTATTTTTACTGTTGGAAGCGCGGAAAAGCTTTCGCTCGACGAATACTCTTACAGCATTAACATAACCCCCGATGGTATTTGTGTCTATGCGGAAAATGAGAAAGACCTTTTACATGGATTTATGACCTTGCTCGATCGTTTCAAGGCTATCGACAAAGACGGAGAGAACGCTATCGAGGTTGAGTGCTGTCAGATCAAGGACCGTGCGCTTATTCAAAATCGAATGATCCATTTCTGCATTTTTGCCGAAACAAAGCTTTGGGAAATACAAAGATTCGTCCGTCTTTGCGGTGCTTTGAAGTACACTCATATCGTTCTCGAATTCTGGGGAATGCTCAAATTCGATTGCATGAAGGAGCTTTCGTGGCAACACGGATTTACAAAGGAAGAGATCAAACCTATTATAAAAGAAGCAAACGACCTCGGAATAGAGATAATTCCCATGTTCAACCACTGGGGACACGCTCCCGCGGGACGAGTTATGCACGGAAAGCACGTAGTACTTGACCAGAATCCTGCTTTGCAGACCTATTTCAGCGAGGACGGCTGGTGTTGGGATATCCGCAAGCCTAAGGTAAAGGCTCTGTTGCGTCAGATACGAAACGAACTTATCGAGCTTTGCGGTGAGGGTAAATATTTCCACATTGGTTGTGACGAGGCATACAACTTTGAATTTACCGAAGAAAACATAAGTGCGCTTTGCGACTTTATAAATGAGATAAGTGACGAGATGAACGCACTCGGACGACGTATATTCGTATGGGGAGATATGATGCTCTACCGTTACGAATATTACAATCCTAAGAGCAGATACACCTGCAACGCGCCCACCCCCGAGGTAGAGAAATATTTCTTGGATCACGTAAAGAAAGAAGTTATCATTGCCGACTGGCAATACCGCGCATACGAAGCCCCCGTTGAGACCTGCTCTGTATTCCAGAAAGCAGGATTTGATTGTATACTCTGTCCTTGGGACGAGGGAAGATCGCAGATAGATGCGGCTCTCAGCACTATCGAAGATCAATCTCTCATGGGTTATATGCACACCACTTGGCACACGCTCTCGGCAGGTATGCCGTACGTTACGTTGATGGGAGTCGGCGGCTTTGAGAACATTGAATCATATAAAATAGTTAACGTAAGACCGCACACCGCCGCGCTTTTACGCAAGGTAATGCCAATTGACGGCGACTACGTAAAGGCGGGCTGGGCTGAATTTGACGTTGGCTGTCGTTGGTAATTTTAAAATACAAATATAAAGGGAGAAAAATTATGTCTATCAAACACACAGCAGTAAGCTATTACGGATTTAACTACGTAGAACACGCGGAAAAGGATTTCATCGAGATGAAGGAGCACGGCTGCGACACAGTCATTCTTGCTATTACCGAATTCGATATGGATTTCTGGTTTCCCAACATCAACAATATCGTAAAGACCGCGCACAAGGTAGGACTTCGTTGTATCGCGGACACCTGGGGTATTGGAAAATACTTTGGCGGAGAGCAGGTAAGCTTGTTCTTGCAGAACAACATTCATCACAGACAGGTATCGGCATACACGGGAGAGGTTCTCAATGCCGCTTGCTTCAACACAAATTCCTTCCGCGACTACTTCACTAACATCTGCCTCAAGCTCGCAAGAGAGACCGAGGTCGACGGATTTTTCTGGGACGAGCCTCACTACGCTTATCCGAAGGCTTATGCGTCTATCACGGGTGGCGCGGGTGACGACTGGGCATGCAGATGTCCCGAGTGCATGAAGAAATTTGAGGATTATTACGGCTATGAGATGCCCAAGTTTATGAACGACGACGTAAAGCAGTTCAGATGGCGTGAGGCTCTCAAAACTCTCGCGGATTGCTCCAAGGCACTCAAGGAGGTAAATCCCAACCTTGAGATAACCTGTTGCGTACACGCAACGAAGAATACGTATTACGTGACCGAGCTTCGCGGCTATGACAATTGGGAAATGGTTGCGGCTTGTCCTTACTTTGACGTATTCTCTACGACCATCATCAACTGGTCTCTTCCCGAAAGCTTCTTCAAGGAGATCACCGAGCGAACCGTTCGTATCGCGAAGAAGTACGGCAAACAGTCTGAACGTTGGCTGATGGGCTACAACGCGCAGCCCGAGGACTTCTCACAGATAGATAAGGTAGTTGACCTTTACGAGAGCATGGGTGTTGACCGTCTTGCAACTTGGACCTACCGCGGAGGTCTTGGCACAAGCGTCTCCGCTCCCGATCCCATTAAGCTCTGGGATAGAATAGGAGAGAATTACAAGAGAGTTCTCAAAAAATAATATAAACTCAACTTCATTTTAATGGAGGCCATATGTCAGAGTATTTAAATAAGATAACCGATATTTTATGCCGTATCGAAAATGAGGAAAGCGAAAAAATAGAAAGAGCTTCAAGACTTGTTGCAGAAACAATAAAGCGTGACGGCTTGATATTCGTGTTCGGGTGCGGACACTCACATCTTCCGGGGCTCGATGC
>JAZNEM010000206.1:0-3484 GCA_045588595.1 Eubacteriales bacterium
TACTTTGAGAAGATCGTGGGATGATACAGGGGTACAAAATGGGGTACGGAGAGGGGTTATAAAATCCAACTGGGGTACGATGTGGGGTATGAGATGTGCGGAAACAAAGAAAAACACAACATATAGTACGGTTTTGTATCATCCTGTACTGTATGTTGTGTTAAATCTTACGGAGAAGGAGAGATTTGAACTCTCGCGCCGGTTAAATCCGACCTACACCCTTAGCAGGGGCGCCTCTTCGGCCTCTTGAGTACTTCTCCGTATTATATACGTGCAAGTCGCCGTTTCAAACTTGCCTAATTATTATACTCCATTTTTATTGATTTGTCAATATCTTTTTGCTATCTTTCACCGCAAATTTCATTTTTTTGTGATTTTTATCTTTATTTACGGTGAAAGATAGTTTTCTTGTCGTTTTTTCGACTTTATTTTGTTGCTTTTTCCTTTTATTTCTCTATTGCTTGGTTCTTTTTCTTAAACACGACAAGCTTACTGATATAGTAATTTGTGATAACGACGATTATTGACGACGCCACCTTTGCCCATATTCTTGAGTTTAACTCAAAATCCATAAATCCAAGCGGGATTATCGGCGCGTTATAGCTAAACAAGTCGTCCAAAAGCGCGATGATTCCAAGGTTTATAAGCCATTCGATAAAGAACGTGCCAACGCGCGAGCCCGAAAATACAAATAGCTGCTTAAACGTTGCGCGCGCTCCCTTTTCGGCATTTGTAAACACCCACAGCTTATTGGTAAAGAAGGCGACGAGTACTCCGACTATCCACTGCGTTATGCTTCCGAGAGAGTCGGCAATAGCGTTCGGGTCTCCTCTTTTGTCATGCCATACAAGAGCCGCAGATTTTACGGTGATATAGCATGCTGCTAAAGAAAGAACCGTCGTGATAAGTCCGAAAAACAGATATCGAATTATCAGCTCGTGCCTTTTATATATAGCTTTTATTTTTTTAATCATTGGATTACCTCAACGGTATTATATTATTCACCCTTTATTTTTTGAGCAAACTGCTTTGCGGCTTGCTCAATTTTATTATCGCCCCAGTCATAATAACGCTTAGTCTGGAGGTCATTGGGAAGGTACTGTTGACGAACGTAATGATTCGGATAGTCGTGAGGGTACTTATATCCCTTGAAAAGCGGGCTTTGCAGGTGGGGTGGTATATTTATACCTATTCCCTTTTCGATGTCTTCAATAGCGGAATTTACCGCCACATAAGCCGAATTGGATTTAGGTGAGGTAGCGAGAAGTATTGCCGCGTGAGCGAGCGGGATTCTTGCCTCGGGCATTCCGAGCTCCTTTGCCGACTCGCAACACGCGCGTGTTACGACTGCCGCCATGGGATAAGCAAGCCCTACGTCCTCGTTTGCTATTACCTGAAGTCTGCGGCATACCGATATAAGCTCTCCCAGTGAGAGAAGTTTTGCAATGTAGAATATCGCTGCATCAGGGTCTGAACCTCTGATGGATTTTTGCAGGCACGAGAGCAGGTCATAGTGTGTATCGGTATCAAAATTGCCAATCGGAACGTGAAAGGAGTCAACAGATTCGCGCGTTATTATATCGTCTGCCGAAAAATAAGCGTTTTCGAGCAATACGAGAGCATGGCGTACGTCTCCATGGGTCGAGCGCGCAATATAATCGAGAACTCCGTCCTCACACGTTTTGCCATTCCCTTCACTCTCGTTCAAGTATTCGACCGCGCGCCTAAGTGCCTTTTGACAAGCTATCGGCGGCACAGGCTTGAACTCAAATAGAGAGGAGCGCGAGATTATCGCGTTATAAATATAAAAATGCGGATTTTCAGTTGTCGAGGTTATCAGAGTAACACGTCCGTCCTCGATATATTCAAGGAGCGCTTGCTGCTGTTTTTTATTAAAATACTGTATCTCGTCTATATAAAGAAGTATTCCGCCCGTTGAAAATATGTTATTTGTCGAGCTTAATATTTCCTTAACATCGGACAGAGATGCCGTGGTCGCGTTAAGGCGATGAAATACCATGTCGGACTCTCGCGCGATTATTTCGGCTGCGGTCGTTTTCCCCGTACCTGGAGGCCCGTAGAAGATCATGTTTGTGATCCTACCCGACGATATCATGCGCCGTATAACTCCGCGTTCTCCGAAAAGATGTTCTTGTCCGACTATTTCATCAAAAGTCTTTGGGCGAAGCTTTTCTGCAATTCTTGTACTGTTCATAGAAATTCCCGTTTTTAAAGGATTTTGTCTTTTCCCATGCTTGAAAATCCACCGACGAAGTTGTCAAGCATTTGGAATATATCGGGTAAAAATATAATTAGTGCAATGAAAGCGATAGCCATAATGATAACGAAGAGTACTGCACCGAGCCAAGTAGTACCGCGGCTCTCGAATTTTACATCAGCCATATACTTCATTTCTTCGGGTATGTAAAAGTGATCGTTTGCGGTATCGATCTCGAATCTTTCCTCGCGAAATGCGGCTTTTTTGTTGTCTTTGTTTGCCTCTTCGAATTCCAAACGCCGCTTTTCCTGTTCGGCTAAAAATTCTTCCTCTTCCCTGCAACGCACGACTCGGCGGAGACTTGCGCTCTTTCTTACGGCGTTTCTGACTGCATAATTTTGCATAACGCCAAGCTCCGAGAGTGTCTTTGCGCTTTCTTTTGAAAGACACTCATCACTTAAAAGCTTGCGCACGAATTTTCCAAGCACGCGTTTGTTGTAAACCATTCCGAAAGCGGCTATACAGAGACCTATGAAAATACCTAAGATCACATTTTTGACAAACATCAGAGAGTCGCTATCCATGTTGAGATTCGGATAGTAAGCATTATTTCCATAATCAGAGTAATAAAAAGCTCTGAAAAGCTCTTCCAATAAGGATATTTCGTCTTCTTCAGGTATTGTCAGAGCGGTCTGAAGAAATCTCATAACAGTCTCCTTTCGTTATTTTTTTACGATTTTATTGATTATTTCTTGATAACGTCTACGCCGATATACTTGCGAAGTACCTCGGGAACGACAACAGAGCCGTCAGCGAGCTGATTCTGCTCAACGAGAGCGGGCAAAATGCGGCTTGTTGCAAGTCCCGAACCGTTAAGGGTGTGTAAGAATTCGGTCTTTCCGTTTTCTCTGCGAACACGCATCATACCTCTACGCGCCTGATAGTCTCTTGCGTTGGAAACCGAAGAAACTTCCTTGTATCCGTTCATGGAAGGAATGTTTATCTCGATGTCATAGGTGCGCGCCATAGATGCTGAGCAGTCCTCTGCCGCAAGCTTGACGGTGCGGAAGTGGAAGCCAAGTCCCTTTACGAGATTCTCTGCCTTCATTACGAGTTCGTCAAAAGCCTCGTCGCTCTTTTCGGGAAGCGTGTACTGGAACATCTCAACCTTATTAAACTGATGTCCGCGAACCATTCCGCGCTCGTCGGAGCGATAAGAGCCTGCCTCGCGTCTGAAGCAAGGTGTGTAGCTTACAAGTTTCTTGG
>JAZNEM010000207.1:0-2283 GCA_045588595.1 Eubacteriales bacterium
CTCAAAAAACTTTCTAAAACAAGGTTTTGCATAGTCATAACGGCTACACGATAAATCCTTTTCAGGAAGTTTTTTGCCAAGCTTTTTTTCAAAAAAGCGGAAAATCGCGTCCCCCGCGTCCCCGACAAATCAAAATTTGAAGCAATAACAGGATCGGCATATCAACCTGCGGTTGATATTGGCGGCTACAAATAAATCAAAAAGCCTTTATAGTTGGATATTTTTCATGTATAATTAAGGCAAACTTGTTACTTAAAGAGGTATATCATGAGAGATTTTCAGGGTGAAAAGCTAAAAGAGGTCAGAACGAAAAAGGGTATATCGCAAAAGGCTCTTGCCGAGTATCTTGGCATAAGCGATAGAGCGATATCCAAATGGGAAACGGGGCTTTCTCAGCCGTCTGCGAAAAATCTTATAATGACGGCGCGCATACTTAACGTTGCGGTCGAGGAATTGCTCGTTTCCGAGCCTTGCGATGTCAAACACGAATCGGCGGCTAACGGAATGTCCTCGATAACGGATCTTTACAAGATAGGCAGAGGACCGTCAAGCTCTCATACCATAGGTCCTGAGCGCGCGAGCATCATCTTTAAGCAGAGAAACGCGCAGGCGGATCGCTTTAAAGTTATACTATACGGCTCTCTTGCAAAGACGGGCATAGGACACGGCACAGATGCCGTTGTAAAAAAGACTCTCGCCCCCACTCCTTGCGACGTTGAGCTTGATTATTTTGAGACAGATATTCCTCACCCGAACACGATGGATCTTTTTGCGTATAAGGACGGCAAGGAGATAGACAGGGCGCGTGTTAGGAGCATTGGCGGCGGAAGCATCGCTTTTGACAACGACAAGGTAAAAAAAGAAGAAAAGGTCTATGAGCTCAGTACGTTTTCGGATATCTCCGAGTATTGTAAGGAGCAAAATATAAGGCTTTGGCAGTATGCGGAGAAAAATGAATCTCCCGAGTTCCGCTCGTATATGCATACCGTATGGAACACCATGAAGACCTCGATACAAAAGGGACTTTCTGACGAAGGAGTTCTTCCGGGCGGTCTTGACGTAAAGAAAAAGGCTAGATCTCTGTTTAACAGTCAACATATAGACGAATCGGCTCAAACGAGAGAAAACAGAATGGTATGTGCGTATGCGTACGCCGTAAGTGAGCAAAACGCGCAGGGTGAGACTATCGTGACCGCTCCTACGTGCGGCGCGTCGGGCGTGTTGCCTGCGGTACTCTATTATCAGCAACAGAAGAACGGATACAGTGATGCGGAGATAATCCGTGCGCTTGAAACGGCTGGTGTTATAGGTGCTTTGATAAAGACTAACGCGTCAATATCGGGTGCGGAATGTGGTTGTCAGGCAGAGATAGGAAGCGCGTGCGCTATGGCGGCGGCAGCTCTCGGAGAGCTTTTTGAATTGAGCATAGACAAAATAGAATATGCCGCGGAGATAGCGATAGAGCATCATCTCGGACTTACCTGCGACCCCATCTGCGGACTCGTTCAGATACCTTGTATCGAACGAAACGCGGTAGCCGCTATGAGAGCTATAAACGCGGTGAGCCTTGCAAGCTTTTTGTGGGATAGCCGAAAGATATCCTTTGATAAAGTAATGAGAGCTATGAAAGAAACGGGACGCGACCTATCTGTGTCCTATAAGGAGACCTCGGAAGCGGGACTCGCGAAGATAGATATTTGATCATCGGATTACATAATACGTTTGAATTTTTTAATTTGATTTGTGTAATCCTCTCACCCGTCTGCGACGGGAGCTATCCCAAAGGTAGAGATTATTCCGCAAATCACTTTTTTTATATAACAAAACGTATAAAAATTCCAAAAATTATTGATTTTTTTTCGAAATGTGTTAAAATATATAAGTAAAAATACTTAATAAATATATTTTGAAAGGAATCTAAAAAATGACAAACGAAAAATCATTGGACACTCTTTGCGCCGCTCTTGCTTATGCCATCGGCATCGATGCTCCCGCATGCGCAGCTTCCGCCTCTCCGGAACTTTGCGAATACGTAGATAAGGCTTTTGGCGGAAAAAAGGCAGACAGGATCCTTATGTATAACCCCGATGCTATCGCGCAGTGGGTATATGAAAAATATCCCCAGATTCTCGACGTCGCAACGAGCAAGACCGAGCTGACGCTCCCTTTCTGTACGGTCATGCCTTCGGTCACTCCGGTTTGCTTCGGTACGATGTATACGGGTGCGCAGCCCGAGGTGCACGGTATCAGAAGATACGAAAAGCCCGTAATAAAGATAGATAC
>JAZNEM010000208.1:0-3259 GCA_045588595.1 Eubacteriales bacterium
AATTCTTTCTGTTTTTCGTACAGATGGTTACAAAATATGCACCGGGAGAACCATAATCATAATTCTTTAGGCTAATATCTTTTCTTTTCGGAAATTCTTTTTTGTTATCCATTTTCATCACCCATCCCATTATAGCACAAATCGGCAGAGGAAACAATCCCTCTGCCGAAATTTTGTGCCGGCAAATTCTCCGTTAAGAACAACAGAGAAATCTCTGTCTTTTGTTTTATTTATTTAAAAATCTTTTTGTTGCCTTGATATTCAAAAGTATCTCGGTAATTATAACTCCGCTGACAACACCGAACACTGCTTGAACAACGTTTGCAGGAACGCTCGCAAGCGCGCCTCCAAAGCCGTAGCCAAGGAAGACCGCCTCGCAGAGATAATATCCGCCTACCATTATCAGCTCGGCTACAACAGCTCCGATAATACGCGAAATATAAGTCTTTTTGATATTGATGAGCTTAAATATCCCATACGCCGCAAGAGCCATAAGTCCTTTTATGATAAAGGTCGGCAATATGTATATCGGATAACCGCCCAGAAGATCGGAGAGTGCCGAGCCGACAGCCGCCGCGGCTGTTCCCCACACGGGCCCCAAGACCCACGCCGAAGTTAAAACAAAGCTGTCTCCAAGATTAACGTATCCGCCCGTGACCGTCGGTATTTTTATAACGAACGTCGCGCAAAAGGTCAGAGCGGCAAAAAGCGCGGCTAAAACGAGTTTTCTTGTGTGTTTCATTTTTATTCAATCTCCTCGATATTATATGGTGTAGACTGATATACAAAGTAGTTCAGCCAGTTTGAATACAATAGATTTGCGCAGCTTCTCCAACGAACGACAGGCTCTTTTGTATCATCGTCATCGGGGAAATAATTTTTCGGCAATTCAATGGGAAGCCCCGCATTTTTGTCGCGGAAATACTCATTTTTCAAAGTATCCGCGTCATACTCGGAATGTCCCGTAACGAATATCTGTCTGCCCTTGTCGGTAGCCGTAACGAATACGCCAGCCTCCTCGGAGCTTGCGAGTATCTTTAATTCAGGAACTGCCTCTATATCCTCTCTTCTGCACGTCGTATGGCGCGAATGAGGAACGACAAAGGTATCGTCAAAGCCTCGGAAAAGTATCGACTGCTTATGGTCGAGCTTATGCTCAAAAACACCGAAAAGCTTCTTTTCAAGCGGATACTTTTTCACTCCGTAGTGATAATAAAGTCCCGCCTGCGCGCCCCAGCAGATATGGAAGGTGCTCGTTACGTGGGTCTTGCTCCACTCCATTATCTCGCAAAGCTCTTCCCAATAATCGACCTCCTCAAAGTCCATCTGCTCAACGGGTGCGCCCGTGATTATCATACCGTCGTACTTTTTGTCACGTACCTCGTCAAAGGTCTTATAAAACGCGAGCATATGCTCCTCTGAGGTATGCGTAGACTTATGCGTTGCCGTCTGCAAGAGCTCAAGCTCGACCTGAAGCGGAGTGTTTCCGATAACTCTCGCTATCTGCGTCTCTGTCGTTATCTTCTGCGGCATGAGGTTGAGCATAAGTATCTTCAAGGGACGGATATCCTGAGTCATAGCTCGCGTCTCGGTCATAACGAATATATTTTCGTTGAGCAACACCTGTGTCGCGGGCAACAAATTAGGAATTTTGATAGGCATTATTAAAGCCTCCTAAAAATCTTTTTAATCGTTCAAAGCGTCAAGCGCCTGTTTGATATCGGCAATAAGATCCTCCGCGTTCTCGATTCCGCACGAAAGGCGCACGAGATCGCCCGAAATGCCTGCCGCTACGAGCTCCTCCTCGTTCATCTGTCTGTGAGTTGCGCTTGCGGGGTGGAGACAGCAGGTTCTCGCGTCCGCAACGTGAGTTTCTATTGCCGCTATTTTGAGGTTGCCCATGAACTTTTCAGCCATTTCTCTGCCGCCCTTAACGCCGAAGCTTACGACACCGCAAGTACCGTTAGGCATATACTTCTGCGCGAGGTCGTAATATTTGTCGCCCTCAAGAGACGGATAGGTGACCCAAGAAATTCTGTCATCAGACTTCAAAAATTTAGCAACGGCAAGACCGTTCTCGCAGTGGCGAGCCATTCTTACGTGGAGACTCTCAAGACCGAGATTGAGCAAAAACGCGTTCTGCGGAGCCTGTATTGCGCCAAAGTCACGCATGAGCTGAGCGGTCGCCTTTGTAATGAACGCGCCCTCAAGACCGAAGCGCTCGGTATAGGTAACACCGTGGTAGCTCTCATCGGGAGTGCAAAGTCCCGCGAACTTTTCGGGGTACTTCGTCCAATCGAACTTACCCGAGTCAACGATACAGCCACCGACAGCCGCGCCGTGACCGTCCATGTACTTTGTCGTGGAGTGGGTTACGATATCAGCTCCCCACTCAAAAGGACGGCAGTTTACGGGAGTTGCGAAGGTGTTGTCTATTATAAGCGGAACGCCGTGCGCGTGAGCCGCATTTGCGAATCTCTCGATATCGAGAACGGTAAGCGCGGGGTTGGCGATAGTCTCACCGAACACAGCCTTGGTATTCTCTCTGAACGCCGCGTTAAGCTCCTCGTCGGTGCAGTCGGGAGAAACGAAGGTGAACTCTATGCCCATCTTCTTCATGGTTACCGAGAAAAGATTGAAAGTTCCTCCGTAGATGGTCGAAGAAGCGACAACGTGGTCACCGCAGGAAGCTATATTGAAGATAGCAAAGAAGTTAGCCGCCTGACCCGAGGACGTAAGCATAGCCGCAGTACCGCCCTCCATGTCGCAGATCTTTGCCGCAACGCTGTCGTTGGTGGGATTCTGGAGTCTCGTGTAGAAATAGCCCGATGCCTCAAGGTCGAAAAGCTTACCCATTTCCGCGCTGGAGGCATATTTAAAGGTAGTGCTTTGAATTATCGGTATCTGTCTCGGCTCACCGTTTCCGGGGGTGTAACCGCCCTGAACGCATTTTGTTTCTATTTTGTAGTTAGACATAAGTTCTCTCCTTTATTTTATAGCTTTAAAGCCTATTTTTTCATGATATTATATTATATCACACCGAGAAAAATTTTTCAATAATTTTTTGATAATTTTTATTATATATATAATTTATAGTGTAATATGGTTTGAATTTCAAATTTTGATTTGTCGGTGGGTTTGATTTGGCGAAATGGCAATGTACGAATGAAACGGTTAACACAAACTCTGTAGGGGAGACCTGCGGTCTCCCGCGGGCGTTCACAGAACGCCCCTACGGTACAAATGTAAATTTTGATTT
>JAZNEM010000209.1:0-2191 GCA_045588595.1 Eubacteriales bacterium
GATTTCCAGTCGTGCGCCTTAGACCAGCTCAGCCATCTCTCCACGACCTAAATATTATAACACATCAAAAAAGAAAAATCAAGTACTTTTTTAATTTTTTTTGGAATTTTTGTTTTCTTCCCTATTTTGTTTTCTTTTTTGTCTACTTTTTTCTTTTTTAAAAGAAAAAAGTAGGTCGCGTCCCCATGCGTCCCAGCGTCTCTTATAATACCGAATCTCTCGTTGTCGGAAGCTCACGGTTGCGGAACTTGCGCGCGGAGATTCCTATTTTTGCCGAGAAGAACTCCGAAAAATAGGACTCATTTTCAAATCCGACGGCGTAAGCTATCTCCTTGATCGACATATCTGTCTCAAGCAAAAGTCTCTGGCTCTCGGTAAGACGCTTATGCAGAATATACTGCTTCGGGCTTATGTGGAACACCTGCTTAAAGGAATTCGAAAAATACATCGTGCTTATATTCATAAGCGCGGCAAGCTCGGACAGAGATATGTTCTTTCTGAAATTTTCCTCAATATAACGAAGAACGCTGTCAAATTTGATAAGCGCATGACGGTCGGCATCGGGACCCGCAAAGAAATCCGAAAGCAACAGATCCATCGCGCCTTGGACCTTGAGGTAGGCGTCCTGCGTTTTTTTAGTATAATTTTCAACTATTATGTTAAAAAGATTCTCTGTCATAGAATCTCCCTTAACGCAATATTTCTCCGACAAAAATCGATAAAGACTGAAAACTGGCGAATTTGCCTGAAAATGAACGTAATATTTGTTCATCTCTCCATCTATCTCACTTTGCAGAACAGAAAACGCGGGAACAAAATAAATATTTTCGGGAACGAGGTCGAGCGTTCTGTCAACAAGGTGCAACGTAGCTCTTCCGCTCGTCAAAAAATACAGGCGGTGATATCCTATATGATGGTGATCCTTGTCCCAAATCACATGATTCCATTCGTCTCCGATATCTCGCCTTTCCGCAAAAGCTATCGAATATGTATTGAGTTCCAAAACGTGCTCTATCATACCCCACCTATGTTTTGTTAATGTTTTTGTGTGTTTATCCTATTGTAAATATTATAATTCGAATTTATAATAAAATCAAGACATTTTCGCATATTTTTTGCGAAAAAAAGAAAGACTCGAATATAAAAAACACGAAAGGAACAAAAAACAATGGCAGAAAACAGATACGTTGGAAGTTATCCCGTGATCGGTATCCGTCCTTGCGTTGACGGAAGAAGAGGACCTATGCAGCTCCGCGAAAGCCTTGAGCCTCAGGCTATGGCTATGGCACAGGCAGCAAAGAAGCTCTTTGAGGAAAACCTCTATTATTCAAACGGTGAACCCGTAAAGGTAATTATCGCCGACAAGACCATCGGCCGCGTTACCGAGGCTGCGGCTTGCGCTGACCAGTTCAAGAAAGCAGGCGTAAGCATTACTCTTTCAGTTACTCCTTGCTGGTGCTACGGTTCGGAGACCATGGATATGGATCCCAACACCATAAAGGCTGTATGGGGCTTTAACGGAACAGAGCGTCCCGGTGCAGTTTATCTTGCGGCCGTTCTCGCAGGACACGCACAGAAGGGGCTTCCCGCATTCGGTATTTACGGACATGAGGTTCAAGATCTCGATATGATAGACAAGATCCCCGATGACGTAAGAGAGGAGCTTCTCCGCTTCGGTCGCGCTGCAGTTGCTGCCGCTACCATGCAGGGCAAGTCTTATCTCCAGATCGGTTCTCAGTGCATGGGTATCGCAGGTTCTATCATCGATCAGGATATGATGGAAGCTTACTTCGGTATGCGCGTTGAATCGGTCGATGAGGTAGAGATCCTTCGCCGTATGGAAGAGGGCATCTACAATGAGGAAGAATATCAGAAGGCTCTTGCGTGGACTCTTGAGCACTGCAAGATGGGCAGAGACGATAATCCCGAATCCGTTAAGTTCTTGGGCGAGGACCGCCGCATTAAGTTCACCGACGAGGAAAAGCTTAAGCAGTGGGAATTCACCGTTAAGATGTACTGCATAATCAAAGACCTCATGGCTGGTAACGAGAATCTTCCCGACGCATTCGTTGAGGAAAAGGTCGGACACAACGCTATCGCGGGCGGCTTCCAGGGACAGAGACAGTGGACTGACCACTGGCCGAACTGTGACTACCCCGAGGCTCTTCTCTCCTCTTCGTTCGACTATCAG
>JAZNEM010000210.1:0-8813 GCA_045588595.1 Eubacteriales bacterium
GGGCGTTCTGTGAACGCCCGCGGGAGACCGCAGGTCTCCCCTACAGAGTTTGTGTTAACCGTTTCGTTCGTACATTGCCGTTTTGTTAAATCAAACTGTTCGATAAATCAAAATTTACATTTGTACCGTAGGGGCGTTCTGTGAACGCCCGCGGGAGACCGCAGGTCTCCCCTACAGAGTTTGTGTTAACCGTTTCGCTCGTACATTGCCGTTTTGTTAAATCAAACTGTTCGATAAATCAAAATTTACATTTGTACCGTAGGGGCGTTCTGTGAACGCTCGCGGGAGACCGCAGGTCTCCCCTACAGAGTTTGTGTTAACCGTTTCGTTCGTGCCTTGCCGTTTCGTCAAAGCAAACTCACCGGCAAATTAAAATTTATATTACAAACACGTAACTTTTTTACAATTATATCATTTTTTATATTTACAAGTCAAATCGGAATTTTTGAGTTTCCCGTGCGATTTGATAAATAATGATTCTCTTAAAGCCGTAACTGACAAATGACAAAATCGGTTTTTAACTTTTTTGATAATTTAGTTAAAATTTTTTCTTTTTTATATAAATTATTGACTTTTTTTATTTTTTAAGCTAAAATATAGTTAAAATAAAGCAAGGAGGACGTAATGGATAAAATAGATGTCAATATCATACGCGAATTGTCTCAAAACGCTGATATTACCGCGACCGAGCTATCGAAAAAACTGCATTTTTCCGTTCCCGCCGTAAACAAGCGCATACGTTTGATGAAAAAAGAGGGAATAATCAAAAATTTTACTATCATCACCGATAACAAAAAGGTCGGAAAGCCTATCGTCGCGTTCGTCCTTATCGTACTGAAATCGGTAGAACATACCAGCGCGTTTTTTGAATACGTGGGAAGTGACCACGATATTCTCGAATGTTACGCAATTACGGGAGAATACGACTGTCTCTTGAAGGTCTGCGCGGCATCGGTGGAGGAGCTTGATAAAAAGCTTTTGATGCTGAAGATGCACAACGGAGTTATGAAAAGCTATACTATGCTCTCTCTTACTACGCATAAGTACGCTCCGACCGTTCTTGCGGAGAATGAATAATAAATAATAGGAAAGAAACGGTGAGCCTGATAAAAACGGCTCACCTCTTCTTTTGATAATATTGATCATTTTTTATAATTAATTAAAAAAACTTGTGTTTTTTTTAACAAATCTATTGACGAAAAAAATCAAGTATGATATAATGAATAAAATGTTAAAATGAATAGATATGATTATAATAAATAAGGGAATTGGCTGACTGTATAGGACGTTGTGTCCCTTATAATTTTTTTTAACAATTAAATCGATTTAATATAAAGGAGATAACATTATGGAAGTACAACTTCAGGAACTTATCGAACAGATCAAAAAGGACGGTGTTTCTGCGGCTGAGGCTGAAGCAAAGAGCATAGTCGATGCGGCAAAGGCAGACGCACAAAGGATCATCGCTGACGCAAAGGCAGAGGCAGAGAAGATATTGGCAAACGCCAAGATCGAAAACGAGCGTATGGTCAAATCAAGTGAAGATGCTATCCGTCAAGCAGGACGCAACCTGCTCATCTCTTTCAGAGAAAGCATTGCGAGAGAACTCGACGCGGTAGTCGGAGAAAACGTTACCGCGGTTTATTCGTCCGAAGCTTTGGCAGGGCTTATAGTAAGCATCGTTGAAAACTGGGCAGGCAAGCCGGATGCCGAGGATATAACGGTCATCTTGAACGGCAAAGACCTTGACACGCTCGAAGCACTTATCCTCGCTGGAATCAAGGACAAAATGCTTGGGGGAGTTACCCTCAAGGCAAATGACAACTTTGACGGAGGTTTCCGTATTGCCGTAAATAACGGCAGCGCGTATTATGATTACTCGGCAGACGCAGTCGTTGATATGCTTTCCAACTATCTCAGTCCCAAGGTTACAAAGCTTTTGAAAGAGGCAGAGTAAACTATGGCTGAATATTATTTGATATCACAGCTTCCGTCCTTGGACGGTATAAGTGAAACTTCACCGATTCCGATAACGGAGGAGCGATTTTACGAGCTTTGCGATAGCTTTTTGGGAAAGAAAGCACGCAACGCGTTGAAAAATCTGACTCTTTCACCGTCGAGAAACAACGAAGAAGCCGGATGTGGCTTATTAGATGCTTGGAATGAAAGCGAGCGCTTTTTGCGCTTGGCTCTCGGTAAAGCCAGAGCTGAAAAGATGAAGAAGCCATTTGACGCGGGAAACGATATTTTACCCGTTGAGCATGTCAAGATGGCAAGCGCGGCAATGGAAATAGAAAACCCGATGGAAGCGGAAAAATATCTTAACCGCTACCGTTTGGAGCTTTTGGAAGCGCTAAGACCCATGGATAGCTTTTCGGAGGATTATATCTTCTATTATGGACTCAGATTAAAGCTGCTTCTTCGCATAAGACAGTTTGATACGAATGCGGGAGAGGAAGCGTACAGAAATATTTATAACTCCATTATAAATGGAGATAATTTGGAGGCAATGTAATGACCGGAAATATAGGAAAGGTTGTAAGCATAAACGGAAACTTGGTGTCAGTGGAATTTGACGGCAACGTTTCCATGAATGAAATATGCCTTGTTAAAGTCGGAGAAACCTCGCTCAAGAGTGAGGTCATCCGTATAAGAGGCAACGTAGCGCAAATACAGGTTTACGAAATGACCGACGGTATCAAATGCGGAGACACTGTAGAATTTACGGGAGATATGCTCTCTGCAGACCTTGGCCCCGGCTTGCTCGGTCAGATATACGACGGACTTCAGAATCCGCTTCCCGTCCTCGCGGAGCAGGCGGGTTGGTTCTTGGAGCGCGGAAACTACGCGGACGGACTTGACAACGAGAAAAAGTGGGAATTCACACCTGTGGCAAAGGTCGGAGACGTTGTACGCGCGGGCGAGCACATCGGAACTGTTCCCGAGGGAGCTTTCGTGCACAAGATATTCGTACCCTTCTATCTTCTCGGCAATTATACCGTAAAATCTATTGTGGAAAAGGGCGAATATAACGTAAAAGAGACCGTTGCCGTTTTGACCGACGAGCGCGGCCGCGATATATCGGTCGCTATGTCATTCAAGTGGCCCGTTAAGCGCGCTATCAAATGTTATAGCGAAAGACTTGCTCCCGTTGAGACGATGGAGACCAAGGTTCGTCTTATCGACTCTTTCTTCCCCGTAGCAAAGGGCGGAACTTATTGTACCCCCGGCCCGTTCGGCGCGGGAAAGACAGTGCTTCAGCACACTACCTCGAAATACGCGGACGTTGATATAGTAATAATCGCCGCATGCGGAGAGCGTGCGGGAGAGGTCGTTGAGACTCTTACCGAGTTCCCCGAGCTTACCGACCCCAAAACAGGCCGTTCGCTCATGGAGAGAACCATCATTATTTGTAACACGTCGTCAATGCCCGTTGCTTCCCGTGAGGCTTCGGTATATACCTCGGTTACTCTTGCAGAGTATTATCGTCAGATGGGACTCAACGTTCTTCTTTTGGCAGACTCTACTTCCCGTTGGGCACAGGCACTCCGAGAAATGTCGGGACGACTTGAGGAGATCCCCGGAGAAGAAGCCTTCCCCGCATATCTTGAGTCTTATATCGCAGCCTTTTATGAAAGAGCAGGATACGTTCGCTTGCCCGATGGCAGCACGGGTTCTGTAACGATAGGAGGAACGGTATCTCCCGCGGGAGGAAATTTCGAAGAGCCTGTAACTCAGGCTACCTTGAAGGTCGTAGGAGCTTTCCACGGACTTTCGCGTGAACGTTCGGATGCGAGAAAGTATCCCGCTATCGACCCCCTTATTTCTTGGTCGAAGTACAGAAGCGTTATTGACAGCAAGAAATCCGAATACTGTAAGAGCATTCTCCGCCACGGCGATGAGATAGGCTCGATGATGAAGGTCGTCGGTGAAGAGGGAACGTCTATTTCCGACTACACGACCTATTTGAAATCCGAGATGCTTGATGCAGTCTATCTGCAGCAGAACTCCTTTGATCTGGTAGACGCTAACAGCGGCACTATGCGTCAGAGATACGTTATCGATAAGCTTATCTATGTTTTGGGAAGTGATTACTCGGCAGCAAGCAAGGATGACGCGCGTAGCTTCATCAACCGTATGCGTCAGAAGTTTATCGACTGGAACTATACCGAGTTCGAGAGCGACGCATTTAAGAAGGCAGAGAGAGAGATCGACGCTCTGTATAACGAGGGCAACGGTAAGTTGACCGCGCGCGCAGAGAGCTTATTGAAGGACGGTGAATGAGAATGAATAAGGTTTACAATAGAATAGAATCCATCACCGGTAGCGTTATTACGGTAAGGGCGACCGACGTTCAGTACAGAGAACTCGCGCAGATAAATACCCGTTTTGGAAAATCACTCGCACAGGTCAATAAGATCGAGGGCGATATCGTATCCTTGCAGGTGTTTGCGGGAGGACAGGGCGTTTCTACGGGAGACGAGGTTCGTTTCCTCGGTCACGAAATGCGCGTATCGTTCAGCGAAGACCTTTTGGGACGTATATTTGACGGCTCGGGTGAGCCGAGAGATAAAGGACCTGCGCTTACTGAAAACATGAAAGCTATTGGCGGTCCTTCAGTCAACCCCACCAAGCGTATCCTCGCTAACCGAATGATGAGAACCAATATCCCCATGATAGATATGTTCAACACGCTTGTCGTTTCGCAGAAGCTTCCTATCTTCTCTATTTCGGGAGAGCCTTACAACCAGCTCCTTTCCCGTATAGCGATGCAGGCTGAAGCAGACGTTATAGTTCTTGGCGGAATGGGTCTTAAATACGACGACTTCCTTTATTTCAAGGAAGAGCTTTCTAAGGGCGGAGCACTCAGCAAGACGGTCATGTTCATTCACACCGCTTCTGACCCGACCGTTGAATGTATGATGATTCCCGATATGGCACTCGCTGTTGCGGAGCAGTTTGCTCTTCAGGATAAGGACGTACTTGTACTTCTTACCGATATGACCAACTTTGCGGACGCTATGAAAGAAATTGCTATTACTCAGGAACAAGTTCCTTCTAACCGTGGTTATCCCGGAGACCTTTATTCTCAGCTCGCGTCCCGTTATGAAAAGGCGGTCGACTTCGCAAACTCGGGCTCTGTTACCGTTTTGGCGGTAACCACCATGCCCGGTGACGACGTAACTCACCCCGTTCCCGATAACACGGGATATATTACCGAGGGTCAGTACTATCTTAAAGGCGGCCGTATAGAGCCGTTCGGTTCGCTTTCTCGACTCAAGCAGAACGTAAACGGCAAAACGAGAAAGGACCACCGCGCTCTTATGGACGCGATGATCCGCTTGTACTCCTCTTATAAGGAAACTATTGAAAAGAAGAACATGGGCTTTGCTATGAACCGTTGGGACGAAAAGCTTCTCAAATACGGTGAGCTTTTTGAGACCAAGCTTATGGCTCTTTCGGTAAACCTGCCGCTTGAGGGCGCTCTTGACTTGGGTTGGGAGATCCTCGCGGATTGCTTTGATAAGGACGAAACCGGAATCAAGTCAGAACTTACTGATGAATTTTGGCCTGAAAAGTAAGGAGGACTGTGGTTTTGGCAAAAATCAAACTAACTAAAAATGAGTTAAAGGTACAAAAAGACGCGCTCAAAATGTACCGCAGATATTTGCCTACTCTGACTCTCAAAAAGCAGCAGCTCCAATCGGAGATACGAACTATCGAAGCTAAGGCTAAAGCCGTAAGAAAAGCCAAGGAAGAGCTTGAACACGGGTTTAGGGATTGGATAGCTGTTTTCAGTGAAAAAGAAGCATTTCCCGAAGGCATAATAACGGTCAGCAATATTCGCAAGGGAAAAGGAAATATTGCGGGCGTTGATATTCCGGTTTTTGAAGGTGCAGATTTTTCGAGAGGGGACTACGACCTTTATGATACTCCTCTTTGGGTAGACATAGCCGCAAACCATATGGAGAGGGCGATATCGCTCGATCTTGAGGCGGAGGTTTTGGACGAACAGGTAAGACTTCTTGAGGCAGAGCTTATGTCGACGTCGCAGAGAGTAAATCTGTTTGAAAAGGTAAAGATCCCCGAAACAGAGGCGAATATTAAAAAAATATCGATTTATATGGCAGACCAACAGGTTAGTGCCGTCGTGCGTTCTAAAATATCAAAACGCAAGATAGCTCTTCGTAATGCCGCAGTCTCCGAAACGGAGGTTTATTCATTATGATAGTGCCTATGAAAAAAGTGTCTCTTATAATCATGGGAGACAAGAAAAAAGAAACACTTAAAAAGCTTCGTAAATTAGGAATCGTTCATATCGAGATAGCCGAAGGCTCGGGCGAAAAGCTTGCGCAGCTTAAAGAAAGAGTTGCTTTGCTCGAAAGCTCGCTTTTCTCACTGGGTAAGAACAAGAACGCAGAGCCTAAAGAAGTTGATACGGCAGAAGCTTTGGCTATCGCTAAAGAGATAGCGGCTCTTGACGATGAGAAAAAGAGATGTCAGGCTGAACGCGCAGCTCTTAACGCGGAGCTTGAGCGCCTTAAGACTTGGGGAGAGATCGATCTTGAAAGCTTGAGGGAACTCGCGCAAAAGGGAATCAAGATATCCTTTTACGAGATGCCCAAGGCAGAGTACGATTCTCTCGACGAACGACTAATGACCGTCAGACTCGAAACGGGCAAATCTTCGGTCAAATTCATGTTGTTCGGAACAGAATTTGAGGACAGCGAGGATATCCTTTCTTCGATGAGCGATTACAGCTTGGTATTGCCTCAAATCTCCACCGCAGATATCAGACGCAAAATTTCCGAATCGACCGAACGCATAGAAGCAATAGACAAGACTATCGTATCTTACGCGGGTTGTGCCGATAGCTTCAAGAAAGCTATAAAAGCTACCGAAAAGGAAATAGAGTTTGAGATATACGCTACGGGTATGGAAAACGAGGTCCTTTCAGAAGACAAGGAACAGCAGGTCTCGGTTGCTTACTTTAAAGGATATATCGAGGCGGAAAACCTTGACGGATTGAAGCAAGCAGCGTCCGAAAACGCTTGGGGACTTCTTGTCGAAGAGCCGACCGAGGAGGACGACGTTCCTACAAAGCTCAAAAACAATAAGTTCGTAAGTCTTATTTATCCTCTGACCGACTTTCTCGGAACAGTACCCGGATATTTCGAGTACGATATTTCCGCATGGTTCTTGGCATTTATACTCATCTTCTTCGGAATAATTTTCGGAGACGGTGGATACGGATTGCTCATTACCGCAGTCGCGGCTATTCCGATAGTAAGATCGCTGATAGCCAAAAAAGAGGTCGCGCCAACGTTTTTGCTTGTCGGACTTCTCGGACTGTCAACGGTACTGTGGGGTATGCTTACTTGTACTTGGTTCGGACTCGCAGCCGATCAGCTTCCGCAGTGGCTCAGATCTTTGTCTGTCCCCGTGATCTCTAACGTTTACGCGGATAAGCTTTGGACTTTGCCGTGGTGTGCTGAGGGAGTAGGGCTTACCACCGCGCAGAACCTTCAGATATTCTGCTTCTCGTTGGCACTTATTCAGCTTACGGTAGCGCATATCAAGGGAGCTGTGAGAAACAGAAAGTCGCTAAAGGTACTCGGTGATATCGGTTCGATATTACAGCTTTGGGGAATTTATTATCTGGTTCTCAGCCTTGTCGTAAATGCTGAGGTATTCAGCTTTGGTTTGGTTCTTGGCGGAATACCCGTAGGTATAGTCGCTATCGCAATGATAGGCGTGGGATTTGTTATAAGCTTCGTATTCTCGAATTACGAGGGCAGCATAGTAAGATCTATCCTTACAAGTCTTACCAATATCGTGTCTGTCTTGCTTGGAGTAGTAAACGTATTTTCGGATATCGTTTCGTATATACGTCTTTGGGCGGTCGGACTTGCGGGCGCGGCAATCTCCGCAACCGTAAACGAGCTGGCAGGTCCTCTGATCGCCAAGCCGATGTTTATGGTACTCGCTATTTTCTTACTCGTGTTCGGACACGGACTTAATATGATATTGAACGTATTGTCTGTCATAGTTCACGGAATAAGACTTAACACTTTGGAATTTTCCTCGCATCTTGATATGTCGTGGAGTGGGCATAAATTTAAGCCTTTTGAAGAATAAATTTGATTATATTGAAATATAAAGGAGAATTATTATCATGAATTTAGGAGCATTGGGAACAGCGTTGGCAATGGGTATTGCCGCAATAGGTTCGGGTATTGGAATCGGTATTTCGGGTCAGACAGCGATCGGAGCATGGAAAAAGTGCTATATGAGCAATAAGGCAGCTCCCTTTATACTGACCGTCTTTGCCGGAGCACCCTTGACACAGACTATTTACGGCTTCCTTTTGATGCAGCAGATGAAGGCGTCTTCCGCAGACCCTGCATTCTTGTTCGGTCTTGGAATCGCATCGGGTCTTGCTATGGCGATCTCCGCTATCTATCAGGGTAAAGCAGGCGCGGCAGGTTCAGACGCGTTGGCTGAAACTGGCAAGGGCTTTTCACAGTACATTACTGTCGTCGGTCTTTGTGAAACGGTCGCACTGTTTGCACTCGTATTCAGTATGGTTGCTTTGGGTTAAAAGTAAAAACAGAATAAAAGGGGCTGTCTCAAATTGGATTTAATGTGCCCCCTGTCGAGTAGACAGACTAAAAAACAAAAGAATTTACAAATTAAATAGATTCTTTCATCTCCCCCTGCCGCGCAGCAGGGGGAGATTTTCGTCACGCGGCGGTGGCGAAATAATACTCGCAAGGCGTCATACAATTAAGACGCTTCTGGTAGCGGCGAGT
>JAZNEM010000211.1:0-5777 GCA_045588595.1 Eubacteriales bacterium
GCGGTTGCGTCCCGCAAATTTGCTACGCAAAACCGATTTGTTGCATCTGCGCTGCCATTATGGCTATGCAAAACCTATTTTTCAGGAAGTTTTTTGCCAAGCTTTTTTTCAAAAAAGCGGAAAATCGCGTCCCCCGCGTCCCCGACAAATCAAAATTTGAAATACAACCAACTACTATATAAATTTCGAAAGGCTTTAACTTATATGAGGATAATTACCGTAGGACAGAACGATGCGGGGCAGAGGCTTGACAAGTTTCTCTCAAAGGCGGTCAAGGGCCTGCCCGCGTCGATGATGTATAAATATATCCGCACAAAGAAAATAAAGGTGAACCGCAAACGCGCCGAGCAGAATCAGATGCTCGTTTGCGGCGACGAGATACAGCTCTTTATCCGCGAGGAATTTTTTGATTCGCCCGAAAAGGACGACGGCGCGCTTTTGCGTATCCGTCCGAAGCTCGATATCGTTTACGAGGACGAGAACATAATGCTTATCAACAAGCGCCCCGGTGTACTCGTTCACGAGGACACCGCCGCGGCGGAGAATACGCTCATAATGCACATCAAGGCTTATCTTTGCCAGAATGGTGAATATGACCCGAGCGCCGAGCAGTCGTTTGCTCCCGCGCTTTGCAATAGGATCGACAGAAACACGGGCGGGATCGTCATCGCGGCAAAGAACGCTGAGGCACTTCGGGTTATGAATGAAAAGATACGCAACAACGAGATAACAAAGCGTTATCTCTGCCTTGTTCACGGTACGCCTGTGCCGAAAAAGGCTATGCTTCGCGCGTTTTTGAGAAAGGATAGCGCAAAGAATCTCGTTGAGGTACGCGATAAAGAATTCAAGGGTTCAAAGGAGATAATAACGGGCTATACCGTGCTTGAGAGCTTCGACGGGCTCTCTCTTTGCGAAATTGAGCTCGTTACGGGAAGAACACACCAGATACGCGCTCATATGGCGCATATCGGTCATGCGCTCGTGGGTGACGGAAAGTACGGTGTCAACCGCGAGGAAAAGAAGGACGGATATAAGTATCAGGCTCTTTATGCCTACTCTCTGACCTTTGAAAAAACGAAAAATGAAAATGCCCTTTCTTATCTCGAGGGAAAAGTATTCCGAATCGACCGCGATAAGATATGGTTTTTGGAGAAGTGATAGGTTTGTTTCAAATTTTGATTTATCGGGGACGCGGAGGGACGCGCAAGGGGAACTTTTTGTAAAAAGTTCCCCTTGACCCCTCAAAAACTTCCTAAAAAACAGGTTTTGCATAGCCATAATGGCAGCGCAGATGCAACAAATCGGTTTTGCGTAGCAAATTTGCGGGACGCAACCGCAAAAGATTTGTTGACGGAGGTGAGAGTTGATCGTGATTAACTCTCACCGACAAACCGCAATTTGTCTAAATTTCGATTTCTTCATTTCACAAACAAAAAACGGCTCTTTTTGAACCGTCTTTTATATTTCAATTACTCCGCAGTACCTTCCTCGACTGCTTCCTCGATAGCCTTTTCGATATCGGCGATATCCTCGGGCTTTGCGGCTTTAGCTTCCTTTCTTCTCTGCTTCTCTTCCTCTATCTTCTGGCGAAGCAAACGTATCTTTTCGCGAGTCGCATCGATCCCATCTACTATCGGCTTTATCTTTTCAGCCTGTGATTCGCCCGTTTTGAGCTGCTTATAAGTAAGCTTTCCGAGGGTCGTATAGTATCCGTCAAGCTTTGCCTCTGTCATTTTTATTTTTACGTAGATAGCGGCAACATCCGCGACCTCGCCTGTTTTACGTATAGCTTTATTTGTTGCGCGTGCCGCGCCGTCCTTAACGGTGCTCCAATTTGCCATGATTTATTCCTCCGATCATATCAAAAAAGATTTATTAATATTTATTATACACCAAAATCACGAAAATGTAAATAGCGGAATAAAAAATTTACTTTTAGGAAAAAATATCAAAAAAGATATCTGCTTTGTTTTATATGAATATTTTTTGTATTACGCCCGAGATCCTTCACTTTACTGCTTTCCCTAATTGTCATTCTCAAGCGTTAGCGAAGAATCTCGCGGGAAAGCAGTGCGTTCGAGGATGACGCGGGCGGCGATATAATTACCGAATTTTATATAAAACAAAACACTTTGGGGGACTACAAAATGAACATGGACAAACAGCAATACAAAAAGTACGCGAAAGCTCACGCGCCGAAATCACCGATTCTAAAGGACTGCTTGCGCGCGTTTTTTGTAGGCGGAGCGATATGCGCGCTCGGCGAGGGACTTTTACACGTTTACGGTGACCTTTGCCACTTGGACAAGGAGAACTCGGCGGCTCTCGTATCGGTGACGCTTATCTTTATATCAATACTTCTGACCGCTATCGGCATATACGACAATATAGCAAAGTTTGCGGGTGCGGGAACGCTCGTACCCATAACAGGTTTCGCGAACGCGGTCGCCTCTCCCGCGATAGACAGCAAAGCCGAGGGGCTTGTTCTCGGTGTGGGCGCGAAGATATTCACTGTCGCGGGTCCCGTTTTGCTTTACGGAACGGTATCGGGAGCATTATACGGGGTTATTTATTATATCTATACGCTTGTTAGATAAACAAATGACGGCTCAAACGCAGAGCCGTCCTCTTTTGTATTGACAGGAATAAAATTATATGATAAAATTTACATGATAAAATCAAAACAGCAGGTAATATTATGAACAAAAAAAGATGCCCTTGGTGTGGAAAGCTGATAGATAAAGAAAAAGATAAGACCTTGTGGAAAGACCGCTACACATCTTCCGTTCCACGCTTCCTTCACTTAGCTGATTGCAGTCATTGCAGACACAAGTACGGTCAAGTTCCTATGTCGTACCCTCATTTATTAAAGATGATGGGGCTTCTTGTTTTACTTGCCGTTTTGACATTTGTACTTCAATCACTGATTCTTCTTGCACTTCTCTTTTTGGCTATTTGTTTAGACATTTTTCTTCATGTTAAAACGCCGTATTCAAAGCTTGATGATAAAGGCAAGTCCCCTGAAGAAAACACGGATCTTGACTGTGAAATCGAAATACTTGAAAAGTACGGTGAGATAAAACGTTACGAGATATATTTTCTGAATAATGATTTTGATGCTTTCGAGCCTTTTGTCCTTGCGTCTCCAATTCATATTTATTCAATCAATAAAAAAAGCAACGCGGCACTCGGCGAGTTTTTATATATGAACGAAAAGAACTATGACTACATACAAAAGGACAGCTGCGAGCTTTACGATACCGAAATGAACCTTATTGCAAAAATAAAATTTGTAACAGAAATATAAAACAACGGACGTATCTGTGTGATATCACGCGGATACGTCCGTTTTATCTCAATCTCCGGTTACTGTCATTATGACCGTTCTACCGTCCACCTTTATTTTCGCGCTGTCGCAAAGCTCTCTCCATTCGGTCTTTGAGAGAAGCACACGAAGCTCCTCGGCGCGCTTCGCGCAAAGAGCCGCAAGCTTTTCAGCATCGGTCGCGGAATAACACTTGAACACCGCTATCTCGTACGGCGCGGCAACAGATGCCATATAAATAGCAAAATCCTCGGTAACTGTCAAAAGCTCGGCGGCTCGCGAGCCGTACATCGATTCGCAAAGGCTCTGCGAAAAATACGCGCTATCCCCCTCCACAGCACCTTTTATGTATATCTCCCCCGCGGGAAGCCCTTGCGTATCCGCCATGAGCGACGAAAGAAGCTCCTCGGCACTCCTGCTCTCACCTTTGCAAGAGACGAGCGACACGGCAAAAAGCAAAACCGCAACAACAATTAAACAAAAACGCTTCATATGACCTCCGAAAAATCATCTTTAAATAATTATTATGAGGACATCTGCAAAAGCATTTCATTTATCCGTACATTTCAAAAAAATTTACACTTCCGTGACAAATTAACGTGGCTTTTATTGTAAAATAATAGCGAAATTAAATCTTTACCGTATTCCGTCGCCGCCTGCGACACGGCGCAAGGTCTTGAATAATATTCCAAAATCTGAAGCAAAGCCTATCCCCTCAACGTACTTTGCGTCAAGCTCCGCTTTTTCGCTGTCGCTGATAAGATCTCTTCCGCTGATCTGCGCAAGACCTGTTATACCAGGACGAATGTCATATACCCCTTTCTCCATGCGAAGACGGTGTACTGTTTCTTCCTCGGCTATAAGCGGACGAGGGCCGATAAGGCTCATATCCCCCTTTAGCACGTTAAAGAGCTGCGGCAATTCGTCAAGGCTCGTCCTTCGCAAAAATCTACCTACAGGTGTAACGTACAGATCCGCATCCGAAAATTCGGAGGTGGGACGGTTACTCGGCGCATAGGAATACATAGTTCTGAATTTATAGCAGACAAATGTCTCTGCGTTTCTGCCCACTCGTTTCTGTCTGAATATTGCTCCGCCGCGCGAGGTAAATAAAACGACACACGCAATAGAAAACATTGGAATCGCAAGAAAAAACAAAAGCAAAAAGGAAAATAGGACGTCAAGCAGACGTTTCCAGAAAAAATATCCCCGTCTTTTGTTTTTCAAAACATTCATGCACCCGCTCCGTTTTCTTTTGCGCTTTGGTTTTAGGATATGTATTTTTTTGCGCTTCATTCAAGAATGAAAAATTTTATCACGGAGGCATTATGCTCATTTATATTATACTTATTTCAATAGCCGCTATTATAACAATATCGTTCATAAGCATTCTGATTCTCGCTTGTTACACCTGTCTCAACACTTGTAAAAAGCCAAAATATTCTATTTCTGAGGTATTTGAAGAAGCTTACCGAGTCAAATATATGACGGATAAAGAGCGAGAGGCTCTCGAGTCCGCATTCAACAGCTTTCCAAACTATCCCGCAGAGGAAACATCTATCCTATCCCACGACGGTCTGAAGCTTTTCGGATATATCATTGAACCCAAGGCAAGCAAAGCCAAAGGCACTGTAATACTCGTGCACGGATATCGCAGCTCTTGCCGTCACGATCTTTGTATGCAAGTCTCTTTTCTGCTTGAGGAAGGCTATCGCGTGCTTTGTGTAGACCAACGCGCGCATGGTAAAAGCGAGGGCAAATATATCACCTTCGGTGTGCTTGAGTGCCTTGACGTAAAGGCTTGGTGCGATCATGCGTGCAAGCTTTTCGGAGAAAGCTCTCCTATCGCGCTCTTTGGCGCGTCCATGGGCGGAACGACCGTGGTATGCTCTACCGAAACGGGACTTCCAAAAAACGTTCGCGCGGTTATATGCGACGGTGGATATACGTCTCCGTGGAACGTCCACTTACATAGATTTCGTCAAAAACATTCGATATCTCCTTTTCCTTTGATGCATATTGAAGACCTCTTTTCAAAACTGATCGCCAAGTTTTCGCTTAAAGATATTTCTTCAACACGCGCCGTCTCTTCGTCAAATCTGCCTTTCTTGCTTATATACGGCACAGCCGACAAAGCAGTTCCTTACGAAATGGGCGTAGCCATATCAAAAGCCTCCGAACGCACAAAGCTTATATCGGTAGAGGGTGCTCACCACCTCTGCTGTTGCATGCAAGAGCCTGCACGGTACAAAAACGAGGTTATTTATTTTCTTGAAAAAACCATGAAATAATATCTTTTAATACGTTCTGTCAGCATTTTTAATGACAGAACGTGTTGTTTTGTATAAATAAACGCTTTTATTTTTAGACAATTTGATATTTTTTGCGTTTGTATTTTTCCAAATACAAAAAAGGAAAATTGAAAAAAATGATGTAATACATAAAAAGGTTA
>JAZNEM010000212.1:0-1506 GCA_045588595.1 Eubacteriales bacterium
GAATTTTTCATGATTTCATGTAAATCATCAACATCAGACTCTCGCCATCCTCTTAAAATAAGTCGTTGTGTTTCTAATGTTGTCATACAGAGGTACCTCCATCAAATTCTTATTTATCGTAGCAAAATAGCTTTATGCACCGTGTTAATCATATACCCTATTATATCACAAAAACCGCAGAAAATCAATCTGCGGCTTTTGTTTTTTCTATCGGTAGTTGTAAAACTGTCCTTTATGGTACACCTCTATTTGCCGAGCTTTTTTACTCATAAAAGAACTATTTAATTTTCAAGTGCCTCGTAGACCATATTTCTTATCGTTGGGTGGAGATAGTAATAACCGTATATGAAATTAAAAATATTCGTTCCGAAATAGAGAGCGATATGATTCTTTGAGTCTACCATTGAGAAAGCACCTGCCGCGCCGTCCCAACCAAACTCACCCACGGGAGCTTTAGAGAGCGATACCATAGGATCGCGGTGAACTCTTCCGCAAAGTCCCCAACCGTAACCGAAAAGTCTTCCGTTTACAAAAGTGTTGAGCGCAGTGTCGTGCAGACGGTTCTTGCCGAGCATCTCAATAGTTTCGGGACGGAGAAGAGAATAGCCGTCAACCGTTTTACCGCCGTTTGCGAGCACCGTGATAAATTTCATATATTCGTCAACAGTCGAGAAGAGTCCCGCTCCGCCGCTATCATATTCGGGAGACAGTGCATACTGATTTTTCAGCTCACGTTGAACAACTGTATTCGTTCCGTTTGAATAAACGAATTGATCGCAGAAGCGAGCCTTTTGAGCATCATTAGGTCTGAATCCGACATCGACCATTCCGAGCGGATCAAAGACGTTTTTTTGCAAATATTCGGAAAAGGGCATACCCGTAACTATCTCAACGACAGCCGCGAGGACGTCGTGACAAAGGCTGTATTGATAATTTGCCCCCGGCTCAAACTCAAGCGGTGTTTTCGTCATAGCTTTTACAAGCTCAATGGTAGAGGTCTTGCCCTCGGCAATAGCTTCCTTTATTTCGGGAGAGGCGATAGCGTAATTCATTCCGCCCGTCATAGTAAAGAGATGCTCGATAGTCATAGGAACGGTCGCGTCTGTGATAGTTCCTTCTTTTTTGTTTCTTATTTTAAGTGAAGCATACTCGGGAATGTATTTTGAAACGGGATCGTCAAGCGATATCGTTCCGTTTTCAACAAGGCGCATTGCGGCTGCGCAGGTTATGACCTTGGAGCACGAAAATATCCAATAAATATCGTTAGCAGATATAAGGCGTGTCTTTGCCGCATCCGCGTATCCAACACTTTTTCTGTAGATCGTTTCTCTGTTCAAAGAAACGGCAAGCTCGCAGCCGGGAACACCGCGCGAGGTCATTTCGTCCATAAATTTATCAAGCTTTGCAAAGTTCATGTCAAGACTCCCAAAATAAAATTCATATGCCTATATTATACAACATCATAGAGTAAATGTCAATTAAAAACAAAAAAACAGTTGGAGAAAA
>JAZNEM010000213.1:0-2589 GCA_045588595.1 Eubacteriales bacterium
GTAAAGGTGCCGGGATAGATCTGATTGAAACGCTCGGCGACGTCACGGCAGAGCTCGACGTGCTGCTTTTGGTCGATGCCGACGGGAACGACGTCGGTCTGATAGAGCAGGATATCGGCCGCCATCAGCGTCGGGTAGGTAAAGAGGCCCGCGTTGATGTTGTCGGCGTGCTTTGCGCTCTTGTCCTTGAACTGCGTCATGCGCGAGAGCTCGCCGACCATGGTATAGGAGTTGAGGATCCATGCGAGCTCGGCGTGCGCGGGAACGTGCGACTGCACGAACAGGGTATTCTTTTCGGGGTCAAGACCGCAAGCCATATAGAGCGCGAGGGTCTCGTAGGTGCGTCTGCGAAGCTCCGCGGGGATTTGGCGAACGGTTATTGCGTGCTCGTCAACAACGCAGTAAAAGGTCTTATATTGCTCGGAGTAGAGCGAGAAATTGCGGATAGCTCCGAGGTAATTTCCGATAGTTAGATTTCCGCTGGGCTGAACGCCCGAAAAACAAATTTTTTGGTCTTTAAACATTTATATTTTCCTCCAAATAAGAAAGTTGAAAGTTGAAAATTGATAAATTGAAAGTTGATAAATTGCGGTTTATCGAACGGTTTGAAATATCGAAATGGCTACGCATAAAGCATAAAATTTAATCTAACCTTGTAGGGACCGTCCTCCTCGACGGTCCTAAAAACTCATCGCCATAATGAGTCGGTGTATGTGTTAGCCGGTTTCTTTGCTGACAGTAGGCGCAAAGAAAGCTATCAAAGAAACGCCAAATGGGGACGCGATGTCGCTTTTTGGAAAAAGCTCCGCAAAAACTTTTTTGCGCTGTTAGTGCGAACATAGTGCGCGACAAATCAAAATTTGAATTGATAATTAACTATACATCTCCCGTATCGCCTCGCCGAGTGCCTTTAGCCCCTCGACTATCTGCTCGTCCGAGGGAGTAGAATAATTCAGGCGGAAGGACGGGGAGGGAAGAGCGGGGTCACAATTGAACGCGTTTCCGGGAACGACAGCGACCTTTTTCTCAAGTGCCTTTTTTACAAGCGGTGTTGAGTCGGTCACGCCCTTGAGTGTACCCCAAATAAACAGACCGCCCTCGGCACGTGTAAACGCCGCGTATTCACTGTCGATATATTTGTCTATACAGTCAAGCATCAGCGTGCATTTTTTGCGGTAAAGGTCGTTTATCTTCGCGATATGAGCATCGATATCGAACTCTGTCATAAAGCGGTAGGAGAGCATCTGGAAAAAGACGTTGGTGTGAACGTCCTCGCTCTGCTTTGCGACCGTCATTTTCGAGAGTATCTCGTCGGGCGCGATAACGAATCCTACGCGCATGCCTGCCGAAAGTATCTTTGAGAAGGAAGAGCAGTAGATAACTCTGCCGCTATTGTCCATCGATTTGAGAGTGGGGATATCCTTACCCGCGAAGCGAAGCTCGCCGTAGGGGTTGTCCTCAAGTATCATAATATCATATTTTTCCGCAAGAGAAAGAACGGCTCTGCGCTTTTCCTCGCTCGTTGTGATCCCCGTGGGGTTCTGAAAAGTGGGAATGACGTAGAGGAGCTTTGCTCGTTTCTCGGCTTTGAGTGTTTCCTCGAGAGCGTTTATATCGATGCCGTCGCTCTCCATGGGAACGCCTACCGTTCTCGCTCCGTTCGAGCGGAACGAGTTGAGCGCGCCGATAAAGCTCGGGTCTTCGCATATGACCGCGTCGCCCTCGTTGCAGAACGCCTTGCAGGCAAGCTCAATGCCTTGCTGACCGCCCGAAACGACCATGACCGATTCTCCTTCCCGCACCATACCCTCGCCAAAGCGTTTTTTCTGACGCTCGGCTATCGCCTTACGGAGAGGGGGATAGCCCTCGGTTATGCCGTATTGGAGCGCGGTAACGGGCTCTTCGCGGAAGATATCGGCGGATATTTTCTCAAGAGCATCGACGGGGAACGATTCGGGCGCTGGGTTTCCCGCGGCGAACGAAATGATAGTCGGGTCGGAAAGGCTCTTGAAAATTTCTCGTATTGCCGACGGCTTTAGATTCGACAATTTATCTGAAAATCTGTATTCCATATTGGTTGCTCCGTGTAAAAAAATATACCACCCCTTATAATATCACAAAATTTACTAAAAGTCAAGATTGACTTTTTAATTAAAGTATGGTATTATAAATGTATATTATATAAGATCCGCTTGCGGTAAAATTTGAAGCAGATAAATTGTGGTTTGTCGAGCAGGTTGTTCGCACGAATTTAAAGGCTCCCTCCGGGAGGGAGCTGTCGCGTTAGCGACTGAAGGAGAGTGCGTGAAAATCAAAGTTACTTCAAAATCAAGCGTTGCGAAGGCTCCTTCCGTCTCGCTTTGCGAGCCACCTCCCTCTCGGAGGGAGGCTCTTGGTTAAAACCGTTTCGTTCGTGCATAGCCCTTTCGTCAAATCAAACTGTTCGATAAATCAAAATTTGAAATCAAAGAATATCATTTAATATCCCATTCAAAAAGCACTTGCAGTCATCACAAGTGCTTTTTACGTTCAAAATTTTCGTCTTATTCTCGACACATCGATAACGCCCTCCGGCATATTATCTATCAT
>JAZNEM010000214.1:0-12310 GCA_045588595.1 Eubacteriales bacterium
GTTCGCCCGCGGGCGTTCACAGAACGCCCCTACGAGGATGATTTTCTATCGGTAGGTAAAACCTGCTTTATGGAAGGCACCCCTTCCGAGTATGTCTTTTTCGTTTTTATTTCTTTTTCAGTTTTCCGACCACTTTACCGCAGCAGACGTTTTCAGCGTAATCGCGGAGCAATATATCTTTGAACTCGGGATTGAGGGAAACGAGGCAGTCACCGCCGTACATCTTGAAATATCCGTTTCCGTCAAGAATAAATATTCCAAGCTCGCCTATCTGCACCGAGGTCGCCGCCTGAACGAGAACGATATCGCCGTCGTGATATTTAGGCTCCATACTGTTTCCGCTTATACGAAGCGCGAAATCTGCCATAGCGGTCTTTTCGTTATCGGGAATGTTTATCTCCTCCGCATCGTTATCGTCAAGATAAACACCGGGGCCTGCCGATACGGGAAGATTATAAAGCAATACCGAACGTCTCGCGTTTACCGCCGCGGCAACTCCCTTGCCAGTAAGCGTGGGCAATATCTTTGCGCCTGTCTTTATCTCGGTCTTGGCACTTATCTCATTATCGTCAATATTTACGCCGCATCTTTCGGCTTCCTTTGCCAAAATAACGGAGATCATCTCTTTTCCGTAAATATCAAGCCCTCTATATGCCTCAACAAGCTCTATTTCGTGGCGATTGAGCGTATAATTATTTTTATTTTCAACAGTTCCGTTTACAAGATAATCAAGAGAGCAATCCAAAGCGTTTGCGATAGCTATCATATTAGATAATTTCGGTGAATCGTTCATGCCCGCTAAAAGCTTACTTAAAGTACCGAGAGGTATTCCCGTAAGCTCCGATAATTTATCATTTGTTATCTTTCGCTCGCTCTTCAGCTTTTTTATTCTGTCTATATAGTTCATCACGCCCTCCACAAATTCCTTTTATGGAATAATTATATCACACAACAAAAGATTTGTAAAGAGGTTTTTGATAAAATTTTCCGAAATCGGCAATATTTTTGTTGAATTTTATCAAATTTCTTTTATTAAGTCCCAAAGTGCGTTTGCGACGAGCTTTGCCGAGCGTTTTGCCTCCTCTAAACTATTTCCGCTCGCTCCCATTTCAAGCAAAAGAGAGTATGGTGAAAGCTCTTGATTATACGTTGAGGACTTCAGATATGGTGGGCGGCATATTCCTTGCGTGGTTGCGTTGAGTCTCTCGCGAAGCTTTAGCGCAAGAGAGAGATTCCCCTCCCAATTCGCACACTTCTGCCCTCCCCAATCGCTTCCTACAACACACATGACCTGTGCCGCCGCTTCACCGTTCGAAAGAGCAACCGGGCGCACGAGGTCTCCGTTTGACCTTACTATCGCGTCTCTGTGAAGATCTATGACGAGACGTATTGACGGATATTTTTCAAGATATTGTCTTATGGTCTCCTCCGAGCGCGCGTACGAATCCTTATATTGTACCGAATCATGCAAGACCGTACTGTGTATCGTTGATATCCCCGCTTTATTTAACTCGTCCGCAAGCACCTTTCCAACAGCAACGACATTGTTTTTTATATCGTCGGTCCTTGCGTATTCCCCCCCCGATTCAAGATACGATATCGCACCGTCCGCACTATATCCCTCGGTAGCGTGAGTGTGAACTATAAGCACGACAGGAGCTCCGCTTGAAGCGAGATATTCGATATTTATATTGTCCTTTAGATCAGCCGCAAGAAGCTTTGCCGTATCGGGAGAATATCCCGTTGAATTATTGATATATTCCGCACCGTAAGAGGTCAAAGATAAGTCCATTGGAATTATGGCGGTCTCTCCTTTTGGAACTAAATTGCGATCAAAAAAATAGATATCTTCTTTGGAAGAATGGGGAATCTTGTTATTTTCTGTATCGTCTGACGGTGATGAAGGATCTGTATGTAATGTATCGTCCTTTATAGCAGGAAGATACACTCCGTTATCCGTATTATTTCCTACGCCATTATCACCTCTATTACCGGTATCGTCAGACACAGAAAAGCAAAGAAAATCTCCTTTCGTTACAAATCTCACTATCTTCTCCGCACCTCTGCCAAAAAAAGTCTTTGTACTCAAGGCGTATGGGCTTACGCTTCCCGATGACCATATAATAATGATGGTTAAAACAAGCATCGCTGCCGTAAAAAAATAGAGTGATGCTATCTTTTTTATCTTTTTTATTTTTATTTCATCTATACGCACCGTTTCATAATCATATTTCCCATCGCTTATTTTGGGGATCTCTTTACTTTGCGGAAGCTCTTTTTTTATTTTTCTGTTAAATAAGTTCATAAAGCTTCTTACCTCCTTGTAAATATTTATTATAAGCATATTCGCAAAAAAGATTATATATTCTCAAAGCACGCAAGTTCGATAGCTTTTGAAAGCATAATTGATGCGCACTTTATCTCTATATCGCAATATCCCGAGGTAACAAAAAAGCCTTTATCAGAATCAAGCGTAGCTTTCAGCTCTTTTGATATGCTTTTTATTCCAGCGTCCTTTAGCGTATCGCAAATAAGCGTTGATAACGATATTACCGTTGGAATTCCTATCGAAATAACAGGAATGCCAATCGTCTCCTTTTTTATCGGTGAACGGTGATTCCCTATTCCCGCGCCGGGTGTAATACCCGCGTCGGATATCTGCACTGTAGAATACAGCCTTTTTCTGTTTCTTGCGGCTAAAGAATCTATCGCTAATATAATACTTGGGTGGCAGGCGATAGCCAAGCCTTTTATATGCTCTGACGTCTCTATTCCCGTTACGGAAGATACTCCTGTCGAAAAAGCGAAAACGCGGGGCTTTTTATCGTTCTCATTTGACAGACTTATTTTTTCAACCGTTTTTGCTCCGAGTGAATCCGAGGTAAGAGACGGATTTCCGAGTCCTATTATCATTACGGAATCCAGATTTTTAACATTTGATCGCATCAATGCTTTTAACTCGCGGGCAACCGCAAAGGTAAGGATATCAAAATCTCTATCCGAAAGAGTTAGTATATCGTCAGAAAAAAAGGTAGCATAATTCCCCTTTGGATAACCATAGCTTTCTGCGTTTTCTTTCTCCTCGGCACGATATCGGTAAAGTCTGAAAACTTCGTTTTCAAATGCGGGCAGACGCGTAAGAGGCTGTGCTTTGCCAAAATTGGCAAAAAAAGTCTCTTCAAAAAGATCAGAACGAATGTATTCTTTCATAGAATCCCCTTTTTTGTGATTTTTTATGGTCAAATTTAACAAGCTTTTTTGCACATTATTGTGCATATAACCAAAAGTGAAAATCTTGCTATGTTTAACATTGATTTTGTGATAAAAAAATGGTATAATGTGTAGAGTAAAATACCTGTAACGGTATCACAGTTTTTCAAACCATAGGAGGTTTTGATATAATGATGAAAAAAATTCTTTCACTTCTGCTTTGTCTCGTTATGTTGGCAACTGTTTTCGTAGGCTGCTCGAAAAAAGATGAAGAAAACGAAGACAATGGCGCGTACATCTACATGTACATCAACGACATGATCTATAACTTTGACCCCGCTCACGCTTATGGCAACGAAGCGGCTCTCAAGATCGTCAGCCTTATGTTTGACAACCTGTTTGTTCTTGGAGAAAACGGCAAGGTTCAAAAATCTCTTGCAAAAGACTACAAGATAGTCGAGGACGAAAAGGCTCAGGAATACAAGATGGTCATTACCCTTAATGACACCGCATGGACCGATGGTGTTGCCGTAACGGCTAACGACGTTGTTTATGCATGGAAGCGTATTCTTGACGTTTCTAACTCCTTCGATGCTGCTTCTCTCTTGTTTGATATCAAATATGCACGCGAAGCTAAAGAAGGTGAAATGTCTATCGACGACGTTCGTATATATGCGCTTAACGAAACTCAGATAGAAATATTCTTCAATGGACCTATCGACTACGACCAGTTCCTCATTAACTTGACCTCTTATGCTCTCGCTCCTATCCGTGAGGATATCATCAAGCGTGCGCAATATGAGATAGACTGGGCGAAAAAGCCTTCTACCATGGTTACGAGCGGTCCGTTCCGTCTCCGTGCGGTATCCTACGATCCCGAGGATGCAGGTCTTACACTTGAAAGAAACTCTTACTACTATCGCGATATAGCTAACGATCCTATCGATGAGGCTGTTACGCCTTACCGCTTGATAGTTGACTACACCATGACCGATGAAGAGATCAAGGCTGCTTACAACGAAGGAAAGATCTTCTACGTAGGTGATATTCCGCTCTCTCTCCGCGGTGAATGGAAGGATCAGGCTACTGTTACAGATGCGCTCAGCACTCATACATACGTTCTCAATCAGAACGCAGTTGTTCGCAAGTACAATGCGGCTGGCTTTGAGGCATTGAAGGCAAACACTTGCGTTTACGATGACACTCTCGTTGAAGGTGAAGCAGGCGAAAAGATATTTGCTAAGGCCGAAGTTCGCAAGGCTCTTTCTCTTGCTATTGACCGTCAGGCTATCGCAGATGCAGTTGTATTCGCAAAAGCTGCAGGCGGATTGATCCCTGCTCCCGTATTTGACTCCAACTCGAAGAAGACTTCCTTCCGTGAGGTTGGCGGAAATATTCTCGCTGCAAGCGCTAACATTGACGAAGCTAAGTCTCTTCTCTCTTCCGCAGGTGTAAATGCAGGCGACTACATGTTTGCTATATCTGTTCCCGCTTATGATGATGTTCACGTTAAGATCGCAGAGATGGTTCAGCAAGCTTGGACCGACCTTGGTTTCCACGTTGCTCTCAACAAAATAGACGTTATTGCAAATAAGGATATCCTTCTCACGACCAACGAGGCTATCGGGGGTGTTAAGGACGATATCTTCTACGAGAGCTACAGAGCCGGAAAATATGAGGTTGCTGCTATTGATTACACTGCTCTCTCCGCTGACGCTTTCTCGATGCTTGCTCCTT
Source organism: Eubacteriales bacterium (assembly GCA_045588595.1). Classification (GTDB taxonomy): domain Bacteria; phylum Bacillota; class Clostridia; order Oscillospirales; family CAG-272; genus HGM12713. The sequence goes on from JAZNEM010000214.1 coordinate 4,948, forward strand.
TAGCAAAGGGCTACACGGGCGGCGCGGCTACTAATGACAACAGTATCGAATTCAAGATCCCCACTCACAAGTCGGGCTACAACAGCGAAGAATATAACGCAAAGATCGAAGCTGCTTTCGCAGAAAAGGATGCTTCTAAGCGAGCAACCTTGTTGCATGAGGCAGAGCAGATCCTTATGAACGATCTTCCCATTATTCCTATCATATTCAACCAGAACGCAACTCTTACAAGCAAAGAGCTTTCGAAGATAAAGTTCACCTATTACGGAACTCCCATCTTCACAAAGACCAAGCTCAAGGATTACATCAAGTATATCCCTGTTGAAGAGCAAGAATAATTTAAACTTTCAAACGGATACCGCAAATGCGGTATCCGTTTTTATGATAATATCATATAACATTATTATTTTTTCAAAAAAAGCAAAAATTATTTAAAAAACTTCTTGCAATTATAAATAAAATGTGATATAATACATAGGTAAATGCATTGATGAAGTTTGCGTCTTTTTCATTTACCGTTTCAGAGAGCGTTGCCTTGGCTGTGAGCAACGTCGGTAGAAAGGATTTGCGTTTCGCTTCGGAGCAGATCCTGTGAACTTTAGTAGCGGGATACGGCAGACACCGTTATACGTCGTCAAAGTGTTGGCTTTGTAGCCGAAAATTAGGTGGTACCGCGGAGTTAATGCCCCGTCCTAACGTTTTGTTTAGGATAGGGTTTTATTTTTTGCCTACCGCCAAACATATATGAAAGGAAAGAAAATGAAAGAAAAGCTTCAAAAAATCAGAGAAGAAGCGCTTTTGGCTATTGCGACCGAGGGCGCAGATCTTGAGCAGATCCGTATTCATTATCTTGGAAAAAAAGGAGAGCTTACTGCCGTATTGCGCGGTATGGGAGCTTTAACCGCCGAGGAACGCCCCATTGTCGGTCAGATCGCAAATGAAGTCAGAGCAGATATCGAAAAGGCTCTTGGAGAAAAGGTTAAGGAAGAAAAAGAAAAGCTTCTTCAAAAGAAGCTTGAGGAAGAAAAAATAGACGTTACCTTCCCCGCTAAAGCGGCGAGAATGGGACATCTTCATCCTCTTACTCAAATTCAAAGAAATATTGAGGATATCTTTATAGGTATGGGATTCTCTATCGTTGAAGGACCTGAAGTTGAGTACGATTACTACAACTTCCAAGCACTCAACATTCCCGAGAATCACCCCGCAAGAGACACACAGGATACGTTTTATATTACCGACAATATTCTTCTCCGTTCACAGACCTCGCCTGTTCAGGTAAGAACTATGGAGAAGCAGAAGCCCCCGATACGCATTATCTCACCTGGTCGCGTTTACCGTTCCGATGCCGTTGACTCTACACATTCGCCTTTGTTCCATCAGATCGAAGGTCTTGTTGTCGATAAAGGTATAACCATGGGTGACCTCAAGGGTATGCTTGAGACCTTTGCAAAAACGCTCTTTGGAGAGGATGCGCGCTTGCGTTTCCGCCCTCACCACTTCCCATTCACCGAGCCATCTGCCGAGGTTGACGTTTCTTGCTTCGTTTGCGGTGGAAAGGGTTGCCGAGTTTGTAAAAATGAGGGTTGGATAGAAATACTTAGTGCAGGTATGGTTCACCCGTTCGTTCTTGAAAACTGCGGAATAGATCCTAACGTTTACAGCGGATTTGCGTTTGGTCTTGGCGTTGAGCGTGTTGCGATGAAACAATACGGTATTGACGACATGCGTCTTTTGTACGAAAACGACATTCGTTTCTTGGATCAATTCTAATTTTGATAAGGAGAAAAACAGATGAATTTATCAAAAAATTGGTTATCTGATTATGTTGACGTTTCAGATATTGACGTAAAAAATTATTGCGACCGTATGACCGACACAGGTTCAAAGGTCGAAGGATATGAAATACTCGCCGAGGACATTGAGAACGTAGTTGTTGCTCGCATTACCGAGATTAAGCCTCACGAAAACAGTGACCACCTCCAGATATGTCAGGTAGATATCGGTGAAAAGACCGTTCAGATAGTTACCGGTGCTCAAAACGTTTTTGAAGGTGCTATCGTTCCCGCGGCTATTCCCGTGGCAAAACTTCCAGGTGACGTTGTTATCAAATCGGGCAAGCTCCGCGGAGTTCAGTCCGACGGTATGCTCTGCTCTATGGGTGAGCTTAACCTCACAGAGCACGATATGCCCGGCAAAGAGCCCAACGGTATCCTTATACTCGACGAGGAGTATGCGGACAAGATAGGCATGGATATCCGCGACGCACTTATGCTTCGCGATACCGTTGTTGAGTTTGAGATCACATCAAACCGTCCCGACTGCCTCTCCGTTACGGGTCTTGCAAGAGAGACAGCCGTTTCCTTTGGACGCGAGTACAAGGAACGCACTCCCTCTGTAAAATGCGCAAATGACGGTGACAAGATAGGAAATTATCTTTCGGTTAAAATAGATGCCCCCGACCTTTGCCAGCGCTATATGGCAAGAGTCGTTAAGAACGTAAAGATAGAGCCGTCTCCCTTGTGGCTTCGTATGCGCCTTCGTGCAAGCGGTGTTCGTCCTATCAACAATATCGTTGACATTACGAACTATGTAATGCTTGAATACGGTCAGCCCATGCACGCTTTTGATTACACCTGTCTTGACGGTTCTTCTATCGTCGTTCGCCGTGCGAATGACGGTGAGATATTCAAATCTCTTGACGATCAGGATCATACGCTCGATAACTCGATGCTCGTTATTGCGGACGCAAGCAAGGCTGTCGCTCTTGCGGGCGTTATGGGCGGAGCTAACAGTGAGATCGAGGATACGACAAAGACCGTTGTTTTTGAATCAGCTTGCTTCCTTGGATCTTCTGTTCGTGTTACCGCAAAGAAGAACGGTATGCGTACCGAAAGCTCTTCGAGATTTGAAAAAGGTCTTGACCCCGAAAACTGCTACGTTGGTCTTGAACGCGCTTGCGAGCTTGTTGAATTGCTCGGAGCGGGTGAGGTCGTAAACGAGATGATCGACGTTTACCCCGATAAGAAAGAACCTACTGTTCTTCCTCTTGACGTAAACGTTATAAACGGTTTCCTTGGAACTGACGTTTCAGCAGAGGAAATGAAAAAGATCCTTACGACTCTTGATTTCAAGATCGACGGAGATAATATAATCGCGCCCTCGTTCCGTGCGGACATCGGTTGCATGAACGATGTTGCGGAGGAGATCGCGAGAATCTACGGCTACAACAATATAACTTCAAGCAAGATAAAAGGAGAGACTACACAGGGCGGACGTACCGCAAAGCAACAGTTTGAGGTCGACGTTGAGCATGCTATGTGCGGAATGGGCTTGGATCAGATTCAGACATTCTCGTTTATCAGCCCCAAGTACTACGATAAGATCCGTCTTCCTGAAGACAGTGTTCTGCGTAACTCCGTGGTTATTTCCAATCCTCTTGGAGAGGATACGAGTGTTATGAGAACTACTTCTCTGCCCTCTATGATGGAAGTTATTACGAGAAACTACAATTTCAACAATGAAAATGTAAGACTGTTCGAGATCGCGACGGTCTATATCCCCACAACTTCCGACAAGCTTCCGAATGAAAACAAAGTCATTTCTATCGGAATGTACGGAGATTGTGATTTCTACACCTTGAAGGGTGTTTGCGAGAATATTCTTAAGCTTGCTGATATTAAAAATATCGAATACAAGGCGGTAACTACAGATCCTTCTTATCACCCCGGTCGTTGCGCTGTTATATACGCAAATGAAAAAGCGATCGGAACTTTTGGACAGATTCACCCGCTTACTCTTGCAAATTACGGTGTTGATACACCCGTATATGCCGCAGAGCTTGATTTTGACGCGATATTCGATATGATGAACGGTCAAAAGCTCTACACTCCTCTGCCCAAGTTCCCCGCTACCACACGTGACTTCTCTTTCGTTTGCGACGAATCTCTTGAGGTTGGAACTATCCAGTCTACCATGAGCCGCGCGGGCGGAAAGCTCGTTGAAAGCGTATCTTTGTTTGACATTTACAGAGGTCATCAGGTTGGTGAGAACAAGAAGTCTGTTTCCTTGCGTGTTGTTCTTCGCGCCGCTGACCGTACGCTCACCGTTGAAGAAGCTGACAAGACGGCAGCAAAGATCCTTGCAACTCTTGAAAAAGAGCTTGGTCTTTCACTCCGCGCATAAGGTGTTATAAATGGAAAGAGCTAAGATTGACAGAATAAACGAGCTTGCGAGAAAATCCAAGGTCGAGCCTCTTACCGAGGCTGAATTAGCCGAGCAAAAGGCTCTCCGCGAAGAATATATCGCGGAGATACGCCTTTCGTTTGGCGGTATGCTTGATAACACGGTCATTCAATATCCCGACGGGACGAGAAAGTCGTTAAAAAAGGATAAATAAACAAAAAAGCATACAATCACGTATTTGTGATTGTATGCTTTTTATTATACCAAAGATTTTAAATATATGGCGACTTGCTTTCCTTTTGAATTAGTATAGATCAATCCACTTGTTTCAAATCCGAGTGAAGCGTGTAGTGCAATACTTGCCTTGTTGTTGATTCGGATTTGTTGGAAAACGATCTTGTACCCCTTTCTTTTTGATATATCACAAGCACTTATCATAGCTTCTTTTGCAAAGCCTTTTTGTCTATATGCTTCAAAGATTTCCGGTCCTATTGATATAACCTCGGTTGAATGTTGGTATAGAGATATCATTCCAACTATTTTTTTATCGAATAAAATCGCAAACATTTCAAAATACTTGTTGTTTACTTGTTTTCGATTCCATTCGCAAATCAAATCTTCAATTTCTTCAATAGATAATTTTGAATAAATGATTTTTTGCAAATTCAAAGCGTCCTCTTTAATAAAATTTCTTAAAATGATCATTAAACCACCTCGATCACATTATATCACAAACTCGGCAGAGAATCAATATCTCTGCCGAGTTTTGTAAACACTCTTATTTTATCTTATACCGTAATTCTCTATAATGTAATCCATATCCTTATCGCCTCTGCCGGAGAGGTTGATAAGAACAGAGCCATGCTCCATGGACTTTGCAAGCTTCATGCCGTATGCGACAGCGTGGGAGCTTTCGATCGCGGGGATAATTCCCTCAAGGCGTGAAAGTTTGAAGAACGCGTCGATCGTCTCTTCATCATCGATAACGTCGTATTTTACTCTGCCTATCTCCTGCAAGAATGCATGCTCAGGGCCTGAGGAGGGATAGTCAAGTCCGCTCGCTACCGAATATACGGGTGCGGGTTCACCGTTCTCGTCCTTAAGCATTATGCTGTTAAAGCCGTGCATGATGCCCTCTGTTCCGTATTTAAGGCTTGCCGCATGGTCGCCAAGCTTTGGACCTCTGCCGAGAGGCTCGATACCGTAAATATCAACGGGGTCGTTCAAGAATCCCGCAAAGAGTCCTGCCGCGTTAGAACCGCCGCCTACGCATGCTACTATTGCGCTCGGCAAATGTCCCGTCATTTCGATAAACTGCTCTCTTGCCTCTATACCGACTACGCTCTGGAAGTCGCGTACAATCATCGGAAAAGGATGAGGGCCTAAAACAGAGCCTATACAGTAGATAGAATCCTTGTATTCCTTGCTATATGCGTCGAATGCCGCGTCAACCGCTTCTTTAAGAGTTTTCAGACCGTGGGTTACCTCTATAACGTTTGCGCCGAGTATCTTCATACGCGCTACGTTTGGAGCTTGCTTCTTGATATCGACAGAGCCCATATATATGTCGCACTCAAGTCCGAAGTAAGCCGCCGCGGTTGCAAGAGCAACTCCGTGCTGACCCGCTCCCGTCTCTGCTATGACCTTTTTCTTACCCATGTATTTTGCGAGAAGAGCCTCACCCATGCAGTGATTGAGCTTATGCGCTCCCGAATGGTTCAAGTCCTCGCGCTTTGCGTAAAGCTGTACCTTGCCGCCAAGAGCGTCAGAAAGTCTTTCAAGGTGGGTAACGGGAGTAGGTCTGCCCTGAAATTCCTTTCTTATTCTACGCAGCTCCGCGATAAATTTACTTGACTGGCAGATAGAATAATAAGCCTCGCTTATCTCTGCCATACCCGCTTTGAGCTTGTCGTCTATATATACTCCGCCGTATTTTCCGAAATATCCGTCCTTGTCGGGATAATTGTTAAAATAAGTATCAAAATCAACACCGTTTAATTTCATTTTATTTCTCCTTTTTATCTTTTCTTTTTTATCTATTATCTTTTATATATTTAATTTATAACGAGCCTCGCCATCGCTTTGACATTGTAAACATACCGTTTTTCCTCCAAACAAAAAACCTGCCCCAAGATTTCTGGGACAGGAGAATAAACCTGCGGTACCACCCGAATTGATGCTTTCGCACCCACTCTGCGTCATCTGTAATGACTCCGAAATATAACGGCTTCGGTCACCGTCGGTTGCTACTGCCACTTGAATCCAAGTGGGTTCGACCGCCCTCATAAGTCCATTCGCTGAAATATCGGAATCGCCTTGCACCGAACGGCGACTCTCTGTATCCGAATCGATCAGTTACTCTTCTTAATCATCGGTTTTATATACAAATATTATACGCAAAACAAACGCACTTGTCAAGTCTTTTTTGAAATTTTGCGGGTTTTAATGAAAATTAGTTTGTATAAATATAAAAAATCATATTTAAATCACTCAAAAAGTCTTTACATTTTTGTAATATTGTGATATAATTGAAAGTGCCAAACAAAACCGAATAAATTACAACTATACTCGCAGTGTGTGTATTTTTATTTTTTCGATAAAAATACAGATGCTCTTCTTTTGCACGCATTGCGAGTTGTAAAAGGTTTTGTTTGGCGACAATTGGAGCTGACGTGTTTTTTGTGCGGCAGCTTTGACTGCCGCACTTTTTATATTTAAGGGAGAAACACAATGAAAAAAACTCTGATAGCTTTTATCGTACTTTTACTCTTTGCGACTACACTGCTGTATTCATGCGGAAATAATTCAGGCGGTTCACAAAGTGGAAATTCACCTGCTGATTCAAACAGTACATCGATCGGCGGTTCAAGCAATAACGGCAAAAATACTGAAAACGATACAACAATTGAGATATCAAGTGAAGGCTTGGAACTTACTCTTAGCGACGACGGTACGTATTATATTGTTACGGGAATTGGTACGTGTACCGATACGAGCATAGTTATTCCATCAACGTATAATGGAATCCCTGTTAAAGCAATCGGCGAAGAGGCGTTCTATTATTACACAAGCCTTACGAGCGTAACTATCCCCGACAGCGTGACGAGTATTGGCGATGATGCGTTCTCGGGTTGCACAAGCCTTACGAGCGTAACTATTCCCGACAGCGTGACGAGTA
>JAZNEM010000215.1:0-1887 GCA_045588595.1 Eubacteriales bacterium
GAACTCCGTAGGGGAGACCTCAAGTCCGCAAGCGGACTTAGCAAGCAACTCTGTTGCTGTGTGGTCTCCCGCGGGCGAACAAAGTTCGCCCCTACGGTGTTTGGGTTAAATTTTTGCGTTATTGCGTAGCCGTTTCATTTGATTTTGTATTTATCAACCCCACCGATAAATCAAAATTTGAATACACAAAACGGCTACACGATAAATCCTTTTCAGGAAGTTTTTTGCCAAGCTTTTTTTCAAAAAAGCGGAAAATCGCGTCCCCCGCGTCCCCGACAAATCAAAATTTGAAGTCATATCCTCTTGAACTGCCGCATAGAATTTGACAGAAGAGAAAAGCGGACAAGGCGAACGAGCCGTCACAAAAATATGCGAGGAGGAGTGCAATGGCGACGATAATAAACAAGTACGCAAGTCACTCTGTGCGCGAAAAGATCCCCGAAAACGTCATGAAGATGCTCCCATACAGATTGCGTGAGGAATTGAGGCGTGCAGAAGACCGCCTTGCGCCCAACGAAGCCATCGAGGAGGTTCGCATACGGTGCGGCAAGGCGGCATCTATAACTCTTTTTAGCGGCAACGTTATGCTTGAGAGCGTTATCGATCGCCTTGAGATAGATTCTATCATGCAGGAGCTTTGCGACGGCTCACTTTACGCGCACAGCGAGGAGATATGCAAGGGATATCTGACTCTTGAAAACGGAGTGCGTGTAGGACTTTGCGGCAGAGCGGCGGTAGAGGGTGGGAAAATCATCGGTGTTTACTCTGTTTCAGGTCTGAATTTCAGGATACCCGCAAGGCATGAGCGTGTCGGACTTGCCGTGAGTGATATTTTTTCATCGGTAAGAGCGGATGGCGGAGTCCTCGTGTATTCACCTCCAAGGATAGGCAAGACCACGCTTTTGCGCAACGTGGCGCAAAGACTTGCCTCGGGGTCAGCTCCGCTCCGTGTTGCCGTTATCGACACGCGAGGTGAGATAGCGCCTTTTCTTGATTCGCAAAGGCTCTGCATCGATATTCTTTCGGGATATCCGAAGCCCGTGGGCATTGAGATAGCGGCTCGGACACTCAGCGCAGAGGTCATTATCTGCGACGAGATAGGAGACTCGGAGGAGGCAAAGGCTATTGTCGCGGCACAAAACAACGGTGTGCCATTTATTGCAACGGCGCACTCGGGGGATATCGATTCGCTCTTGCGGCGTCCGCAGATAAGAACGCTTCACGAGTCTCGTGTGTTTTGCCGATACGTCGGTATCTCTCGGCGAGGCTTTGGTGAGGATTACCGATATGCCGTCAATACTTGGGAGGAAGCGAATGATCGTATTAAGACTTGCGGGGGCGTTATTGCTCACGTTTAGCGGTGCATTTACCGCTCGTATGATAAACGCGTCGGCTTCAATGTCGCTTTCGCAGACCGAGGGATTTATTTCGTTTATAAGGTTTACAAGAGTGCAGATAGAGTGCTTTTCTTTGCCTATCGGTGAGATAATCGCGCTTTGTGAGAAAGAAGTTCTTTTGCGGTGCGGATACGAAAAAAGGGGAGTGCCGACAAGCCTTGGCACGTTTATCGATTCAATAAACGTGAGTGACAAGGATGCGTATAAGATATTTTGCGCGTTTGCCTCGGAGTTCGGACGGGGATATCGCACAGAGCAGCTTCGCGCGTGCGATTATTATCTTGCTTTGCTTGAGGAACATAGAAAAGCACTCCTTTCCGTCCTGCCGTCAAAGAAAAAAAGGAACGGTACGGTCTGCGTCTGCGCATCGTTGGCTCTTGCCATATTGCTTTTGTAAGTTGAAAGTTGAAAATTGACAAATTGCGGTTAGTCGGGGGGACGCGATGAGGAAACTTTTTTGAAAAAAAGTTCCCTCAAACTCCCTCAAAAA
>JAZNEM010000216.1:0-3554 GCA_045588595.1 Eubacteriales bacterium
ACGGTATTTTAATTGACGACGAAAAGATACTTAACGCCGTAAGCCGTTCATCCAAAAAAGAGCTTTTACTTGGTGTTACCAAGGGCAAAGACGGAAAGCCCACGGGCAAATCCCTGATCAGCTCCGAGGACTTTGATACGCTCGGCGCTGAGATCAAGGGTACTCTTGTGGATATCGCCCATAAGATATACGACGGCATCGCAGACTGCGATCCTAAAATAAGCGGCGGTATAGATCCTTGCAAATATTGCACCGCAAGACCAATATGTCGAAGAATTGACGGGAAAGGAGAAGAAAGCGATGGCAACTGAATGGACACAGGCACAGCTACAAGCTATAACTTCAAGAGATAAAACTCTACTCGTCAGCGCCGCAGCAGGCTCGGGAAAGACAGCAACTCTTACGCAACGAATCATAAATTCCTTGACTAATGAAAAATCCCCCTCCGACATCGGCAAAATGCTCATCGTAACCTTTACGAGAGCCGCTGCCGCCGAATTGCGCTCGCGAATATCCGCTGCTCTTACAGATGAGCTTGCTAAAAATCCATCAAGCAAGCATCTGAACTCGCAGATATTAAAGCTTGCAAGCGCGCAGATATGCACGATAGACGCCTTTTATATCGACCTTATAAGAACGAATTTCTCATATCTCGGAATATCCCCGAATTTCAGGATCGCTGACGGTGCGGAGGACGCTTTGCTTGCAAGCTCTGTTATGTCGGACGTCGTTGACTATTTCTATGAAATAGAACCCGAGTTTCCAAGGCTTGTAGAATGCTTTGGCGGTGCGCGCTCGATGGACAACGTAAACGCGGTCTTTATATCCCTTTCAACAAAATGTACGAATATTCCCGAGGGGATAGTCTATCTTAAAAATTTTGCCGAACAGCTCCTGATAGATTCAAAAAAAGATTTCTTTGCTTCTGATATCGGTAAGATAATACGCGACGATGCTATCGATTTTGCAAATCACGCAGTAAACGGACTCTCCTCTGCAATTGAACACATAGAAACCTCTGCGGACTTTACCGCTTATTATTACGGAGCTTTTGACGAGCTTCTCTCGTACTGCAAAAAGCTTTTAGAACTTCTCTTGCTTGAAAACGGAGGTTATAGTGCTTGCCGTGAGCATCTTGATTCTTACGTATTCCCTGCTTTACCAAAAGGCAAGAAGAAATTCGATGACAGCGAGGAAATGGGATACTACAAGGCTATACGCACCGATATAAATGCCGATATAAAGGCTCTTTATTCCTCGTCATTTGCTACACCGCCCGAATCCGTCAATCGCGCGATGGCTGATACAGCAAGATATACTATGATAATCTACCGCTTGCTCGACGAATTTGAGCGACGCATGGACGAGGAGAAAAAGCGTCGCAACTATATGACCTTTTCTGACGTCAGAAGATATGCGCTGAAGCTCCTTGTTGATGAAAATGGAGAGCCTACGCAGGTGGCAAAAGCCTATGCCGAGCGTTACACCGACATATATATCGATGAATATCAAGACGTTGACAGGGTTCAAGACCTTATCTTTTCTTCTATAGCGAAAAAGGATAATCGATTTATGGTCGGTGATATAAAGCAAAGCATTTACGGTTTCCGCGGTGCAGAACCTTTACTGTTTGCGGAATACAGAGAGGCTTTTCCCGATCTTCATTCAAAAGAAGCTGGCGATAGCGACAGCGCGTCTATATTTATGTCCTCGAATTTCCGTTGTGACAAGAATATAATAGACTTTACAAATGCCGTTTGTTCCTATCTTTTCACGCATTGCGGGGATAATCTCGGATACACAAAAAAGGACGATCTTGGCTTTGGAAAACCTATACCAAGTGAAGATTACGTATCCCCTCTCGTACAAGTTGACGTTATAATACCTCCGAAAAAACCGACTGCCGCGCAGATAAAAAAAGGCACTGCAAATATAGACCCAAGTCTGTTTTTTAGCAACGACGAGTACGAGGCAAAATTCATTGCCGCCGAGATAAAAAGACTGCTTGAATGCGAAACACTCGCGAACGGCAAAAAGATACGTCCTTGCGATATCGCTGTACTTTCGCGAAAGCACGCTCCGCAAGAGATCCTTACGCGCGAGCTTAATGCTCTTGGTATCAAGACCTCAAGCAGTGAGGAGGACAGATATTTTGCAGACCCCGACGTAATGATGATGATTTGTCTCCTCAATGCGATAGACAATCCTCACAGAGATATCTATCTTGCGGGTGCTCTGCGCTCTCCTATATTTGAGTTCACGCTTGAAGAGATGATAACTATACGCGCGTGCTCCGATACTTCTCTATCGCTTTATGATTCTCTGCTCGTATTTTCAGAAAAGAATGATGCTCTTGCCCAAAAATGCCGCGACTTCCTCGATCTGCTTGAAGAATGGCGCGACCAAGCGGCTTCTATGCCTACAGACAGATTGCTGCGTGCTATACTTGACTGTGAACGCGTTATCGCATCGGGACTTGAGTCAAATCAGAGTGAGGGTAACGGCGGAAATCTGCTATTGCTTTACGAATACGCAAGAAAATTTGAAAACGGCTCTTTCAAGGGACTTGGTGGATTTATCGATTTTATAAACACGATGATGGAGGAGGGCCGAAAGATAGATGCGCCCGAAAAGGCGCTTTCCGAAGATCAGGTCGTTCTTATTACTTCTCACCATTCAAAAGGTCTTGAGTTCCCAGTTTGCTTCCTTTTCGGTTGTTCAAAACGCTTTACCGATCCGTCAAGCAATGAAAGCCTCGTATTTGATTCGCACGTCGGACTTGCGCTGAAGCTTTCGGACGGTTCGAGCTTTGCGACTATTAACACTCCCTTGAGAAAGGCTATATTTGCAAGGAAGAGAGTTTCCGAGCTTGAAGAAGAAATGCGTATCCTTTACGTTGCCATGACACGCGCAAGAGAACGCCTATATATCACGGCAACGGGAACGAATGAAGAAAAAATGCTTGCAACGGCAAATACTACCGCGTTTTTGCCTTCTCGCTATTCTCTGCTTTCGTGTAACTCTTATTTGCAGTGGATACTTACCGCGCTTTCGGCATCGAAAGAAAATGATTTTTACGAGCTTAATTTCCATGCGCTTCCTATGCCGACTGAAGAGCTTATGAGCGAGCCTTCTTTGACAGAGGTCGAAAACAAACCTGTTTTAGATAAGGGCGACTTATCGGATATTACTCCTGACGAAAAGCTTTTTGCTCTTCTTGAGGAAAAATTCTCGTTTGAATACGAATACAAGGAGCTAAAGCGCGTACCCGCGAAGATATCGGTATCTCATCTCTCACCCGACGTTCTTGACGAAAATGATACTTCTATTGACCTCGTTAAAGAAAAAAAGACGGCTATCCCCGACTTTTTCCGCGAGGGTGCAATGGGGCGCAAAAAGGCTACCGACAGAGGAACGGCGACTCACCTTTTCTTACAGTTCTGCGACTTTTCAAACGCTCGTAAAAACGGTGTACGTGAGGAGTTTAACAGATTGCTCTCAAAGGGATTTCTACCCAAAGATGCGGGTGAGCTTATCCGCTTTAACGAGCTTGA